>NZ_NFHX01000025.1:0-29700 GCF_002161515.1 Faecalibacterium sp. An58
GAAAAATTCATTATGAAACTCAAGAAGATTGCTTCTCTGGCGCTGGCCGGCATCATGGCCGTCAGCATGCTGGCTGGCTGCAAGGACGGCGGCAACGGCAACAGCGGCTCTTCCAGCGAAGGCACCAATCCAACTAGCACCTACACTTCTACCATTTTGAATGAAACTGCATCTACTACTAAGGCGTTGTTTGCAGCTAGCAGCAATACTAAACTCGACCAGGCTGTTACATATTCTGCTAGAAACTGCAAATATGATGCAAATGGTCTGGATGTGCTGACCGCTTGCTACAACGGTAGCGATTTTCATAAAGTTGCTCAGGAATATATGGGGAATGCAGTTTATACTGATAAGCTGATTCCTGCAAGTTCGACGAATTGGAAGAATACCAATGCTAATAGACTGCTTGCTGCTGATGATGTGACGGTGTATACGCTGCTGGCGATTAGCCGTGAGCACAACGATGATTACATCAATAAGCGTGTTGCAGCAGCTATTAATCAGATTGCTGACGTTCTGAATGAGAAAGTTGCTAATGCAGGGAATGATACCTACGATTATAGCATCAGCATTGCTAAAGCAGACTGCCTTCAGAATAAGCAGGAAGCTGACGCTGATAAGGACGAAGTCATCATCGGCATTGCCATCACTCTGGACTACACTGCTGACCAGTACTAAATCTAACTTATAACACCCCCGGGGCACCATACCGGGAGATGATATAAGGGGCGCACAGGTGCCAGAGACCACCTGCACGCTCGGGTAAAACACCCATCCGATGTGGCGGCAAAGAGGAATAGAACCAATATTCCTTCTGTTGTTGATCGCACCAAAACAAAAGAACTTTTGCGTCACGAAAGATAGGGTCCCTCTGCGGGGGCTGGCTGCGAAGCCGGCCCCCGCATTGTTTTGCGTGTGCGGTTTCTATGGACAAACCGGCGGCTCATATGGTATCCTGTGGCTGCAAGAACCAAAGAAACCCATGAGGGAGTAGCAAGCGCCGCCTGCAAACCGCGGCGCAGCAAGTCAACATACTGGCCCGCCGGGCCTGGCTTGCTTATACCCATTGCGAGACTCATGTTCCCAGCGCCGGGGCGGTGACGCCGCCCGGGCTGTGTACATGGAGCCGCCGCATCTTTGTTCCGCCGACTTCCGGGCACAGCCGCCGCTGTGTCCGGTTTTTTTGCGCAACGCTCTTTTTGCGACGGAGGAAACGCACAATGGAATGGAATCTGGTCTTTTTTATCAACAGCGCCCTGCTGGGAGTGGGATTGGCGATGGACGCCTTTTCGGTCTCGATGGCCAACGGCCTCCATGAGCCGGGCATGAGCCGCAGCCGGATGTTCGGCATTGCGGGGGTGTTTGCGGGCTTCCAGGCCCTGATGCCCCTGCTGGGATGGATCTGCGTCCACACGGTGGTGCAGCTGTTCGAGGGCTTCACCGTCCTGATCCCCTGGATCGCCCTGATCCTGCTGTGCTACATCGGCGGCAAGATGCTGCTGGAGGGCATCCGCAGCAAGGAAGAAGACGACGCCGGCGCAGTGAGCCGGGGCGGCCTGGTGCTGCAGGGGGTGGCTACCTCCATCGACGCGCTGTCGGTGGGCTTTACCATTGCGGAATACGGTCCCCTGATGGCCCTTGTCTGCGCCGCCATCATTGCGGCGGTCACCTTTGTCATCTGCACCGGGGGCCTGGTGATCGGCCGCACCTTCGGCACCAAACTGGCGGGCAAAGCCTCGCTGCTGGGCGGCGCCATCCTGATCTTCATCGGGGTGGAGATCTTCGTCACCTCCCTGTGACCGGTGAAAGTTTCATAAAAGTCGCGTGGGATGTATAGAAAACGTTCATAATTGTACGGTATACTACAAAAGTGAATCCATCACGACAGGCTTTACGGTAAAGGAAAGTGAAAGAGATCCGCCATGCTTGAGTTACGCGACATCAAGAAAGATTATCCTATGGGCGCAGGCACCGTCCATGCCCTGAAAGGGGTCAGCATCCAGTTCCGCCGCTCGGAGTTCGTCTCCATCCTGGGCCCTTCGGGCTGCGGCAAAACCACTCTGCTGAACATCATCGGCGGGCTGGACCAGTATACCGACGGCAATCTGATCATCAACGGGCGCTCCACCAAATCCTTTCAGGACCGGGACTGGGATTCTTACCGCAACCACTCGGTAGGATTTGTGTTCCAGAGCTACAACCTGATCCCCCACCAGACGGTGCTGCGCAACGTCGAGCTGGCCCTGACCCTGTCGGGGGTCAGCCGGGCCGAGCGGCGGGACCGGGCGGCGGAGGCTCTGGAAAAGGTGGGCCTGGGCAACCAGCTGTACAAGCGCCCCAGCGAGATGTCGGGCGGCCAGATGCAGCGGGTGGCCATTGCCCGGGCCATCGTCAACAACCCCGATATCATCCTGGCCGACGAGCCCACCGGCGCGCTGGACACCGAGACCAGCATCCAGGTGATGGAACTGCTGAAGGAGATCAGCAAGGACCGCCTGATCGTCATGGTGACCCATAACCCGGCTCTGGCCCAAAAATATTCCTCCCGGATCATCCGGGTGCTGGACGGCGTGATCACCGACGACTCCGACCCCCTCTCCCCCGCCGAACTGGAGGCCAACCGGGCCCAGGACCAGGCCGAGGTGGAGGCAAGCCGGGGCAAAAAGATCCGCAAGCCCACCATGTCCATCGCCACCTCGTTCGGGCTGTCCCTCAAGAACCTGTTTACCAAAAAGGGCCGCACTACCCTCACCGCCTTTGCGGGGTCCATCGGCATCATCGGCATCGCGCTGATCCTGTCGGTGTCCCAGGGGATGACCGATTACATCAACGTCATGCAGGAGGACGCCCTTGCGTCCTATCCCCTTTCCATCCAGGCCACCAATGTGGACCTCACCAGCCTGATCCAGACCTTCATGGATCTGAACGTCGGGGAGAGCGACCACGGGCGGGACGCGGTGTACGAGCGGCCCGCCGTGCGGGATCTGGTGTCGGCGGTGTACAACCTGGACGTGGCTCAGAATGACCTGCGCTCCTTCAAGACCTATCTGGAAAACCAGCTGGCCGACCCCTCCTCCCCCTTCCGGGAAGCGCTGAGCGGCATCCAGTACACCTACAGCATCCAGCCCAGCGTCTACACCCAGAACGTGGACGGGACCATCATCCACTCGGACACCACCCAGCTGATGCAGGAACTGCTGGTGTCGGTGATGGATTCCTCCAGCCTCTCCACCCTGATGGGCGGGACGGGCAGCGCGGCGTCGGCCGGTACATCCGGCGCGGCCGGGATGACCACCATGATGAGCGGCGGGATGATGAACCTTTGGCAGGAGCTTTTGCCCGGGGAAAACGGCGCGGCGGTGAACCCCCTGCTGACCCGGCAGTATGACCTGATCTACGGCTCCTGGCCGGCCAGCTATGACCAGATCGTCCTGGTGGTGGACGAGAACAACGAGCTGGATGACATGACCCTGTATGCCCTCGGCCTCATCCCCGAGGAGGAGATGCAGGCCCTGGCCGACGGCAAAGAGGCTTCCGCCGGCGCCAAAACCAGCTGGAGCTACGAGGAGATCTGCTCCACCGATTTCCGGGTCATCCTGCCCTCCGACTGCTATACCTACGACGAGGCCACCGGCCTGTATACCGACCTGCGGGAGACCGACGCGGGGCTGAAATACCTCTACGACAACGCCCTGAAACTCCACGTCACCGGCATCATCCGCAAAAACCCCGATGTGGAAAGCGGCATGATCTCGGGGCGGATCTGCTACACCGCGGGCCTGATCGACTACATCGTGCAGCAGGCCGGACAGTCCCAGGCAGTGGCGGCCCAGAAGGCCGATCCCAGCCGGGATATCCTGACCGGGCTGCCCTTCCGTTCCCGGGCCGACAGCCTGACCCGGGCGGAGAAAGAGCAGGAGCTGCGGGCCTATATCGACGGGCTGGACCAGGCGGGCAAGGCCCAGGTTTATGTCCGGATCATGAGCCAGCCCGACCAGGACGAGATCACCCGACAGGTGGACGCCATGCTGGCGGAGATGAGCCGCGAGGAGATCGTCTCGACCCTGTCCCAGGTGCTGACCCAGCAGATGAGCGTCAGCCAGGAACAGATCGACCGCTATGTGCAGCAGATGAGCGACGAGGATCTGCGCAGCACCTTCTCCCAGCTGCTGGAAGTGCAGATGCAGAACCAGTATGCCCAGCAGGTGAGCCAGCAGCTGGCCATGGTGCCCGACGCCCAGAAGGTCAACGCCCTGGAGCTGGCCATGGATGGCTACACCCCGGACCAGTGGGCCCGGTATTATGACCTGGTGATGGAGTTTTCCGACTCCACCTACGAGGACAATCTGACCATGCTGGGCAGCATCGACCTGGATTCCCCCGCCTCCATCAACCTGTATGCGGCCTCGTTCGAGAGCAAGGACACGGTGGAACAGGTGATCGCCGACTACAACAGCACGGTGGATGAACTGCACCAGATCTCCTACACCGACTATGTGGGCCTGCTGATGTCCACCGTCACCTCGATGATCAGCGCCATCACCTATGTGCTGATCGCGTTCGTGGCCATCTCCCTGGTGGTGTCCTCCATCATGATCGGGGTCATCACCCTCATCTCGGTGCAGGAACGCACCCGTGAGATCGGCATCCTGCGGGCCATCGGCGCCTCCAAGCGGGATGTGTCCATCATGTTCAACGCCGAGACGGTGATCATCGGCTTCTCCTCCGGCGTCATCGGCGTGGTGGTGACCTATCTGCTGTGCATCCCCATCAGCGCCGTGATGCACGCCGTGACCGGCGCGGGCAACCTCAACGCCGTGCTCCCCCTGCCGGCCGCCCTGGTCCTGATCGGCATCAGCGTGCTGCTGACGCTCATTTCGGGCCTGATCCCCTCCCGCAGCGCCGCCAAGAAAGACCCTGTGGTGGCCCTGCGCAGCGAATGACCCATCCGCCCTGCCTGTCCCGGTGACCGGCAGGGCGTTTTTGCACCCCGCCCAAACAAAAAAATCCTGTCCAGCCGACATGTGCGGATGGACAGGACACATACAGGGAAATTCAGCACTGAGAGTGTGCGAGCCGCTTTGCGGCGAGTGCGCGGTTCAGCGCTGAATTTTGTCTAAAAGGGGGATATTAGGGGGAAAGGATTTCTGACCTGCGCAGCAGGCAGAAATGGGTTCCCCCTAAAGCGTGTCGTTTTTCGACACGCTGAGATCCCTGCCGCAAAGGCAGGGGCCGGTGGTATGAAGATCAGATCGTTTCGCGGTCCAGCAGGGCTTTGAATTTCAGGATGCCCGCCACCGTCTTGGCGTCCCGGATCTCGCCCGACAGCACCATGTCGATGGCTTTCTCCAGAGGCACCCGCTCGGGGGTCAGGAACTCGTCGTCGTCCAGGTGCATGGCGGCGGGGTGCAGCCCCCGGGCCGCCCAGATGTAGATGACCTCGGTATCGTAGCCCACCGTGGGATAGATCTGCCCCAGGGAGATATATTCGTCGGCGGTGACGCCGCACTCCTCGGTCAATTCCCGTTTGGCCGCCTCAAAGGGGTCCTCCCCTTTTTCCAGTTTGCCGGCGGGCAGCTCCCACAGCTCCTGCTGCATGGCGTACCGGAACTGCCGCACCATGCAGATGGTGCCGTCCTCAAAATAGGGCAGGATGCAGGCGCCCCCGTGGTGGTGCACCACGTCCCGCAGGGCGGTCTCGCCGTTCTCCAGCAGGGCGGTGTCCTGAGTGACGGTGATCACACGCCCTTCGTACACGGTCTGGCTGCGGATGGTCTTTTCAAAATGCGTTGGCATAAAAGTTCCCCCTCTCGGTGGTCTGAAACGGCGCGCCTGGCCGCGCCCGGCGCCAGACCGTCCGCGGGTGGAAAACAAGTTGAAAGGGTGGAAAACACCCGTACCGGCCTGTATCTTCAGTTTACCTGCACCGGGGCGGCCTGTCAACCGCTCTTTTGGGCCTTTCGGGGTGCAAAAAGGCAAAAACCAGGGAGATCAAAAGAAAAAAAGATAAAAACCTCACAAATTTTTAATCAAATTATTGGTGTGTTTTACCAGACGGATTGCGTTTACTTTGGGGCGGGAATTTGCTATTATAATAGATGAGCAATCATGCCCTTCCGGCAGGACCTGTGGCCGGCGGGGGCGGAATGTTCTGCAAAGTACCCCAGGGCGGCCAGCCGGCATATCGTCAGATGCCGGCCCGGCGGGCCGCCCAATAAAAAGTAATGGAGGAAGAAAAATGCCTAGAGCAAAGCAAACCATGGATGGCAACACCGCGGCCGCGCATGTAGCTTATGCGTTCACCGACGTTGCTGCCATCTATCCGATTACCCCTTCTTCTCCGATGGCTGACTCTGTGGACCAGTGGTCCGCAGCAGGCCAGAAGAATATTTTCGGCAATCAGGTCAAGGTCGTCGAGATGGAGTCTGAGGCCGGCGCCGCTGGCGCTGTCCACGGCGCCCTGGGTGCAGGTGCCATCACCACCACCTTCACCGCATCGCAGGGCCTGCTGCTGATGATCCCCAATATGTACAAGATCGCAGCCGAGCAGCTGCCCTGCGTGTTCGACGTGTCGGCCCGTACCGTCGCCACCCAGGCCTTGAACATCTTCGGCGATCACAGCGACGTTATGGCCTGCCGCCAGACTGGTTTTGCCATGCTGGCTGAGAGCTCTGTGCAGGAAGTCATGGACCTGTCCCCTGTGGCCCATCTGTGCGCCATCGAGGGCCATGTTCCCTTCCTGAACTTCTTCGACGGTTTCCGTACTTCTCACGAGTATCAGAAGATCGAGAAGTGGGATTACGCCGACCTGAAGGAAATGTGCAACATGGAGGCCGTGGAGGAGTTCCGCAAGAATGCGCTGAACCCCGAGAATCCCAAGATGCGCGGCTCTCATGAGAACGGCGACGTCTTCTTCCAGCATCGTGAGGCCTGCAACTCGGTCTACAATGCCCTGCCCGCGATCGTTGAGAAGTATATGGCCAAGATCAACGAGAAGATCGGCACCAACTACGACCTGTTCAACTACTACGGCGCACCCGATGCCGACCGCGTCATCGTGGCCATGGGCTCCATCTGCGACGTGGCCGACGAGGTCATCGACTACCTGAACGCCCGCGGCGAGAAGGTCGGTATCATCAAGGTCCGCCTGTACCGTCCCTGGGTGTCCGCTTCCCTGCTGAAGGTCCTGCCCGACACCGTCAAGAAGATCGCTGTCCTGGACCGCACCAAGGAACCCGGCGCCCTGGGCGAGCCCCTGTACCTGGATGTGGCTGCCACCCTGCGTGAGGCCGGCAAGAACGACATCACCGTCATCGGCGGCCGCTACGGCCTGGGCAGCAAGGACACCCCGCCGTCCTCCATCTTTGCCGTCTACACCGAGCTGACCAAGGACCAGCCCAAGGAGCGTTTCACCATCGGCATCACCGATGACGTCACCTTCCTGTCCCTGCCCGAGATCAAGCCCGCCCCCATCACCGCTGCAGAAGGCACCAAGGAGTGCAAGTTCTGGGGCCTGGGCGGCGACGGCACCGTCGGCGCAAACAAGAACTCGGTCAAGATCATCGGCGACCATACCGACAAGTACGTTCAGGCTTACTTCCAGTATGACTCCAAGAAGACCGGCGGCGTGACCATCAGCCACCTGCGTTTCGGCGACAAGCCCATCCGCAGCCCCTACTATATCAACCAGGCTGACTTCGTGGCCTGCCACAACCCCGCTTACGTCAACATGGGCATGAAGATGGTCCAGGACGTCAAGCCCGGCGGCGTGTTCATGATCAACTGCCAGTGGACCGATGAGGAGCTGAGCCATCACCTGAACGCCGAGGCCAAGAAGTATATCGCTGACAACAACATCCAGCTGTATACCATCAACGCCATCGACAAGGCCATCGAGATCGGCATGGGCAAGCGCACCAACACCATCCTGCAGTCCGCTTTCTTCAAGCTGGCTGAGGTCATGCCCATCGACGACGCCATCAAGTTCATGAAGCAGGCCGCCCAGAAGAGCTACGGCAAGAAGGGCCAGGACGTTGTTGAGATGAACTGGAAGGCCATCGACGCCGGCGTGGACGCCATCCACAAGGTGGACGTGCCCGCAAGCTGGTCCAACCCCGACGCCGATCCCGCTCCCAAGGAGCTGGCAGGCCGTCCCGAGCTGGTCAAGCAGATCCGCGACGTCATGGAGCCCATCGCCCGCATGGACGGCGACAGCCTGCCCGTCTCGGCCTTTGCCCACAATGCAAACGGCCAGTGGGAGCAGGGTGCTTCCGCCTATGAGAAGCGCGGCACCGCCGTCATGGTCCCCGAGTGGGATGCCGGCAAGTGCGTGGGCTGCAACCAGTGCGCCTTCGTCTGCTCGCACGCCACCATCCGGCCCTTCCAGCTGACCGCTGAGGAGCTGGCTGCTGCGCCCGCCCAGACCAAGCACCGCGACAACCGTCCCGCCAACGAGTATCAGTTCGTCATGGCTGTTTCTCCGCTGGACTGCATGGGCTGCGGCGAGTGTGTCACCGTCTGCCCCACCAAGGCGATCACCATGGTGCCCCAGGAGAGCCAGGCTGCCGAGCAGGAAGTCTTCGACTACTGCGTGGCCAACATCTCCAAGAAGCCCAGCAAGTTTGCAGATGATACCGTCATCGGCTCCCAGTTCAACCAGCCCCTGCTGGAGTTCTCCGGCTCCTGCGCTGGCTGTGCCGAGACTTCCTATGCCCGCCTGATCACCCAGCTGTTCGGCGAGAAGATGTATATCACCAACGCCACCGGCTGCTCCTCCATCTGGGGCGGCACCGCGGCCATCTCTCCCTACACCGTCAACAAGGACAGCGGCCATGGTCCTGCCTGGATCAACTCCCTGTTCGAGGACAACGCTGAGCACGGCCTGGGCCTGTATCTGGGCCAGAAGACCATCCGCGAGAACCTGATCCATGAGATTGACGAGATCGTCAACTCCGACAAGGCTTCCGAGGATCTGAAGGCTGCTTATGCCAAGTTCATTGAGACCAAGAACAACACCCGCGCCAACGACCAGCCCGCCAAGGCTCTGATCGCTGAGCTGGAGAAGGCTGCTGCCGCCGGCTGCGAGAAGTCCGCTGAGGTGCTCAAGAGCAAGCAGTACATCGCCAAGAAGTCCGTCTGGATCTTCGGCGGTGACGGCTGGGCTTACGACATCGGCTACGGCGGCCTGGATCACGTTCTGGCTTCCGGCGAGGATGTCAACGTGATGGTCTTCGACACCGAGATGTACTCCAACACCGGCGGACAGGCTTCCAAGGCCTCCAACATCGGTGAGGTCTGCCAGTTCGCTGCTGCCGGCAAGGAGATCAGCAAGAAGAGCCTGTCCGAGATCTGCATGACCTACGGCTATATCTATGTGGCTCAGATCGCTCTGGGCGCCAACATGAACCAGGCCATCAAGGCGATCGCCGAGGCTGAGGCTTACCCCGGCCCGTCCCTGATCATTGGCTACGCTCCCTGCGAGCTGCACGGCATCAAGGGCGGCATGACCAACTGCCAGAACGAGATGAAGAAGGCTGTGGAGTCCGGTTACTGGAATCTGTTCACCTTCAACCCCGCTCTGAAGGCCCAGGGCAAGAACCCCTTCACCCTCACCTCCAAGCCTGTTGATTCTGAGAAGTATCAGAACCTGCTGGCCACCGAGACCCGTTACAGCCGCCTGACCCGCGCCTTCCCCGAGCGCGCCAAGAAGCTGTTCGCTGAGAACGAGAAGGCTGCCCAGGATCGCTATGAGCACCTGACCCGCCTGGTGGATCTGTACAAGTAATTGAGGTCCGCCTTGGGCAAGGCTTTGGCCGTACCCTGAAAAAACCGAGAGCGCCCCGTCTGTCCCTGACAGACGGGGCGCTTTTTTGCTGCCTCCGAATCCCCTGCGCCCAAAGTTAGAGATTTCAAACTAAAGAAAATAAAGAAAAAAAGGGAAAATTTGAAATTGGGTCTTGACACGGGGGGGTATGTTATGATAGGCACACAAAGGAAAGGACCTTCCTTTGAACCTGTTTTGGGTCTCTATCTTTTATACACCATAAGGAGGAAAAATTCATTATGAAACTCAAGAAGATTGCTTCTCTGGCGCTGGCCGGCATCATGGCCGTCAGCATGCTGGCTGGCTGCAAGGACAACCCTTCTTCCAGCAATCCTACAGATCCTGAAACTCCGGTTGTTTCTAATGCTGCCGAGTATGCAAACTATATGTTGTCTGGTCCTCAGAAAAACATTTTTACATTCGGTTCGAATGCAGATTTGGACAGCAATGTGAAAAAAGTTGCAGAAAACTCTGACAATTTGACGGATGATCATATTGAAAATACTTATGGGACCCTTACTGTAATTAATGAGGGAACTGGTAGCAGTGCAGTCAAGACTGTAGGGGAAAAGCTTGACGACGAGTTTAGCAACATGAACATTATTACTGTGGCTGACTTTGATGCTACACCGAGTGTGCTTGGAAACCGAGTCGCTATTGATGTGCTTGGTGTTTCCGGCAAACTTGATGAAGAAGATGCTGTGAAATCTGTTGTTAAATCGTGGATTGCGAGTAATGGCGTTAGCACTACTGTTTTCCCTGCTAGTGTAGCCAACTTCAATTTTGAGTACAAGGCTGAGATTAGTGCGTTGAAGGTGGCTAGCCGTCAGCATTCTGATCAGAGTATGTGGGTTGTGGCAATTATGGTCACTCAGACTGCTACTGAAGCCTAATTTCCAATAATACTTATAACACCCCCGGGGCACCATACCGGGAGATGATATAAGGGGCGCAGGGGCCATAGAGACAGCCCCGGCGCTCGGGTAAAACACCCATCCGATGTGGCGGCAAAGAGGAATAGAACCATATATTCCTTCTGTTGTTGATCGCACCAAAACAAAAGAACTTTTGCGTCACGAAAGATAGGGTCCCTCTGCGGGGGTCGGCTGCAAAGCCGGCCCCCGCATTGTTTTGCCTTTTGGAAAAAATACGTAAAATTTCGGTTGGGGGTTGACCCTTTCTGCACGCCGCGTTATAATCAAAACGATAAACACAATGGGAGGTGAACGCAGGAAAATGGACCCGGATCATAGTAGATCCGAGCGGTACAGCGCATCGGACAATGGAAAAGCTGCGTTCGCCTTTGGGGTGGACTGGAAGGCCTGAGGCGGTCATACGCCCTGGCCTTGGACGTGCTGTGTGAGGGGAGCCTGCGGGTCTCCCCTGTTCCCGTCTGGGCACACAGGCGGCAAAGCGCAGCTTTGCAGGGGGGAAAGCATAGGCTTTCGGCCCCCGGCAGGCCGCGCATTTTTTCTGTTTTTCGATCTTCCGATGGACTGTACCCTCCTGTAAAAACCAACGGAGGAGGAAGAGACCAATGGACAAGAAGGAGAATGACACCCTGGACCACGAGTCCCTGGAACATCTGGTGCAGATGCCCGCCCAGGAACTGCCCGCCGACATCCCCGCCGAGGTGCGGGAAAAGCTGGTGCGGGATCTGAACGACAAGGAAGCCGCCGAGGACCTGCGGCAGGATATCCATGAGGCCGAGCGGGAGGAGGCCAGAGAGGCCCCCGCCGCCCCCAATAAGCTGACCAAGAGCCGTCTGCTCAAGCTGCTGGTCAAAAAGCAGTATGTCAAGCTGCGGGAGGTCACCGAGGATATGCAGCCCGCCGACCTGGCCGAGCTGCTGGAAGAACTGGATGAAAACAACCGTCTGGTGGTGTTCCGCCTGCTGAAAAAAGAGGTGGCCACCGAGGTGTTCACCTATATGTCGGACGAGGCCCGGGACGAGCTGGTGGATGAATTCACCGACGTGGAGCTGATCGGCGCCATTGAGGAGATGAGCCTGGACGACGCGGCCGACTTGCTGGAGGATATGCCCGCCAGCGTGGTCAAGCGGGTGCTGGAAAAGTCCTCGCCGCAGACCCGCGAGAGTCTGAACAAGCTGCTGCACTATCCCGAGAATTCGGCCGGCAGTCTGATGACCCTCGAGTATGTCCGCCTGCGCAGGGAGATGACGGTGCGCCAGGCGTTCACCGCCATCCGCCAGCAGGGCGAGCAGGCCGAGACCCTCTACACCTGCTATGTGGTGGACAAAAACCGGCTGCTGGGCATCGTGTCGGTGCGCAGTTTGCTGCTGGCCGAACTGGATACCCCGATCACCGAGATCATGGACGACAACGTCATCGCGGTGCACGTCAACGACGACCAGGAGTTCGTCTCCCGTGAGATGCAGCGCTACGACTTCACCGCCATGCCGGTCCTGGACAACGAAGGGATGTTCGTGGGTATCATCACCATCGATGACGCTATCGACGTCCTGACCGAAGAATCCACCGAAGATATGCAGAAAATGGCGGCCATTCTCCCCGACGACGAGGCCACCACCTACTTTGGCACCAGCGTCTGGACCCACGCCAAGCAGCGCATTCCCTGGCTGATGATCCTGATGCTGTCCGCCACCTTTACCGGCATGGTCACCACTCATTACGAGCAGGCCTTTGTGGCCCTTCCCCTGCTGGTATCCTTCATGCCCATGCTGATGGGCACCGCCGGCAACTGCGGCAACCAGGTCAGCACCCAGATGGTGCGCGGCCTGGCCCTGGATGAAATCGAACCCCGCGACTTCCTCAAGGTAGTATACAAGGAACTGCGGGTGGCGGTCATTGTGGGCGCCGTGCTGGGCGTGGCCAACGGCCTGCGCATCTGGCTGATGTACGGCGTGTTTGGGGGCGGCCAATACCCCAACGTGATGGATTATGTGGTGGTGGTCAGCCTGGCGCTGTTCCTCAGCATCATCCTGGCCAAGCTGGTGGGCGGCCTGCTGCCCCTGGGCGCCAAAAAACTGGGCTTCGACCCGGCCATCATGGCAAACCCCTTCCTGTCCACCATCGTGGACGCCTGCAGTCTGCTGATCTATTTCCAGATCGCCACCGTGGTGTTCCACAGCCTGATGTGAAACTGAATACAAACCCCCGGCCCGTTTTCCACAGATGCACAGACAAAATGTGGAAAACAAGCCGGGGGTTTCTGTTATGCAGGGCCCTGCGGGCCGGTTTTACTCCTCCAGCACCCGGTCGGCGTCGGTGATGGCCCGATGGGGTTTGCAGGGGTTGCCAAAGGCCACCGTGTTGGCGGGGATGTCGTGGGTCACCACGCTGCCTGCCCCGATGACCGCGCCGCTGCCGATGGTGACGCCGGGCAGGATGGTCACGTCGCCGCCCAGCCAGACGTTGTCCCCGATGGTGATGGGGCCGGCCTTCTCAAAGCCTCGGTTCCGCTCCTGGTAGCACAGGGGGTGGTTGGCCGTGTACATCCCACAGTTGGGTCCGATAAAGCAGTGGGCGCCGATGGTGATGCGGCCGCCGTCCATCAGGTAAGCGCCCCGGTTGATGTCGGTGCCCTCCCCAATGTAGCAGTTCCAGCCGTAGTCGGTCTGAAAGGGGGCCGCGATGCCCACCGTCTCGGACGCATGGGGCAGAAGCTGGCGCTTGAGTTCGCTCTGCTTTTGGGTGTCCATGGGGTCGCAGTTGTTGAAAGCCAGGCAGAGGGATGCGGCCTTCCGGCGCTCCTCCACCAGATCCTGGTCGAAGTTGGCATCGTACCAAAGGCCCAGATCCATCTTTTCCCGTTCCGTCATAAGGGGTCCTCCTTTTGTGCGGAAAATCCGCTGAAATGCCGCCCGCGCCGCACGGGCGCAAACACCGATAAGGGGCGGTGTGTCCCGTCCCCTATCAGCGTGTGTGTGTTGATTTTTTGGAGAATCGCGTCCCGGCCGTTGCTCCGTTCCGCACCTTTAGGATACATCCGGCACGGGTGGAATACAATCTCTTTTTGGACTAAAACTATTAAAAAAACGACAAAATACAGCTCCCGTCAGGAGGCGGCGTCCTGGATGGCATCCCACAGTCCGTCGGAGGCGTCCAGTACAGCGATCTTGTAGGAGGCGAACAGCTCCTGCACCGACTGGCTGGCAGAGCCGTCGGCGGAGGTGTTGTAGCTGCCAAGGTCGGCCCCGGCCAGGGCGGGCACGTCGGTCCAGTTATACAGCTGGTCCCGCCAGTTCTCCCCCAGATGCTCGCTCAGGGCGCCGTAGGCTTCCTCAAAGCCCTCGGGGTCGGCCAGCACCCAGATGCCGCTGTCCCCGTTGGCCAGGTCGGTATTCATCCGGGTGGCGCCCGCCATCTGACTGTTCATGTCGGTGAGGGAGGCGTTGGCGCTCCAGGTGTATACGTTGAGGCTGACCACCACCGCGCCGTCCTGGTTGCGGTCCTGGCCGTAGCTTTCCAGGACCCGCTGCAGCTGCAGGGCCGAGGCGTCCGGCAGCGTGTCGGCGGTGACCACCGCCACCGAGTAGTCGGGGTCCACTTCCGTGTTCAGCCCGTAGATCACATAGGCCACGCCGGCCGCCAGGACGATGGCCAGCACCACCACGCCCCAGTTGTAATACCACCAGTTGGCCCGGGCCCGGGCTTTTTTCTCTTTTTCAGTCAGGGGTGCATCGGCGCCGGGCATGGCGTCCGAACGGCGCTGCACCGCCAGGTCGTACCCCTCCCGCAGCAGGGGGAACAGCAGCTGCATGGCAGCCAGGGCCGGCAGCCAGAACCCGAACAGCATGGCCCAGAAGGTGCTGACCGGGAAAAACAGGATCAGCACCGCCACGCCCGCCATCGAGACGGCGCCCCCGGCGATGCACCGCCCCGGGGCGGCCAGCAGCATAGACCCCGCCCCCCGGAACAGGTCCCGGAAGCGCAGCCCTTCGGGGGCCGCGGCGGCCAGTACGGCCACACAGAGGGTGCCTCCCACCGCCAGCACCAGCATATCAAAGCCCAGGAATACCACCACCGCGCTGCCGGGATACTGCCCGGTGGCCTGCATCACCTCAAAGATGTAGGCCCACACAAAACACAGAGCCCCCAGCAGGGTGACGATCAGGGAACCCAGGGGCAGGGCGGTTTTCCATTTGGCTTTCACCGTCTGCCAGGCCCGGTGCAGCCAGGGGGAAGGGTCGTTGCAGAGACTGCGCAGGCCGCAGTCCGCCAGCAGCAGCAGGCCCAGCCCGCCTGTCAGGCCGGACACCAGGCCCATCAGCAGGGTGAAGGGAAAGTTGAGCAGGATGACCCCCAGGGACACCCCCAGGGACGCGGGCAAAAGCAGGACGCAGGCCAGGAAGTTGGTGCCGACCAACTGTCCGAAATCCCGGCCCACCATCTGCAAAAAGCGCCGCAGCCCCTTCTTTTCGGGCTCGTTGGGGTCCACCCCCCGGCCCGGACCTCCGTAGAAAGCGTCGAACCAGCTCATGCCTGGACACCTTCCTTTTCAGGCAGGCATTCCCTGCCCCAGGCCTCAATCTGGGTCAGGGCCGGGAAGGGGGACGGCCCCTCAGCCTGGATCAGCTGGCTGAGCACCAGGCTGCGCACCCGCCGGGGCGCAAAGGAAAAGCACTGGGGCTTGGCGCTCTTGACCAGGGGCAGCTCCATCTGGCTGCCGTCCGAGAAGGTGACGGTGGCCTGCACCCAGTAATTGTCGTGGGGGAAGTCCGCCCGCTCGGTGATCCGCAGCTCGTCCAGCAGCACCTCCCGGCCAAAATCCAAAGTCAGGGCCGCGTTGGGGTCCCGGTTGATCCCCCAGCTCTGGTAGGGGTATTCCCCGTGGGCGGTGTTCTCAAAGATGCCGTCGATGGCGTTGCGCGCAGCAAACACCGCCTCCCCCCGGGTCTCGACGTTGGCGGAAGCGTGGGGGTAAAAACCGGTGTCCCCGTGCTGGTCGTAGCAGTTGAAGGCCAGGTTGCGGCGTGCGGCCAGCTCTTCCGGGCTGGCCAGCCGGGCCCGAATCAGATGGCGGCTGCCCTGGAAGCTCTTGGGGGAATAGGTGATGGCCTGCTCCCCAAAGGGGATGTGGAAGTTGATCTCCCGCTTGACCACATACACCAGGGCGGGCAGCATGGTGTCCTCCAGCTGGATGACGCAGAACTGGCCCGGGTGGTCGATCTCCAAAGCAATGCGGTCCCCCGGCTGATAGGCGCCGGTGTAGACCAGGGATACTTCCTGGCTGCCGGGGCAGGTCATCAGGGTGTGGCCTGCCTGGTCCAGAACTTTGAGCTTGATGGTTTCCATCGTAGGATCTCCTTTTCTGCTGTTTACTCGAGGAACAGGTCGAGGGATTTGTAAAAATAGATGCTGATCTTCCACAGCGTATCGGGCCAGGCGGTGCGCAGCCGGGGGTCCTCCACCGGCACCGGCTGCAGGCTGATCTCGGCGCCGCTGCTGATCCGGATCACCCCCAGATCCTCCAGCGCCAGACCGCCCGGGCTCAGCTGGGGCCGGCGCTGGGTCATCAGGGTCAGCTCCACTTCGCCGTCCCAGTCGGTCCGGTCCGAAAGGGCCACCCCTTCTTCGGTCACCGACACGGTGCGCCGGTAGCTGCCAAGCCCCCGGATGGGCGGATAAGCCCCGGACAGCTCGGCCGAGATGCATCCCTCCCCCACCCGGATGTCCCGGGCCGCGTAGGCCGCGCCGGGCAGCTGCATCACCCCGTCAAAGGTGGGCAGGTTGTGCCAGCCGCTCTGCATGGTCCAGATCTCGTACCGCTGGGGGCTGAAGGTCTTGCGGGTGTAGCTCTCCACCCCGACGTCGATGAGGAAGGGGCAGCCGTCCTTGTAGACGGTGACGCTGCCGGTGTCGTTGTGGTTGTGGCTGTCCCCGTTGCCTCCCATCTTGGCCCCCAGCACCCAGCTTCCCCGGCGGGCCGCGAAGATCCCCACGCTGGGATACCATACATCTCCGGCCGGGGCGGGGCCTGGGTCGGGACAGTCCATCATTTCCCGCTGGGTGAAGGCGGTCAGCAGGCGGTACCACAGGTTGATCCGGCTGCTGGCGTCCTGGGCGGTGAGGCGGTCGGGGTCGGGGTCGGCCCGGAAATCCGCGGCGGCCAAAGCCTCCAGCGCGGGGCTGCCCACTGCCCGGGCGAACAGGTATTCCCGGGCGCCGCAGCGGCCGGCCAGGGGGCTGCAATCCCCGAAGTTGAGATAATAAGGCCCGTCCACATGGACGTTCAGGATGTATTCGGCGATGTTCCGGATCTTTTCCTCCCGGAAGACGGGTCCGAAAGCCTCGGGCGCGGCACTGGACAAAATGCGCAGCGCCCCCCACAGCGTCAGCCCGGCGTGCCGGTAATACTGGGCGCCCTCGTTGCAGCAGCCGTCGGGGCCGTAGTCCTTCAAAAAGCAGTCCAGGCTGTAGGCGGCCTGGCGGACGGCGTCCCGGCGCTCCTCCTGGCTGACGTCGGGCAGCAGGAAAAAGCACAGCAGCACGTTCTGGGTGCACCAGCTGGTCCAGTTGCACATGGGCTCGTCCCGGTTGCCCATCCACCAGAAGTGGTCCCGAAGGTAGGGCGTCAGGATGCGGGTGCGGACCTCCCGCTCCATCCGGGTGGCAAGGCCCGGGTAGGCCTGCTCCAGCTCGGCGCCCAGGAGATAGTGGACGGTGGACAGCAAAGCCCCCGCCTCGGCGGCGAACAGGTCGATCAGGGGCCGGGCGGTGTCGGGCAAAGGCAGCTGGGGGGTGTCCCGCACATAGGAATTGTGGGCCGGCAGCTGCCAGGCGCTTTCCTCGCAGATGGCCCACACCGTGTCGGCGATGGCGTCCAAAAAGCGGCCCTGGTATTCCACGCACTCGGCGGCGGCCAGGGCGCACAGCCGGGCCCGGCGGGCAAAGCAGGCTTCCTCCCATTCGGACCGCTTCCCGGTGCGGGCAAAGTCCAGCCAGAGGGACAGGGGCAGGGCGGACAGGGGCTTGGCTGCCTCGGCGGCGCCGGCGGCCATCAGCCGCTTTTTGGCGGCGGGGGGCAGGGTCTCCCACCCGGCCCGGTCATGGGCGGGCGGGCACGGCCTGAAAGAGGGCAGCACCTCAGGCAGAAAGGACAGGCGTTCAGAGATCATGGCGCACCTCCTCAAAGGTTCTGTTGGTATTCCCGAGGGCTCAAGCCGGTGGACTTTTTAAAGACCTTGGAAAAATAGAAGGAACTCTCAAATCCCAGCTCCTCGGCGATCTCATAGATCTTCTTGTCCCCTTTTTCCAGCATCTCTTTGGCGGCGGCCACCCGGGCCTCGGTGATGTATTCCACAAAGCCGCCCCCGTATTTGCCAAAGAGCTGGCTGAGGTAGCCCGGGGAGAAATTGAACACCGCCGCCACATCGGCCAGGGTCAGCTTTTCGGACAGATGCTCCCGGATGTAGGCTTTGACCTGGGCCACGGTCTGGAGCTTGGAGGCGCTGGCGTCGGTCTCCATCTCCTCGGCAAAGAGGATGGGATTGCGCTCGGACAGGAGCGGACGGAAATTGTCCAGCTCCCGGCACCGCCGGGACAGGCTGAGGGGAGCCGTGGCCGGCCGGCCCACCGCCCACAGCAGCCGGGCCGAAAAATAGTTGTAGACGATCTGGCTGGCCTTTTGCAGCAGGGGTTCCAGCAGGGGCTTGACGGCCTGGCCCTGCTCCTCGGTCACACCGAACAGCACATTGAAATGGAGCACGTCGGTGCCGGTGGCCCGGCAGGACAGGTAGTTCTGAAGGGTGGTCTCCACCATCTGGCAGCAGGCCAGGTTCAGCTTGAGCTGCTGCTCGCTGGTCATGTTGGGGTTGGCGGGGCGTATCTCGCAGAAGGCCACCACCAGGGTGGGGTGGTCCAGGTGAAGGTTCAGGGCGTTCATCTCCCGCTCCAGATGCTTTTCGTCGGGGATCAGCCCGGCATACAGCTGGATCAGAAACCGGTCCTGCATGGTGCGCAGGCCCTCGGCCACCACCTTCTGGCTGGGCATCTGGCCGGTCAGGGCCTTTTCCTTGTTCACCTGGTCGGCGGCCCGGGCCAGGGCGGAACAGAGGCTCTGGGCGGTCAGTTCCATCTTGACGAGGTAATCCACCACCCCGGCTTCGATGGCCCGCCGGGCATAGGTGAAGTCCTCCAGGCTGGTCAGCAGGATGAACACCGGCAGGGGCCCTTTTTCATGGCAGGCCCGGGCCAGGGTCAGCCCGTCCAGCACCGGCATCTTGACGTCGGCAATGACGATGTCCGGCTTTTCCCGCTGGATGGCCTCCTGGGCCAGCTTGCCGTTCCGGGCGGTGGCACAGATGGTGTAGCCCTGTTTTTCCCAGTCGATCATCCCCTGCAGCCCGATCAGCACCAGGGGTTCGTCGTCAGCCAGTAAGATCCGCAGCATGAAATCAGCCTCCTTCCTTCTTGCGGTAGGGCAGGCGGATGGTCACGGCGGTGCCCACCCCCGGCTCGCTCTCGATGGCCAGCCCATAATTCGGCCCAAAGGAATATTGCAGCCGCCGGTGGACGTTCCACAGGCCCACATGGCGGATCTTGTCCTGTGCGTCGCCCTGGGTCTCGGGCGGGTCCAGCAGATGGGCCACCTGGTGGGGCGGCATCCCCACCCCGTCGTCGGTCATGGTCACCAGCACGTCCCCGTTGTCGGGGCTGGTGCGGATCTCCAGCAGGACGCTGCCGTAGCCGCCCCGGGGCTCCAGCCCGTGGAAGATGGCGTTCTCGGCCAGGGGCTGCAGGGTGAACCGGGGGATCATGCAGTCCCGGCAGATGGCTTCGTCATCGATGTGGGCCACCTCGATCTGGATATCCCCGCCATAGCGGTACTGCTGGATAGTAAAGTAATCGTTGAGGAGGGCCAGTTCTTCCTGCAGGGTCACCAGCTTTTGGGTGCTCTTGGAGACGCTCTTGGTCAGCCGGGCAAAGGCGGTGACCATCTCGGCGATGCCGGGCGCGTTCTGGATGGTGGCCATCCACCGGATGGAATTGAGGGTGTTGTAGATGAAGTGGGGGTTGATCTCGGTCTGCAGCATCTGGTATTCCAGGTCCTGCTTCCGCTTCTGGTCCTCCAGGCGGCGGGCCAGCAGGCCCTCGATGTTGCCGGCCAGGTGGTTGATGCCCCGGCCGATGTCCCCCAGCTCGTTGGTCCACTCGATGTCGTGGTCGATGGTGAAGTTCCCCTCGCTGATCTGGTCGATGCGGTGGCGCAGGGCGGCCACCGGCCGGGTGATGACCGCATCCAGCCAGCGCAGCAGCAGCGCGTCCATCAGCCACAAAAGCAGGATCCCCATCCCGATCAGCACCAGATAGATCATCCGCTGGCTGAGCAGGGTGCTCTCGGGGAAAAGCTGCACCAGCCCGGCGTCCCAGCCGTCCAGGCGCACTTCCACCGCCAGAAAGGGGTTGCCGTTGCGCATCACACGGTAGACCCGGGTATCGGGGGAGGCCAGCCCGCTGGCGTGGTAGGAGGAGGCGTCCAGGCCCTCCTCCAGGGCGGAGAGGTGCCGTCCGTCGATCCGCCACAGCTGCTCCCCCAGCTTCCAGTAGAGGGCGCCGTTTTCGGGCATGATGTAATTGTCGGCCGCGCCGGTGATGACGGCGGTGTCCAGGCCCAGGTACACCCAGCCCACGTTGACGCGGTTGGAGCGGATCTCCCGCACCATCACCAGGCAGTCGGGGTGGGTGGCCAGAAGCGGGTCCTGGGCAAAGGAGAGCTGCCCCGCCGGGAAGCCTTCAAACAGGGGCAGGGTCTGGGCGTTCAGGGCCACCGAACTGCTCAGGCTGCCCTGCTGCAAAAAGCGGTCGGCGCCGTTGGTGATGAAAAACCGGGTGATCCGGGTCTGCAGCTGGCTGGAGAGATACCGGTCCTGAAAAGTATTGTAGGCCGAGGAGGTCAGCAGGCCGTCCAGGGTGTCCACCGACAGGTAGCGGCGGAGGGTGCTGTCGGTGGAGGCCCAGTTCAGCAGGTCGTTGGCGGTCTCGACGCTGGTCTGCACCGAGGTGGCCATCTGCTGAAGGTTGAACTCCACCGAACGCAGGGTGTTGGAGCGGATGTTGGCGTCGGACACATAAAACAGCACAAGGCCCACCAGCAGGCTGACAACGGCGGTGAACAACTGGGTCCCCCACAGGATCTGACGGCGCAGGGACATCCTGCGGATCCACGCAAACTTCATGGCGCTCCCCCCTTTTTTGTGGAACATGCGGATCGGTCTTTTTATAAAGTAGCTTTTTTTGGCCGGGATGTCAACCTTCATTCCCGACTTGCGCAGACAAGGGCGCCGTGCTATAATGAGGCCAGATCATCAGCCCGTGAAGAAAGGAACCTGACCATGCTGTTCCATGTGATCCTGCCTTGACATCTGTCTGAAAGCGCTCTGCCCCGCTCCCGGACGCCCGCTGCCAAAGGGCGTGCTTTTGGGTGCGCGGCGGTGTTTTTTTGCTGCTTTGACGGATGCGCAAGAGCGGTGCGCGGCCTTCTGCCGGCCCGCCCTGTGCGCTGCACTGGAGGATCGTACAATGGAATACGCTGGAAAAGCAGGCCGCCCGCTGGACGGCCTGGACGTCAAGTCCTTTTTTGACGGGCTTGTCTTTTTTGGGCCGGTGGCGCTGCTGGTGCGGACCGCCGCCGGCGTGACGGTGGGGCAGTTCTTTTTGCTGCAGGCGGCGCTGGCCTGCGCCGCGCTGCTGTCCGAACTGCCGGCCGGCCGTCTGACCGACCGGATCGGCTACCGCAATACCCTGGTTTTGTGCGAAGGGCTGTTCCTGCTGGCCCGGGCGCTGCTGCTGACGGCCTTTTTGTGCGGCTCGCCGGCTCTGTTCGGGCTGGAAGCGGCGGTGGAAGGGGTGGCCCTCGGTTTTGATTCGGGCACCCGCAGCGCCTATCTCTACGCGACTGTGCCCCCCGAGGCCTTCCTGGCCCGCACCGCCCAGGTGGAAAACCGGGAGACGGCGGGCTTCATCACCAGCACCGTCCTGTATGCGGGGCTGTACGCCTGGCAGGGGCTGACCGGCCTGCTGGCCGCCACCGTGTGCACGGCGGGGGTGGCCTTTTTGGCCGCCTGTACCCTGCCCGCCGAGAAAAAGTCCCCTGCCCCCTCCCGCCCCGGAAGCGGCCGCGCCCGGATCGGGCAGCTGCTGGACCGCCGGTCCCTGGCTCTGATGGCGGCCCTGGCGGCGCTGAGCATGGGGCAGCTGCTGGTCAACTTTTTCTATGCGGACAAGCTGGCGGCCTGCGGCCTGCGCCCCGCGTGGATGACCCCGGTCATCCTGGGGTATTCGGCCCTGCAGATGCTGGCCGCTCCCCTGCTGCGGCGCCTTCCCGCCGCCTGGCGCAGCCGGGCGCTGGGGCTGTGCTGCGGCGCGGCCGGCGCGGTCATGGCGGCGCTGGGCCTTGTGCGCCGGGCCGGACCTGCCCTGGCGCTGATGCTGGCGCTGCCCTTGCTGCTGCAGCTGCCCGCCTGTCTGCTGGAGGCCGGCGAGAACGCCTTCATCGACGCCCGGGGCCTGCAGGACGACCGGGCCTGGGCGCTGTCGGTCTTTCACATGAGCAGCAGCGCCCTGGAGGCGGCCTTCCTGGCGGGCTCGTCGGCGGTGGCGGCAGCCGGGGCCGCCGCCTGCTTTTGGGCGGTGGGCGCCGCCCTGGCCGGCTGCGGCGCCTGGGCCGCCCGGGCCATCGGACGGGAAGGTCTTTGTATATATAGTACCGAAAATATCGAATAAGACAATTGCTTTTGTGCAAAAGATGAAGGATTTACAGCTTTGAGCTGAAGATATTGCATCTTTTCTGCAAATCCTAAAAATATTGCAGGCCGTTTTGGGGATTTTCCATTCCGAACAAAAGCCCGCCGCATTATAGTATAGATAAAGAAGGCGCTCGCCCATCGAGACCCGGGCGGGACGCCGGGATTCCCCAAAGGTCCCAAGAAGAAAGAGAAGAAGATTTCCACAGGAGGCAAAGATCATGAGAAAGATTTCCCGCCGTTCGTTCCTGAAGGCTGCCGCGGTCGTCGCCGGCACCACTGCACTTGCTGCCTGCGGCGGCAGCTCCAGCTCCACTGCGGCTTCCACGGCCGGTTCCACCGCTGCGTCCGGCGCTGCTTCCGAGAGCGGCGCCACCAACCTGGTCTGGACCGTGTGGGATATGGAGTCCACCGCATACTGGAAAGCCATGGCGGACGGCTACATGGCCAGCCACTCGGATGTGACCATCGAGATGCTGGACCTGGGTTCCACCGACTACATGACCGTCCTGGCCACCCAGCTGGCCGGCTCGGCCGATATCGATATCCTGAGCATCAAGGATATCCCCGGCTACGCCAACCTGATCAACCTGGATTACCTGGCCCCCATGAACGACGTGCTGACCCGTGACACCGCCGACTTCAACGGCACCATCGAGCAGCTGACCACCGACGACGGCAACTTCTACGCCGTGCCCTTCCGCAACGACTTCTGGGTCCTGTTCTACAACAAGGATCTGTTCGACGCTGCCGGCGTGCCCTACCCCGCCAACGACCTGCCCATGGAGGAGTACGACGCTCTGGCCCGTCAGATGACCAGCGGCGAGGGCGACGGCAAGGTGTACGGCACCCACTACCACACCTGGCGCTCCTGCGTGTCCCTGTTCTCCATCCTGGACGGCGAGCACACCATCGTGGACGGTACCTACGACTTCATGAAGCCCACCTACGACCTGGTGCTGGCCCAGCAGAACGACGGCATCTGCATGGACTACGGCTACCTGAAGACCTCCTCCCTGCACTACTCGGCAGCGTTCGAGAACCAGCAGTGCGCCATGATGCCCATGGGCAGCTGGTTCATCGCCACCCTGCAGACCTACATGGCCGAGGCCGAGACTCCCTTCAACTGGGGCATGGTCAAGTATCCTCACCCCGCCAACGCCCCCGCCGGCTCCACCCTGGGCACCGTGACCGCCCTGGCCATCAACGTGGATTCGCCCAAGGCTGAGGCTGCCGCCGACTTCATCAACTGGTGTGTGTCGGAGGAGGGCGCCAAGGTCATCGCCGAGACCGGCACCTTCCCCGCCTGCGGTTCCGCTGAGACCAACCAGATCATCAGCGCCACCGAGGGCTTCCCCCAGGACGAGGCTTCCATCGAGGCGCTGAACACCACCGCCGTCTACCTGGAGATGCCCTACACCATGTACGCTTCCGACATCGAGACCATCCTCAATGCAGAGCATGACGCCATCATGACCCTGAGCGAGACGGTGGACGAGGGCATCCAGAACATGAACGATCAGGTGTCGGTCATCCTGGCCTGATCGCTGTGCGGAGCGCCTGATCCTTTTGTACCGGTGCGGGGCGGGCATCTGACGCCCGCCCCGCTTTATTTGTAAGTGACTCGGAAAGGAGGAACTCCCCTATGGCCAATCCTGCCGCTGCCGTCAAGGCGGACAAGCCGCCCCGCAAAGTGCTGCGGAAATCGGTGCGGGATACTTTGACCGCTTACACCTTCATCGCCCCCAACTTCATCGGCTTCTGTGTCTTTACACTGGTGCCCATGGTCTTTGCCATCGCGCTGGCCTTCTGCTCCTGGGACGGCCGCCACGCCATCGAGTTTGTGGGCATTTCCAACTTCATCCGGCTGTTCCAGACCGACCGCATCTTCCAGGCGGCTCTGGTCAACACCATCGTCTATGTGGTGGGCACGGTGCCCCTGACGCTGGTGTGCAGCCTGGCCATGGCGGTCCTGCTCAACCAGAACGTCCGCCTGCGCAACTTCTTCCGTACCGTGGCCTTCTTCCCCTACGTGGCATCGCTGGTCGCGGTGGCCGCCGTGTGGAACATGATCTTCAACCCCGCCATGGGCCCGGTCAACTCGCTGCTGGCCGCCCTGGGCGTGGAGAACCTGCCCCGCTGGGCTGCGGGCAAGGATACCGCCATGCTGACGGTCATCCTGTTCAGCGTGTGGAAGAACATGGGCTACTACATGGTCATCTATCTGGCCGGCCTGCAGGGCTGCAACCCCGACCTGAACGAGGCCGCCGAGCTGGACGGCGCCAACCGCTGGCAGCAGTTCTGGCACATCACCCTGCCCCAGCTGCGCCCCACCACCTTCTTTGTGGTCATCATGCTGACCATCTCGGGCTTCAAGGTCTACGACCAGATGTACATGATCACCCAGGGCGGTCCCGGCAACGCCACCATGACCCTGGTGTACTACATCTACAACGTCGCGTTCGTCAACACCCCCAAGTATGGCTATGCCAGCGCCATCGCCATGGTGCTGTTCGTACTGGTGCTGATCGTGACCGTCATCCAGTTCCGCGGCTCGCGGGGCGAAAATTAAGGGAGGAGGATAACCATGGCTGTTTCTGCTGTCAAAGATCATGCGTCCCAGAAGCGGCGCAACGCCATCATGCGGTTCATGATCTACTTCTTCCTGATCGTCATCACCGCCTTCATGCTGCTGCCCTTCCTGTGGATGCTCTCCTCCTCCTTCAAAGAGAACAAGGATGTGTTCGGCTTCCCCATCCAGTGGATCCCCGCAAACCCCCGCTGGCAGAACTATGTGGACATCTGGACCGAGATCCCCCTGCTGACCTTCATCAAGAACACCGCCAAGATCACCATCGTGGTCACCCTGCTGCAGCTGTTCACCTCGTCCTTTGCGGCTTATGCCTTTGCCAAGATGCAGTTCAAGGGCAAGAACGTCCTGTTCCTGGGCTACATCGCCACCATCGCGGTGCCCTGGCAGGCCTACATGGTGCCCCAGTTCATGATGATGAGCTCCTGGGGACTGAATAACACCCACCTGGCCATCATGTGCCTGCAGGCGTTCAGCGCCTTCGGCGTCTTTTTGATGAAGCAGTTCTATGAAGGGGTGCCCAGCGAGCTGTGCGAGGCCGCCCGGATCGACGGCCTGACGGAATACGGCATCTGGTGGCACATCATGCTGCCCCTCAGCCTGCCGGCCCTGTCTACCCTGACCATCTTCACCTTCGTCAACACCTGGAACGACTTCCTTGGTCCCCTGATCTACCTGACCCGGACCGAGCTCAAGACCATCCAGATCGGCCTGCGTATGTTCATCTCCCAGTATTCGGCGGAGTATGGCCTGATCATGGCCGCGTCGGTCGTGGTGCTGATCCCGGTGCTGATCGTATTCCTGTCCCTCCAGAAATACTTCGTCCAGGGCGTCGCTTCCAGCGGCATCAAGGGCTGAGATCCGCCCGCGAGGGACCCTGTCTTTGACGATATCCCAACATCAACGGGGCGGGGCCGGGGCGTTTGCCCGGCCCCGCCTTCTTTTGTCTGCAAGGAGGCATTGTATGCGCACCTTCCCAAACCGCGTCCTCACCGACTCCGAGGCCCGGCAGGCCCTGGCCGACGCCTGCCGCCAGGTGGAGACCAACCTTCCCCTGTACACCTGGCAGTGCCAGAACCACTCCAGCGTGGGCGGCGTCTACCCCGGCTGCCCCAACAACCAGTGGACCTGCGGCTTCTGGCCCGGGGAGATCTGGCTGGCCTATGAGGCCACCGGCCAGGAGACCCTGAAAGCCGCCGCCCTGGCCCAGGTGGACAGCTTTGCCGACCGCATCCGCCGGAAGGTGGAGGTGGACCACCACGACATGGGCTTTCTGTACAGCCCTTCCTGTGTGGCAGCCTGGAAGCTGGTGGGCAGCGAAAAGGGCCGGGCGGCCGCCCTTGCGGCGGCGGACCAGCTGCTGACCCGCTACCAGCCCAGCGGGCGCTTTCTCCAGGCCTGGGGCACCATGGACGACCCCGATAACTACCGCTTCATCATCGACTGTATGCTCAATGTGCCCCTGCTCTACTGGGCCTCGGAGGAGACCGGGGATGACAAATACCGCCGGATCGCCGCGGCCCACACGGCCACCTGCCTGGCCTATTCCTTCCGGCCGGACGGCAGCACCTACCACACCTTCTACATGAACCCCGACGGCACCCCCAAGGGAGGCCGCACCTGCCAGGGCTACAAGGACGACAGCTTCTGGGCCCGGGGCCAGGCCTGGGGGGTCTATGGCAGCGCCATCGGCTACACCTACACCCACGACCCCAAATTCCTGGAGGTGTTCCGGAAGGCGCTGGCGTTCTACCTCTCCCGGCTGCCCGACGACCTGGTGCCCTGCTGGGATATGATCTTTGCCCCCGAGAGCGGCGAGCCCCGGGACTCCTCCTCGGCGGCCATCGTGGCCTGCGGCCTGCTGGAGGCGGCCAAGTATGCCGACCCCGCCGAGGCCGAGAGCTGGCGCACCCTGGCCCGGCAGATGCTGGCCTCTTTGTGGGACAACTACGCCGTCCGGCCCGGCACCCTTGGTTCGGGGCAGCTGCTCCACGGCACTTACAGCAAAAAGAGCCCCTACAACACCTGCACCCCCGAGGGCGTGGATGAGTGCACCAGCTGGGGCGACTACTTCTATATGGAAGCGCTGACCCGTCTGACCAAAGACTGGGAGATGTATTGGTGAGCAGGCGCCCTGCCTGCTTTTGGACCTAGAAACGATAAGTGAGGCAACTGTATGCAGCTTTCTTCCAAACAGGATTTCCAGGCGCTGATGCACCTGTTCCTTGACCCTCTCAAGCCCTGCTATTCGGCGGGGCGGGCCCGGCTCCACCTGGGGGAGACCGGCGTCACCTATGGCCAGGCCGCCATCGAGCTGGAGGCGTTCAGCCGGCCTTTGTGGGCGCTGGTGCCCTTCTGGGCGGGGGGCGGTTCGGACCCCGCCTTTGAGGAGATCTACCGCCGCGGCCTGGCCGCCGGCGCGGACCCCCAGAACCCCGAATACTGGGGGGAGTGCGGGGACTACGACCAGTGCTTTGTCGAGATGGCCGCCATCGCCTGCGGCCTGCTCACCGTCCCCGAAAAGCTGTGGGACCCCCTCTCGGACACCGAAAAGCAGAACCTGGCCCGCTGGCTGGACCAGATCAACCACCACCAGATCCCCGAGTGCAACTGGCAGTTCTTTATGATCCTGGTCAACCTGGCCCTGAAAAAGTGCGGGATGCCCTACGACCCCGACAACATGGCCCGGGGCCTGGCCCGGATCGACAGCTATTACAGCGGGGACGGCTGGTCCACCGACGGCGCCAGCCCCCAGAAAGATTACTACATCCCCTGGGCCATCCAGTATTACGGGGTGCTCTACTCCAAATTCGCCGCAGACACCGACCCCGAGCGGGCGGCGCTCTACCGCGGCCGGGCGGAGCTGTTCGCACAGCAGTTCATCTACTGGTTCGACCAGAACGGCGCGGCCCTGCCCTATGGCCGCAGCCTGACCTACCGCTTCGCCCAAAACTGCTTCTGGGCGGCCTGCGTCTGGGCCGGGCTGGAGCCCTTCCCCCTAGGGGTGATGAAGGGGCTGATCGTCCGCAACTTCAACTGGTGGCTGGAGCAGAAGATGTTCGACCGGGACGGCATCCTGACCATCGGCTACTGCTATCCCCAGATGTACATGGCCGAGCGGTACAACGCCCCCGGCAGCCCCTACTGGGGGATGAAGAGCTTCATTCTGCTGGCTTTGCCGGATGACCACCCCTTCTGGCAGGCGGAGGCTCTGCCCCTGCCCGAGCTGGACGCGGTCAAGCCCATGCCCCATGCCAACATGCTGGTGGCCCGCTCCGGCGGCCGGGTGACCGCCTATGCCGCTGGCGTCAACGAGGGACATGGCCACGGCCAGTTCCCCGAGAAATACGCCAAGTTCGCCTACGATACCCGGTCTGGGTTCTGCGCTTCCCGCAGCCGCGAGGTGATCTGGCAGGCGGCCCCCGACAGTATGCTGGCCTTTGTCATCGACGACAATGTGTTTGTGCGGAAGGTATCCCTCTCCCACCAGATCCAGGAGGACCGCGTGGTCAGCCGGTGGAGCCCCTTCCCGGGCATCCAGGTAACCACCACCATCATACCCACTCCCCAGGGCCACATCCGCCGCCACGAGATCGACAGCAGCTGGGCGTGCGAAGCGTATGACTGCGGCTTTGCGGTCCCCTGCTTTGCCCCCGGCTATCTGGAGTCCACCGCCGGCGGCCAGGCCAGCGCCCGCAACCGGACTTTGAGCTGCACCGTCAGCGGCAGCGGCGAAGGGACCGTCATCCAGTGCGACCCCAACGTCAGCCTGTACAGCCCCAACGTCCGCATCCCGGCGGTGCGCTATGCCATCCCCCAGGGCCACACCGTCCTCGAAACCGAGATCAAAGCCCAGGGTTAAAACGGCGCCCTCGTGTTTTTGGACATGGGGGCGTTTGTGTGTCTTGTACAGAAGGTTCGGCAGCGCTATAATAAAAACATCGAGGTGATATGGAATGTGGTTTCTGTTTGCTTTGGGGTCGGCGGTGTTCGCAGCCCTGACATCCATCCTGGCCAAGGTGGGCATCGAGGGGGTGGACTCCAACCTGGCCACCGCCATACGGACGGCCGTGGTCCTGGCGCTGGCCTGGGGGATGGTCTTTTTGACCGGCGCCCAGAAGGGTATCCAGGGCATCGACCCCAAAAGCTGGCTGTTTTTGATCCTGTCGGGTCTGGCCACAGGGGCGTCCTGGCTGTGCTATTACCATGCGCTGCAGATCGGCGCGGCCAGCAAGGTGGTGCCGGTGGATAAGCTCAGTGTGGTGATCACTCTGGTGCTGGCTTTTGTCTTTCTGCATGAGCCCTTCACATCCAAGAGCCTGTTCGGCTGCGTCCTGATCGGCGCGGGCACCCTGCTGATGGTGCTGTAAAATAGAATGGATGCGCCGTATGCGCCCGCTTTGGCGGGCGCTTTTTGTTTTGCCTCCGAAGTTAGAAACTCCAAACTAAAGAAAATAAAGAAAAAATGGGAAATTTTGAAATTGGGTCTTGACACCGGGGGGGGGTATGTTATGATAGGCACACAAAGGAAAGGACCTTCCTTTGAACCTGTTTTGGGTC
>NZ_NFHX01000026.1:0-29091 GCF_002161515.1 Faecalibacterium sp. An58
TTCTATTCCTCTTTGCCGCCACATCGGATGGGTGTTTTACCCGAGCGTGCAGGTGGTCTCTGGCACCTGTGCGCCCCTTATATCATCTCCCGGTATGGTGCCCCGGGGGTGTTATAAGTAAGATTTCATTAGGCCTTGGCAGGATCCAGGGTCTTTACATGAGTAGTCTGGGCAACAGTGTAAGCAAAGCAGTAAATAGTAGTACCATCAGCCTTTTCAACGCTTACCATGCTGACATTGCCAGTATAGCTATAATCGCAGTAATCCTGACCGCCAATAGTAGTACCCTTCTCATAAGAAGTCGCCTTCATATCATAAATGAGAGCATCAATTGTTTCAGCGGCCCGCTTCATAGCGACATCTTCATTAAAAGCACCAGTAATGGTAAATGCACTCACTGCCTCAACAACAACACCATCCGCATTGTCTTTAACTTTATTACCGTTATATGCAACATTATTAGCCGTCATGCCAGTATACTTCTTAAGTGCAGCCACATCGGTAGACATACCCGTCAGGGCAGCAATACGATTGGTCAAATTTGTACTATTAGCACCCTCGCCGAACGCCTTCACAGCGTTGGACAGCAGCGCATCCAGAGAGGAGCTAGAAGTAAAGTTAATCTTAACATCATTAGCTGCATCCTGGCCATTGTTTACAGCTGCGACAATGCCAGTCTCGGGAACAACAACAGGATCATCCGGATTCCCGGGGTTAGTAGTGCCCTCACCGCAGCCAGCCAGCATGCTGACGGCCATGATGCCGGCCAGCATCAGGGAAGCAATTTTCTTGAGCTTCATAATGAATTTTTCCTCCTTATGGTGTATAAAAGATAGAGACCCAAAACAGGTTCAAAGGAAGGTCCTTTCCTTTGTGTGCCTATCATAACATACCCCCCCCGGTGTCAAGACCCAATTTCAAAATTCCCCATTTTTTCTTTATTTTCTTTAGTTCGCATTTCCTAACTTTGGGTGCAGGGGGCGGGAGTGAGCTGTTCTCATCTTTGGGGGCGGCTTTTTGGTTCTATGCAACTGTCCCAAAAAGGCGGCTGTATTTTCTCACCGGGAAGATGGGTTTTGTGACCGCGACACATTGACGCCGGCCCGGCCAGCCGCTATAATGGAAGTATATTCCAGTTATTGAACGATCATCCCAAAGGAGGGCCTGGCATGGAACTGTATCGGGTGGAACAGATCGCGGAGGGCGACTACGGCTGTGAGGAACTGCCCGAAGGCGCGCCCGTCCTGTGCAGCGTCACCCTGCGGGGGCCGGATGGGGCCTCCCTGGTGGTGGAAGTGCCCGACCAGGCGCTGACCGCCCAGTCCATCCAGGAGGGCTGCACCGTCCTCCGGCAGGACGGCTCTTTGCAGCTGGTTCGGCCCATCCGCACCAGCGCCCTGATCGGGCTGGGCGCTTTGGGTATCCTGTTTGGGCGGAAGATGCCGGGGGTGCAGGTCATCGCCGACTCCCAGCGGGCCGCCCGCTACACCGCTCATCCCGCCACCTGCAACGGCCAGCCCTGCCCCTTTTCCTATTGCAGCCCCAGCCAGGGCCAGCCGGCCGACCTGGCACTGGTGACCGTCAAGGCCACCGGCCTGGAGCAGGCCATCCGGGACATCGCCCCCTTTGTGGGGCCTCACACCGTTATCCTCAGCCTGCTCAACGGCATCACCAGCGAGGAACGGCTGGAGGCAGCCTACCCCGGCCACACCCTCTGGAGCGTGGCCATTGGGATGGACGCCAACCGCGTGGGCCGGGATCTGGTGTTCAAGGCGCCGGGGCGCATCCAGTTTGGGGAGCGGGATGGCCGCATCACCCCGCGGGTGGCGGCGGTGGCCCAATACTTTGCCGCCTGCGGCATCGCCGGTGAGCCCTGCACCGACATCCTCTACAAGCAGTGGCACAAGCTGATGATCAACGTGGGGCTGAACCAGGCCTCTGCCGCCTTCGGCATGACCTACGGGGACCTGGCCAAAGACACCCCCCAGCGGGCCAAAATGCTGCAGGCCATGCAGGAGGTGATCCGGCTGGCCAACGCCGAGGGCGTTCCCCTGCCCCCCGACGACGACGTGGTTTGGCTGGCCGGGGCCATCCCCTCCTTCAAGCCCGACAACCGCCCCAGCATGGGCCAGGACATCCAGGCCCGCCGCCCCACCGAGGTGGAGGAGTTTGCGGGCACCGTCCGGCGGCTTTCCCAAAAGCACGGCCTGCCCACCCCCGCCAACGATTTCTTCTACCAGCGCATCCGTGCGATCGAAGCCGGCTGGGCCGCCCAGCCTCACTAGGGTGTATCTGAGAAATCAAAAATGCTGAGATATTCGCCAAAAAGCGCCAGGTGCAATGCGCATGAGCGCTGCAACTCTTGCGCTTAGCCGATTTTTGCGGCGCGGGTCGGCGCCCGCTTGCAAAAATCGGAGCACGGTGCCAGCCGCGCCTTCGCTACATCGTCCGCAGGACGCGCTCGGCGCGGCTGCATACAACACTTTTTATAAGAAAGGAGTTCGTTTATGAAACGCCGTTTTTCCACCCTGCTTTTGTCCGCGCTGGCTGTCGTGGCCGTGGGCGGGCTGACCCTCCTGCGCACCGGCCTGACCGCCGAGGCCGCACGGCAGGACTGGACGCCCCTGGTGACCAAAAACTATCCGGTCACCGGCACATTTACCGATATTTCCATCACCGGCTATTACGAGGACATTTATCTGCGCCCCTCCCGGGACGGCACGGTCAGCGTCACCACCCGGGATGCCGAGTCGGTCACCCACACGGTCTCGGTCGCCAATGGCGTCCTGTCCATCTCCCGGCCTGAGCCCGACAGCACCGGCGACCGGCTGTTCTTCCACGACAGCGACCCCGAGCTGATCCTCTATCTGCCGGCCGGAGACTACGGCGCCCTGAGCGTCTCCACCATGAGCGGCGATGTCCAGACGGCAAGCCGGCTGGCCTTCTCGGCGGCCAATTTCACCACCATCAGCGGCGATGTGGAGCTGTATTCCTCTGTCAGCGGCAACGTCGTGTGCAACACCACCAGCGGCGACATCGAGCTGCGCTGCCCCACCGCCGGCGCGGTGCAGGTCGTGACCACCAGCGGCGACGTGGAATTGAACGATTCCTATGTGCAGAGCCTGAGCGTGGAATCCACCAGCGGTGACGTGGACCTGGAGCGGAGCACGGCTGCCGGCGCGGTGGAGATCTCCACCGTATCGGGTGAGATCAGCCTTGAGCGGGCCGACGCCGCCAGCCTCACCCTGTCCACCACCAGCGGGGAGATCGAAGGTTCTCTGCTGTCCGCCAAGAATTTCTCTGTGACCAGCACCCATGGCCGCGTACAGGTGCCCGACTCCGACCCCACAGCCGGAGCCTGCACCATCTCCACCACCACCGGCAGCGTCTGGATCTCCATTCGTCCGTAACGCTGCATCATGCACCCGCCCGGAGGCAGCCCCTCCGGGCTTTTTATGTTTCAGGAGGTACTCTCATGCATACCGTTTATTTCACCCGCCACGGCCAGACGGTCTGGAATGTGGAAAACAAGATCTGCGGCGTCACCGACAGTCCCCTCACCGACCTTGGACGCAGCCAGGCCCGCGCCCTGGGTCGGCAGCTGGCCGACGACGGCCACGGCATCACCCATATCCTCTGCTCGCCGCTCTCCCGCGCCCACGAGACCGCCCAGATCATTGCCGCCGAGACCGGCCTGCCCCTGACTGTGGAGCCCCGCCTGCGGGAACAGGCCTTCGGCAAATACGAGGGCACGCCCCGCAACGGGCCCGCCTTCACGCTGGCCAAGCTGCATTTCTGCGACCGCTTTGAGGGCGGCGAAAGCATGCTGCAGCTGGCCGCCCGGATCTACGGCCTGCTGGACGACCTGGCCGCCCAGGACGGCACCGCCCTGCTGGTGGCGCACAACGGCATTGCCCGGGTGGTACAATCCTATTTCCACCCGATGACCAACGAGGAATTTGCCCTGTTCGGCATCGGCAACTGCGCCCTGGTGCGGTACGATTTCCCCTGACGCGCCGCGGCGCACAAAAACAATGCGGGGGCCGGCCGTATGGCCGGCCCCCGCAGAGGGACCCTATCTTTCGTGACGCAAAAGTTCTTTTGTTTTGGTGCGATCAACAACAGAAGGAATATGGTTCTATTCCTCTTTGCCGCCACATCGGATGGGTGTTTTACCCGAGCGTACAGGTGGTCTCTGGCACCTGCTCGCCCCTTATATCATCTCCCGGTATGGTGCCCCGAGGGTGTTATAAGTATTATTGGAAATTAGGCTTCAGTAGCAGTCTGAGTGACCATAATTGCCACAACCCACATGCTCTGATCAGAATGCTGACGGCTAGCCACCTTCAACGCACTAATCTCAGCCTTATACTCAAAATTGAAGTTGGCTACACTAGCAGGAAAAACAGTAGTGTTAACGCCATTGCTCGCAATCCACGATTTAACAACAGATTTCACAGCATCTTCTTCATCAAGTTTGCCGGAAACACCAAGCACATCAATGGCGACTCGGTTTCCAAGCACACTCGGCGCAGTATTAAATTTAGCCACAGTAATAATGTCCATGTTGCTAAACTCGTCGTCAAGCTTTTCCGCTACAGTCTTGACTGCACTGCTACCAGTTCCCTCATTAATTACAGCAACGGTCCCATAAGTATTTTCAATCTGACTATCCATCAAATTGTCAGAGTTTTCTGCAACTTTTTTCACATTGCTGTCCAGATCTGCATTCGAACCGAATGTAAAAATGTTTTTCTGAGGACCAGACAACATATAGTTTGCATACTCGGCAGCATTAGAAACAACCGGAGTTTCAGGATCTGTAGGAGTGCTAGAAGAAGGGTTGTCCTTGCAGCCAGCCAGCATGCTGACGGCCATGATGCCGGCCAGCGCCAGAGAAGTAATCTTCTTGAGTTTCATAATGAATTTTTCCTCCTTATGGTGTATAAAAGATAGAGACCCAAAACAGGTTCAAAGGAAGGTCCTTTCCTTTGTGTGCCTATCATAACATACCCCCCCCGGTGTCAAGACCCAATTTTCATTTTTCCCATTTTTTCTTTATTTTCTTTAGTTCGTGTGCTCTAACTTTGGAGGCAAAAGAAAAAGCGTCCCGCCGTCTGGCAGGGCGCTTTTGTGCATTTACATTTTCTGGATCACTTCGCCCAGCCAGCGGCACATCCGGTCGCCGGCCTGGTTGGCAATCTCCAGCACGCGCTGGTGGCTGTGGCGCACCGTCTGGATGCCGGTGGCCATGTTGGTGATGCAGCTGACCGCCAGCACCTTGATGCCCAGATACGAACAGACCATCGCCTCGGGGACAGTGCTCATCCCCACCGCGTCGGCGCCCAGGGCGGCAAAGGCCCGGATCTCGGCCGCCGTCTCATAGCAGGGGCCCATAAAGCCCATGTAGACCCCTTCTTTGTATTCGATGCCCTGCTTGTCCGCCACCGAGCGGGCCAGATCCAGCAGGTCATGGCTGAAGATCTCGGTCATATCGGGGAACCGGGGCCCGAACCGCTCGTCGTTGGGTCCGATGAGCGGGTTTGTCCCCATCATATTGATGGTGTCGGTGATCAGCATCAGGGTGCCCGGCTCAAAGCTGCGGTTGATGCCGCCGGCGGCGTTGGTCAGCACCACCGTCTCGATGCCCAGCAGCTGGAATACATAGAAGGGATAGCACACTTCCTTCATGCTGTATCCCTCGTAGAAATGGAACCGGCCCTCCATGGCCAGGACCGGGGTCTGGCCCAGTTTGCCCTCCAGCAAAGCGCCCTTGTGCCCCTGTACCGTAGACTGGGGGAAATGGGGGATCTCCCCGTAAGGGATCTCCTGTGTGTCGGTGAACCCGGCGGTCAGGTCTCCCAGGCCCGACCCCAGCACCACCGCGATCTTGGGTGCAAAGCGCAGTTTTTCTTTCAGATAGGCGGCGCTGGCGGCAGCCTTTTCATACAAATGTTCCATGCAGATCCTCCTTGCGGCTTTTTCTCCATTATACGGTTCCAGGGACCCTTTGGCAAGTGCGGCCCGGTCTGACAACGATGGACGGATGTACAAAAAAATTCACAGGTTGTTCATTCCCTTTCGGCCCCAAAGACCTTATAATAGAGTTCAAGGTTTTACAGAAAGGAGCCGTTTCATGAAAGGAAAAGGCTTTTTCACCGCCGTGCTCCGCCATCGCAGGCGGGTGCTGGCGGGCTATGCCGTGGCCGCGGTGCTGTGCGCTGTGCTCAGCCTGTTGGTTTCGGTCAACTACGACATCAACGACTATCTTCCCCCCGAATCCCCTTCCACCATCGCCATCGACGTGATGGAGGAGGCCTTCGGCGGCGGCATCCCCAATGTGCGGGCCATGGTGCGGGACGTCACCGTTCCCGAAGCGCTGGCCCTCAAACAACAGATCGGCCGCATCGAGGGCGTCACCGCCGTCACCTGGCTGGACGACGTCCTGGACATCACCGTCCCTCTGGAGATGCAGGACCCCGCCGCGGTGGAGTCCTACTACAAAGACGGGGCCGCCCTGCTGACCATCACGGTGGCGGATGACCAGCGGGCCGAGGCAGTGGCTGCCATCGAGGCCCTGCTGGGCGACAAGGGCGCCCTGACCGGCTCGGCGGTGTCCACGGCGGCGGCCACCCATTCCACCGTGGTGGAGGTGGCCCAGATCGCCTGCATCGCGGTGGTGTATGTGATCTTCATCCTGGCCCTCACCACCCGCAGCTGGGCCGAGCCCGCCATCGTCATGCTGGGGATGGGGGCCGCCATCCTCATCAACAACGGCACCAATCTGCTGTTCGGGGAGATCTCCTTTGTCACCAGCGCGGCAGGCAGCATTTTGCAGCTGGCCGTCTCGCTGGACTACTCGGTGTTCCTGATCCACCGCTTTGAGGAGGTGCGCCAGGAGCGCCCCGGCGCTTCCCCCGACGACTGCATGGTGGAGGCCCTGACCAAATCCGCTTCCTCCATCCTGTCCAGCGGCCTGACCACCGTCATCGGCTTTGCGGCCCTGGTGCTGATGCAGTTCCAGATCGGCCCCGATCTGGGCCTGGCCCTGGCCAAGGGGGTCGCCTTCAGCCTGCTGACCGTCTTTACCTTTGTGCCGGCTCTGGTGGTCACCGTCCTGCCCTGGATGGACCGCACCCGCCACAAGCCCCTGCTGCCCGGTTTCCAGGGCTTCGGACGGCTGGTCAGCCGGATCATGCTGCCCATGGTGGCGGTGCTGGTGGTGGTGATGGTCCCCTCGTTCCTGGCCTCCAACGCCAACCAGTATTACTACGGCGCAGGCCATATGTTCGGCACCGACACCAAGGTGGGCCAGGATACCCAGGCCATCGAGTCGGTGTTCGGCCAGAGCGACACCTATGTCCTGCTGGTCCCCGCCGGAGACACCGCCACCCAGAGCCAGCTGTCCTCCGCCCTGCACGCCCTGCCCCAGGTGACCAGCATCCTTTCCTATGTGGACACCGCCGGGCCCGAGATCCCGCCGGGCTACCTGGACGACGCCACTCTGTCCCAGCTGGTGTCGAACGGGTACACCCGCATGGTCCTCTCGGTGGCCGCCGACTTTGAAGGGGACGCGGCCTTTGCCCTGGTGGAACAGGTCCGGGCCATCGCCCAGCAATACTATCCCGACAGCTGGTATCTGGCCGGCCAGGGGGTCAGCACCTACGACCTGATGGACACCATCACCGACGACATGGCCAAGGTGAATCTGGTCGCCATCGCGGCGGTCTTTCTGGTGCTGCTGCTGTTGGAGCACAGCCTGGTGCTGCCCATCGTGCTGGTGCTCAGCATCGAGACGGCCATCTGGTTCAACCTGGCCCTGCCCTACTTCACCGACACCGTGGTCTTTTACATCGCTTACCTCATCATCAGTTCGGTGCAGCTGGGCGCCACGGTGGATTACGCCATCCTCTTTTCCGACCGCTACCGGGAATACCGCCAGACCCTGGACAAAAAGCCGGCTGTGGCCGCCACGGTGGCTACCGTCACCACATCGGTGCTCACCACCGGCAGTGGCCTGGCTGTGGTCGGCTTCCTGATGGGGGCCATCTCCTCCAACCAGCTGCTGGCCCAGCTGGGCAACTTCCTGGGCGTAGGCAGCCTGGCCTCCCTGGCCATCGTGCTGCTGGCGCTGCCCGGCATCCTCTACCTCATCGACCCATTCATCGTCCAATCCAAACCGGGAGCTTCCGCCCCCGCACCAAAGGAGGGCTGATCCCCATGAAACTGTACACCCTGCCCCGCCGTGCCGCCGCGGCCCTGCTGGCCGCCGCCGTTTTCTGCACGGCGACCCTCTCCGTCTTTGCCTCGGACAGCGCCCCCGCTTCTTCCGCAGCGGACAGCGCCCCTTCCGGCTCCGGGGCGTCCTCCCAGGCCGCCCCGCCCGAGGACGCTTCCGCCGACTTGGAGGAAGACAACGGCGCCGCCCCTGCCGCCAAAGAGGAAGTGATCTACGGCAAGCTGGCCGCCGACGGCACGGTGGAGAGCCTTTACGCCGTCAACCGGTTTGAGGCCACCGCCGGCGTGCCCATCACCGACTACGGCCATTACACCGCCGTCCGCAACATGACCACCACCGACCCCATCACCAGCAGCGACGGCGCCGTCACCCTGACCCCCGCCGCCGACGGCACCGTCTATTACGAGGGCACCATGGACCCCGCTACCCCCCTGCCCTGGCTGATCCAGGTGCACTACCTCCTGGACGGCGCCGAGTGCGACCCCAGCGAGCTGGCGGGCCGCAGCGGGGCCCTCATCATCCGCATCGACGTCAGCCCCAACCCCGACTGCACCGGCAGCTGGTTCGATCAATACGCCCTCCAGACCACCGTCACCCTGGACACCGCCAACGCCTCCAACATCCGGGCGGCGGGGGGCACCATCGCCAGCGTGGGCAGCCAGCGGCAGATCATCTTCACCCTGCTGCCCGGCCAGACCAGCCAGATCGAGGTGGCCGCCGATGTGACCAACTTCACCATGCCGGCTATCACCTTCAACGGCATCCAGCTCCAGCTCAAGCTGGACATCAACGGGGTGGCCCTGACCAACCGTTTGAACCAGCTGACCACCGGCACCAGCCAGCTGGACGAGGGCACGACCGCCCTGGCGGCGGGCATTGCGGCCCTGCAGCAGGGCCTGACCATGCTGGACCAGCAGTCCGGCCTTTTGACCGGCGGCTCGGCCGCCATCCAGTCCGCCCTGAATCAGCTCCAAAGCGCCCTGAACGGCGTCTCGGCCTCCAACGACCAGCTCACCGCCCTGCTGGAAGCTTCCAGGCAGATCGGCGGCGGGCTAGCCCAGCTGGATGACGGCGTGGCCCAGCTGGAGCAGCAGGTCAACTACGAGGCGTTCAAGCAGATCCTGGCCCAGAACGGCCTGGATCTGGACACCCTGGCCGCCGGCAACGCCCAGGCCATCGCCATGCTGCAGGGCCTCACCGGCCTGCCCTTCGGAGTGGGGGACCAGATCAGCCAGATCGTCCTGCTGCTCCAGGGCAACACCGCCCTGGCCGGGGCCATGCAGCTCTATCTGGACACCGTCAGCACCGGCATCGGGACCCTGCGCCAGGGCACCTCGGCGGTGCGGGAGGGCTACGCCGCCTTTGACGACGGCATCCAGGCCATGGCCTCGGTGCTGAACGGGATGCTGCAGAACCTGGCCCTTTTGTCCGACGCCGTGACCACCCTGGCCACCCAGTACGGCGCCTTCGACACCGGGGTCAACGCATACACCCAGGGAGTCAGCCAGATCCTGGCCGGCACCCAGCAGCTGACCGCCGCCTCCGGGATGCTGGTGGCGGGGGCGCACCAGCTGTACACCGAGACCAGCAGTATGCAGCTGGACGAGGAACTGGGCTCGCTGCTGGACACCCTGTCCGCCCCCGAGACCCCCGCCTCTTTCACCTCGGATCAGAACACCGGCGTTTCGGCCCTGCAGTTTGCCCTGCAAACCGCGCCCATCGCCCTGGACAGCGCCGCCCAGGCGGACCAGGCCCCCGCCCGTCCGCTCACTTTCTGGGAAAAGCTGCTGGACCTGTTTGGCCTGTACGACGGGCAGTGAGCGGCGCACAGGGCCAAAAACGCTCCTTAGCGTGTCGATAACGACACGCTTTAGGGGGAACCCATTTCTGCCTGCTGCGCAGGTCAGAAATTCTTTCCCCCTAATATCCCCCTTTTGGACAAAATTCAGCACTGAACCGCGCACTCGCCGCAAAGCGGCTCGCACACTCTCAGTGCTGAATTTCCCTGTATGTGTCCTGTCCATCCGCACATGTCGGCTGGACAGGACTTTTTGACAGTCTGAACACTCATTTTTGTGTGTTTTGTAAAAAGTGAAACTTGTTCTTTTGTTGGAATTTGCCCTCCCCATCCGCCTCTTTTTGTGCTACAATAGTACCGCTGTGCAGACTGTACAGCGTGTATGCGTCTGGCCATGAAAGAGGAACCCGTATGACCCTGTTTTTAACCAGCAGCCCCACCGGCTGCCCTTTTGAACCCGGCCCTCAGCCCGCTGCTCTGGACCCCAAAAACCACTTTGTCGATAACCTGCGCGCCGTCTGGCCCCAGGAGGCCCCCGAAGGGCTGCTGCTGGCAGCCGACCCCAAGGCCCACGCCGCCAACGACGAGGCCTGCAGCTTTTTTGCAGACTGCTTTGCCCGGGCCGGCCTGCCCCTGGACGGGCTGACCCCCTGCGACAGCCGCAACCAGGAGGAGATCTCCGAGCTGCTGGCCCGGTGCAACTTCCTGATCCTGGGGGGCGGCCATGTCCCCACCCAGAACCGCTTCTTTTCGGAGATCGGCCTGCCTGCCCTGCTGCAGAGCTATGAGGGGATCGTGCTGGGCATCAGCGCCGGCTCGATGAACGCTGCCGGCATCGTCTACGCCCAGCCCGAGGAGCCGGGCGAGGCCACCGACCCCTTCTACTGCCGCTGGATGACCGGCCTGGGCCTGACCGATATCAGCATCTGGCCCCATTACCAGCACTCCAAAAACAACACGGTGGACGGCATCCCTCTGCTGGACATCGCCCGTCAGGACAGCTGCCACCGGCCCTTCATCGCCCTGCCCGACGGCTCCTATATCATCTGCACCGACAGCAGCGAGGTCCTCTACGGCGAAGGCTGGTACTTCGGCAAGGGCCGCGTCTCCCTCATCAACGAGGACGGCGAGGAACTGCCTCTGTGGTAATTTGCTGCAGGACAGCGTTCGAACCGTGACTGCTGCTATCCTGCAAAAGGTCAAATACAAGAAGAGCCTGTATCCGGCATGGATACAGGCTCTTTTCGTTTACAGATAGTAGTACTGCCAGCCGTTTTCGGCCATGCAGCGGCCGATCTTCACCCCGAAGGCCGCGTCCAGCGCGCCCGAGGCGTAGACCTCCTCCGGCGTGCCGAAGGCCGCCAGCTTCCCGCCGGCCAGCAGGGCCACCCGGTCTGCGGTCCGCAGGGCCAGGTTCAGCTCGTGGGAGACAAGGCCCACCGCCCGCCCCTCGGCGGCCAGACGGCGGGCGGTGGCCATCACTTCCAGCTGGTGTTTGGGGTCCAGCCAGGTGGTGGGCTCATCCATCAGGATGGTGGGGGCCTGCTGGGCCAGCGCCATGGCCAGATAGACCTTCTGCCGCTGGCCGCCCGACAGGGTGTCCATCATCCGGCCGGCCAGGTCGGATGCGCCGGCGGCGGCCAGGGCCGCATCCACGGCGGCATAGTCCTCTTTGCGGTACTGCCGCGGGAAGGACAGATACGGGAACCGCCCGTGCAGCACCATCCGCCGCACCTCGATCCGGGGGGCCGGACGGCTCTGGGGCATATAGGCGGCCTTTTGGGCGGCCCGGGCGGGGGGCAGGCCGGCCAGGTCCGCCCCGTCGTACAGCACCCGGCCCGCCACTGGGGGCAGCAGGCCCAGGACTGTTTTCAGCAACGTGGTCTTGCCGCAGCCGTTGGGGCCGATCAGCACCGTCACACATCCCGGCTCAAACGCCAGGTCCACGCCGGACAGCACCGCCCGGTCCCCATAGCCTGCGCTGAGGTCCCTGCACTGGATCACCGGCGGTGCCCCCCTTTCTGCCGCAGCAGCAGCCAGATGAAAAAGGGCCCGCCTCCCAGACTGAGGACGACTCCCACCGGGATCTCATAGGGCGCAAAGAGGGTGCGGGCGGCGGTATCGCAGACGGTCAGCAGGGCGGCGCCCCCAAAGGCGCAGCCCACCACCAGGGGACAGCTTTCCTCCCCCAGCAGGCGGCGCAGCAGATGGGGCACGATCAGCCCCACAAAGCTGAGCAGCCCCGCCACACTGACAGCCGCCCCCGCCAGCCCTGCGGCCAGGGCCAGCAGGATCACCCGCATCCGTTCCACCCGCAGGCCCAGGCTGCGCGCCGTCTCGCTGCCCAGGGCCAGCAGGTCCAGTTCGTTGGTCAGCAGCAGCACCCCGGCCAGGCACGCCGCCCCAATGGCGGCGGCAGGGCCCACCCGGGCCAGGGTGACCCCGTTCATCCCGCCGATGCGGAAGTCGGAATAGCCGTTGAGGGCGTCGGGCACCAGCGTCACCAGCAGGTCGATGAGGGCCGAAAAGATGCTGGACAGGGCCACGCCGGTCAAGATCAGGGTCATGCGGGAAGCCCCTGCCCGCCGGGACACCTCCAGCACCAGCATGGCGCTGGCAAAGGCCCCCACAAAAGCGGCCACCGGCACCAGCCCCACCGCCGCCGGGGCCACAGCGCAGCACAGGGCCACCGCAGTGCCCGCCCCGGCATTCACCCCGATGACATTGGGAGAAGCCAGGGGGTTGGCCAGCACCGTCTGGATCACCGCGCCGGCCACCGCCAGGGCCGCCCCGGCCGCCAGACAGCCCGCCGTGCGGGGCAGCCGCACATACAGCACGATGGCGGCGCCGGTGCCCTGTCCCCGGCCGGCCAAAGCTTCCAGCAGCTGGCCCGGGGCCACCGGCACCGCCCCCACACAGAGGCTGAGCACCCCCGCCAGCACCGCCAGCAGGGCGGCACAGGCCAGCACCTTCTTTTTAGACCCCATACAGGATCTCCACCAGGCGGTCATAGGCCTCGCCCCAGCGGGCGTTGGGCTTGAGATGGTAGAGGGACTTGTCCATGTAATAGTAGTCCCCTTCCCGGACGGCGGTCAGCTGCTGCCAGGCGGGATTGGAGAGGACCGCCCCTTCCAGCTGGGCTTTGGCGGGCTCCGGGTCGGCCCCCTGCAGGACAAAGAAGATCTTGTCGGGGTCCGCCGCCAGGATGGCTTCCATGCTCAGGTCCTCCAGCAGGCTCTGGTCCTGGTCCGCGATGTTGACGCAGCCCAGGTCGGCCAGCATGGCGCCCAGCACGTTGCCCTCCGTCCCCTTGGCCTTGACCAGAGAGGCCGCCGCCCGGATGTACAGGACGGTGGGAGGCTCCTGGTTTTCCAGGGCGGCGGCAGCCCGGGCCCGGGCGTCCTCCACCTGCTGCGCCACATCGGTGCCGTAGGTCTGGTAATTCTCAGGGCAGCCGGTCAGGGTGGTGCACACCTCCAGCATCCGCAGATAGTCCTCAAAGGTATCCACCTCAAAGAAGGCCACCGTCACCCCGGCCGCTTCAAGGGTGGGCAGCATCTCCAGGTCAGCCGCCGTGTTGGTGCTGGCCAGCACCAGGTCGGGTTCCCCGGCCAGCAGCTCCTCCACGCTGGGGGATTTCACCCCGCCCAGATTGACCACATTCCCGCTCAGGGCCAGGTCAAAGTCGGTCCACGCGTCCGATGCCGTGGCCACCAGGCTGTCCCGGCCGCCGGCGGTGATCCACACATCCGCATAGCTGCCGGTCAGGGCAGCCACCCGCCGGGGCGTTCCGGACACCGTCACCGGGCGCCCCAGGTCATCGGTAAAGGTATAGGCCCCCTGCTCTGCAAAGGAAGAAGCCGGAGCCGCAGGCGCCGAGGACGCAGGGGCCGAAGAAGACCCGCCGCACCCTGCCAGCAGGGCGGCGCAGAAAAAGGCAAGCGCCGCAGCGGCGCAGAAGCATTTGCGTTTGTTCATGGTATTCCTTTCCGGGGCCGGGGCTCAAAAGGGCCGCCAGCCGGTGCAATAACGGGCATAATCCCGGTCGGCATTCTTGACGTAGAGGACATACTCCTCTTTGCCCTGTTTGCCGCGGCGGACGCGGGTCTTGTACGGCAGGCCCGCCCGGGACAGGGTCTCTATGGTGTCGTCGATCACCTCTTTGTCCTCGCTGGTGTCAAACTTGATCCAGTGGCACAAAAACAGCCAGAAATTGATCAGTGCTTCCATGGCAGGTTCTCCTTTCATGGGATTTATTATACCATGTGCGGCCCCGTTTGTCATCGCACAGATGGGACCGGACTTGTGCAAATTTGCTAAAAATGCGGCGGTATTTTCTCCGCCGCGGCGGGGGCGGTTCTCACATTTTCACCACGATTCGGTCGTATACTTCTTTCTGGTATATCAAATTTTGGAATCTTTTGACATCTTACATAGAAAGAAGGCCCTGCCCATGCACCCATCCGCCCGCCTGCGCCGCATCCTGCCGGCGCTGCTTGCCCTGCTGGCCCTGCTGTCTTTTGCCCTGCCCCGGGCCCGCGCCGCCTCCCTGGAAAACCGCCACGGCATCCAGATGCTCGCCTTCGACGAGGACCAGATCCTCTCCATCGGCAACCAGGCCCCGGGCCAGTGCAGCCTGTACGCCTTGCGCTACGCCCGCACCGTCCTGGACGGGGCGGTCAGCTCGGGGGCCGGGATGTGGTCGAACGGGGCGGTCTGGTTGGCGGCGGGCTACACCGGCTTTGCCGGGGATCTGGATGCCTGCCTGGACAAGCTTTACAGCGAGCTGAACGCCGGCCGCCCGGTGATCGTCCATCTGCAGAACACCACCGTCAACGGGGTGTCCAAGCATACCGAACGCACCTCCACCGAGGAATACCATCTGACCAGCGCCGGCTGGGATGTGGTGAACTATCCCCACATCTCCACCAGCGACACCTACGGCCACTGGGTCTGTGTGGTGGGCTTCGACCCGGCCGCCGACCCCGAAGGGCTGTCCGAGAGCGACTTCTTCGCCCTCGACCCCGCCCGGGTGTCCGCCAACGGCACCCTGGCTCTGACCCGGCTGCTGGACGGCACCCTCTGGACCGGCAACAGCCCGCTGAAAGTGCTGGGGTGACCCCCGCCTTCTTCTACACACAAACGCCCCGCCGCCTGTGCATCGCGCACAAAGCGGCAGGGCTTTTTTGGTTCAGTATCCCCGCACCGAGAACCCCCGCGCCCAGGGGTCGGGCGGGATATCCCGGGACTGGATGCCGGTGATCTGGATGTAGCCGCCGCCGGCGATGAGATCGAACATCTGGGCAAAGAGGGCGGGGTCCCCCTGAACCTCCAGGGTGACGGTGCCGTCGTCCTCGTTCTCCACCCAGCCGGTCAGGCCCAGCTGGCTGGCGGCGTACCGGGCGCGGTAGCGGAAGCCCACTCCCTGCACCCGCCCCGACACCGTATAGCGGCGCCGGACCGTCCCTTCGGGCAGGGGCGGCGGGGTACGGTCTTTGTCTTTCAAAAAGTTGAACATATCACAGCTCCTGGTATGCGTCCATCAGGGCCGGGATGAACTGTTTTTTGCGGCTGATGACCCCCGGCAGCACCCAGCTGCCGTCGGCCTGGGGTTCCTGGTCGAAGGCGGCCCGCAGCATCTCGGGGCCGTGGCGGCCGGCACAGATCACAACGCTCTCCTTGCGGGGCACCTCGGTGAGGAGCATATACAGATCCTCCACGTTCTGCTTGCGGCAGGCTTCCTCCAGATAGGGCTGCAGGAGAGACTGGGCCGCCAGGAGGTTGGAGTGGGTCATATAGCTGCCCTGAGCCACCCCAAACCGCAGGTCCCCGCACATGAACACCTTGAAGTCCTGCATAAAGACTTCTTCGGGGGTCTTGCCGTCCAGCCTTTCGCCGGCCTCGAACATCTCCGCGGCGAACTCCTCCACGTCCACCCCGGCGATGCCTGCCAGACGGTAGGCGGTCTTTTCGTCCAGGGGGGTGCAGGTGGGGCTGCGGAACATCAGGGTATCCGAGAGGATGGCCGCCAGCATCAGCCCGGCGATCTTGGGCTGGATCTCCACCCCCTGCTCGTCGTACATCTGGGTGACGATGGTGGCGGTGCAGCCCACCGGCTGGTTGCGGAAATAGACCGGCCCGCTGGTCTCCAGGCTGCCGATGCGGTGGTGGTCGATGATCTCCAGGATCTCGGCCTGGTCAAAGCCCTCCACTGCCTGGGTGGCCTCGTTGTGGTCCACCAGGATGATCTGCCGCTTGCGCAGGTTGATGATGTTGCGCCGGCTGACCATGCCGCAATACTTGCCGTTCTCGTCCAGGATGGGGAAATAGCGGTGGCGGTACTTGGCCATCACGCGAGTCACGTCGGCCACCGGGGTCACCCGGGTGAACTTGAGGATGTTCTCGGTGGTCATATAGTAAGAGATGGGGGCGCACTGGCTGATCAGCTTACCCGCCGCATAGGTGTCGAAGGGGACGGTCATGATGTTGACCCCCGTCTCCTGGGCGATCCGGCTGATGGTCTTGGCCACCTTGCTGTCGTTGCAGATGATCAGCAGCGAGGCCTCCTGCTCGATGGCGCACAGCTGGCTCTCGTAGCGGTTGGTCAGGATGACGATATCCCCCTTTTCCACCGCGTTCTCCAGCATCTCGGGGGTGGCGGTGCCGATGTGGATATTGCCCGCCGTGCAGATGGTGTCGGCGCTGCCCACCGCCATTTCGCCTCCCAGCGTCTCCAGGATGTTCTTGTAGGGGGTGTGGGTCTTGGACAGTACCTCGGTGTCAAACACGTCCATGTTGGCGGTGGCGATATCCTTGACGGTGATCACGCCCAGCAGGTCGTTGTCGGGGCTGACCACCGGCAGGGTGTCGATGTCCCTGTCCCGCATGATCTCCCAGGCCCGGCGCAGGCTGATGGAACCGTCCACGCCCTCCATCTCCCGGTAATCCACATCCCGCACCTTGGGGTTGACGTCGGTGCACATCCGGGGCGGCGTCACCCCGAACTTTTTCAGAACGAACTCGGTCTCCTGGTTCATCTTGCCGGCGCGGCGGGGCTCATAGACCAGGCTGCTGGTCTGGTTTTTCAGCTCCGCATACGCAATGGCCGAGCAGATCGAGTCGGTATCCGGGTTGCGGTGGCCGATCACCACCACTTTGTGCGCTTCTTTGGGCATTTCATCTACCTCCGCTTATGTATCATGCGCCTTCCCTCCTGCAAAGGGCGGGCGCTGTGCGTCCTTTTCTTTTCCCTATTGTAGCATATCCGCAGGCGGGGGTAAATAGCCGCCGGGGCCAAATTTGCCGGCCGGGCCGTCCGGCAGTCTGCACAAAAAAACGGCGGCAATTTTTACTTCCCGGTGCTATTGAAAGGTCAAATCGTTTGTGCTATAGTATGCCCTGTGGTATACAACACTTGACCGGCTCCCGTCCAGCGGGGGCCTTCTGTGTGGGACAGCGGTCCCGCGGGGAGGTAATCAAACAGCGCTCTATGACAGCAACTGCACAAACCAAACCTATCTTTACCCGCCGGCAGCTGGTGGCCCTGCTGCTGCCCCTGGTGGCAGAACAGGCCCTCAGCGTCACCATCGGCCTGGCGGACACCCTGATGGTCTCCTCGGTGGGCGAGGCCGCCGTCTCGGGCGTCAGTCTGGTGGACACCTTCAACACCCTGATGATCCAGATCATGTCGGCCCTGGCCACCGGCGGCGCGGTGGTCACCAGCCAGTACATCGGCCACCGGGAACCCCAAAACGCCAAGGCCACCGCCGGCCAGATCATGCTGGTGATGCTGGCCTTCAGCTGCACGGTGGCCCTGGTGGTGCTGTTTGGGCGCCACCTGATCCTGCGGGCCATTTTCGGCGCCATCGAAGATGACGTGATGGCCTACGCCGAGACTTACTTTCTGATGTCGGCCCTGAGTTATCCCTTCATCGGGATGTACAACGCGGGGGCAGCCCTGTTCCGGGCCCAGGGCAACAGCAAGATCAGTATGCTGTCCAGCCTGGTGATGAACGTGCTGAACATCGGCGGCAACGCCATCTTTATCTATGGCTGCGGGATGGCGGTGTTCGGCGCGGCGCTGGCCACCCTGATCTCCCGGATCATCGCCTGCACGGCGGTGCTCTATCTGCTGCAGCGGCCGGATAGTATGCTGCGGGTGGAGAGCGGCCGGGCCCTGCGCCCCGACTGCAAGCTGATCCGGCGCATCCTGGTCATCGGCATCCCCAACGCCATCGAGAACGGGATGTTCCAGATCGGCAAGCTGGCGGTGTCCAGCCTGACCAGCACCCTGGGCACCGCGGCCATTGCGGCCAACGCGGTGGCCAACAACACCACCACACTGCTGAACATCCCGGCCAACGCGGTGGGCATGGGCGCGCTGACCGTCCTGGGCCAGTGCCTGGGCGCCGGCGACAAGCGCCAGGCCAAGCGCTACGGCGGCCTGATGATGGCCCTGGCCTACGCCGGCGCCTGGGTCATGAACCTGACTGCCTTCTTCTTCGGCAACCGGTTCATGCTGCAGTTCTTCAACCTGTCGGCGGACTCCACAGCTCTGGCCCTGGAGGTGATGATGTGGTTCAACATCATCTCTCTGTTCATCTGGCCGTCCAGCTTCACCCTGCCCAACATCCTGCGCGCCGCCGGCGACGCCCGCTACACCATGGTGGTCAGCATCACCTCGATGTGGCTGTTCCGGGTGGCCCTGTGCTACCTGCTGGTGGGCCACTTCGGCGGCGGCCTGCTGGCCATCTGGACCGGTATGTTCGTGGACTGGGCCTTCCGCTCCCTGTTCTTCGCCATCCGCTTTTTCAGCGGCAAATGGATGGAGAACTCGGTCATCTGAGTTCCAGACAGTTAAAAAGTCCCGTCCAGCCGACATGTGCGGATGGACGGGACACATACAGGGAAATTGAGCGCTGAGAGTGTGCGAGCCGCTTTGCGGCGAGTGCGCGGTTCAGCGCTCAATTTTGTCCCCAGGGACTGCGAAGCTGAGGCGCGTCCTGCGGACGAAACAGCCGAAGCGGAGCAGGGGCAGCGGTCTGCTTTTTGTAAGCCCGCTGCGACGGGCGCAGCAAAAGCAGGGAACCGCAACCACCAGGGGGAAGGAATTTCTGTCGCGCGACTGCGCGCAGAAATGGGTTCCCCCTGGAGCGTGTCGAAAACGACACGCTCCGGCTCCTTTCTCCATATCTACGGAGGAAGGAGCCGTTTTTTATTTTGCGCATAGCCCGGCCCGCCGGCGGCCGGCGCTCAATCCCTGGCTTTGGGGCGCGCGCCGAGCGTCATGGCGCGCAGCCGGGCGGCGGTCTGCTGCATTTCCCCGGCCCGCCGCAGGATGGTCTGCGCCTTTTCCTGCTGGGCGGGGGTCAGATCCTCCTCGGCCAGCAGCTCGGCACTGGCCAGCACCGCTGCCAGCGGGGTCTTGAGCTGGTGGGTCAGCCGGGTCAGCAGCTGGTCCCGGCGGCGGTCGGCCTCCCACTGGGCGGCCAGACTGGCGGCCAGTTCCTGCCGCAGCTCCTGCATGGTGGCCAGGGCCTGCTCGTATTCCCGCACCTGCGCTCCGCCAAAAGGCGGCCCCTCCAGATCCCGGGCCGCGATCCGGGCCGCAGCGGCGGCCAGCAAAGCCGCGTCCGCCCGCAGCAGCCGGCCGGTGCGCCGGGTGGTGAACAGGACGATGAGGGCCACTGTCCCCACTCCGGCCAGCAGCCAGCAGATCTGGAAATCCGGCAGAGCCTCGTCCAGGGCCGGGTCGGTGTAGTGGACCGCATAGTCATACTGGAACCGATAGACGCTGCCGTCGGTCTGGGGGACTTCCAGCAGGCGCAGCCGGTAGGGGCTGAACGGCCCCGCCTTGGACCGGCGCTCCCGGGCGGCTTCCAGGCGGCTGCCGGTGAGGTTGGTGGAAAGCGTCTGTCCCTCCGGGCCCAGCAGCAGATACCTGCACCCCGCCGGCAGACGGTCCGGAGGCAGCGTCCCGGCGGCCTCCACCGCGGTCTTTGCCTGGTAGGCCGTTTCGGCCATCTGGTTGGCAGGCTGGATCACCCCGGCCCGCATCAGAAAGCTCAGGCCGGTCCACCACAGCACCGCCGCCAGCAGGCACAGCCCGCCGGTCAGCACCAGATAGCCCGCCAGCACCCGCCGCAGGCTGGGCCGCTTTTTCACGGTTTCCATCGGTAGCCCACCCCCCATACCGTCTCGACCGGCTCACAGCCCGCCGCCCGGAACTTGGCCCGGATGTTTTTGATGTGTTCGGTCACAGCGCTGGGGTCGGCCTCCCGCTCAAAGCCGAAGGCTTCCTCATACAGCCGCTCCTTGCCGAACGTCTGCCCGGCATGGAGGGCCAGCACCCGGCACAGGGCGTATTCCCCTCTGGTCAGACCGACGGGCCTGCCCTCCACCTCGGCGGTACCCGCCGCCAGATCGAACGCCACCCCGCCCCGCACCAGCCGGTGGGACACAGGCCGCCGCTGCCGCCGCAGGTGAGCCGCTACACGGGCCCGCAGCTCGGCGATCCGGAAAGGCTTGGTCAGGTAATCGTCCCCGCCGCTTCCCAGGGCCTCCAATACGTCGGCCTCCCCGTTGAGGGCGGTCAAAAACAGGATGGGCGCGTCGGTCATGGCGCGGATGCGGCGGCAGGCCGCAGGGCCGTCCTCCCCCGGCATCAGGAGATCCAGCAGGATCAGGTCGGCCCAGCGGCAGTGAGCTTCCCCGATCCGGCTGCCGGAATCCAGGGTGCGCACAAAGTGCCCGTCCCGGCCCAGGGTCTCGGCGATGAGGGCCCGCAGGTCCCCGTCATCGTCCACCGCAAGGATATTGGCCATCGTTTCACCTCCCAAGGGCCATCACGGCGCAGGACAGCCCGTACAGAAAATAGACATGGGCGGGGTAAAACCAGTAGAACAGCTTTTTATGGCCGCTGCCCCGCCGTCCGTTGTACAGCAGCATCAGGGGCACGGCAAACACCTCCATCCACTGATAGTATACCAGCAGCTGTCCCCACGCCCCGGCCCGCAGCAGCGGCAGCAGGTCATTGCACAGCACCCAGGCCGCCCAGGCGGCTGCCTGGAGTTTCCGATGGCCCCGCAACCCATACAGCAGCACGCCGCCCAAAATAAAGGGCAAACCGCCGTCGGTGCTGAACGCCCAGTTGGGCAGCACCGTCCAGCTGAGCAGGTAGACCGGCAGCCCGTTCCAGGGCAGCGCCTGCATCAGCCAGAGGGAAACCGCGGGCCACAGCACACCCACTCCGGCCAGCAGGGCCAGCCCCCTGGCCCAGCGGCGCCGGCGCAGCCAGTCCATCCCCTGCCACAGCAGACAGGACACGGTCAGGTCCCGCAGGATGGCGTTCATGGGGTAAAAGCCGTCGGCCCGCCGGCCAAACAGCGCCAGCAAAAACTGTACAAGCCCCATCCCTGCCCCCATGGCCCACAGCCGGCCCAGGTAGGCCCTGCGGTCATGGGTGTGGGCAAAGCCCTCCGCAGCGCAGAACAGGAACAGCGGCGCGCTCAGCCGGCCCAGCATCGAGAACCAATCCGGCACGGCCCCGGTGAACAGAAAGAAATAGTGGATGTGATCCAGTACCATCAGCCCCAGGGCGATGGCTTTGAGGGCGGTCTCGGACAGGCCCTCCCTGCGCAAAGTGTTCTGATCCATAGCGTTTTCTCCTTTGGTTTGTTGCCAGCGCCAGTCTACCACCCAAATCAAAGGAATTTATAAGGAGCTATTTTTTGATTGTTCCACGTGGAACATTTGCCAAAAAGCGCCGCCCCAGCTGCGGGCGGGCTGGGACGGCGCTGTATGCCGTTATGAGCCGAACAGGCCGGGCTGGAGCCGGACGTCCTGTTTGGGCACTTTGGCCCAGTCAAAACCGGGCAGCAGGCTCTGGGGGGTGCGGGGCGCCGGCTCGGGCTGGAGGCCATAGAGATAGGCCAGCTTGCCGACGATCTCCTCCGCCGTATAGCGGCCCCGCAGGTTTTCGAGGCTTTGGTCGCCGTCCCGCTTGGACAGGCGGCGGCCCTCCTGGTCCAGCAGCAGCGGACAGTGGGCAAAGGCCGGGGGCGTCAGGCCCAGCAGCCGGTACAGGTAGATCTGCCGGGCGGTGGAGGAAAGCAGGTCTGCCCCCCGCACCACCTCGGTGACCCCCATCCGGGCGTCATCCACCACCACCGCCAGCTGATAGGCAAACACGCCGTCTGCCCGGCGCAGGTAAAAATCCCCGCAGCCGGTCAGCAGGTTTTCGCTGTGAGGCCCCATGCACAGGTCCTCGAAGGCGATCTCCTCGTCGGGCACCATCACCCGCCAGGCCGGAGCCTTGACGCGGCGCTTTTCGGCCACCTGTTCCGGGGTCAGGCCGCGGCAGGTGCCGGGATAGACCACATTCCCGTCCGAGGTATGGGGTGCGCTGGCGGCGTGCAGCTGGGCGCGGCTGCAAAAGCAGGGGTATACAAGACCCATGGCTTCCAGCTTCTGATAACTTTTTGTATAGATCTCCCCGCACTCGCTCTGGTAATAGGGGCCATGGGGGCCGCCATGGGAACCGCCCTCGTCCCACACAAGGCCCAGCCAGGCCAGATCTTCCTCCAGCTGGTCGGCATAGGCGCGGGGACAGCGGGCAGCGTCCAAATCCTCGATCCGCAGCACGATGCGTCCGCCCCGGCTTTTGGCCGACAGCCAGGCCAGCAGGCTGCACGCCAGATTGCCCAGATGCAGCCTGCCGCTGGGGCTGGGGGCAAACCGCCCCGTCGGGCCGCTCACAGGCCCAGCTGCCACACCCCGTCGGCGGGCTGGCGGATGGAGGTATTGTAGAACTGGGCGCAGGCCCGGGCCATGGCCACCGCGTCGGTGCAGGCAGCCGTCTCCACCGCCGAGTGCATGGCCAGCTGGGCCAGGCCGATGTCCACCATGGGAATGGCGATCTGGTGGCCCAGCAGGTTGCCCAGGGTGGAGCCGCCCCGCAGGTCGGCCCGGTTGGCAAAGACCTGCACCTGCACGCCGGCCTGTTCACAGATGCGCTGGAACGCCGCGGCGGTCAGGCCGCTGGTGGTGTAGGTCTGGCTGGCGTTGTACTTGAGGATGACACCGCCGCCCATCCGCACCGGATTGCGGGGGTCGCTCTTTTCGGGGTGGTTGGGGTGGGTGGCATGGCCGTTGTCGGCGCTGAGCAACAGGCTGTTGGCGCGGGCCATGACGCTCTCGGCCCGGGTGAGGCCCACGGCCTCCTCGATGCGGGCCATGACATCGGCCATCAGGGTGCCCTGGGCGCCCTGCCGGGACGAGGAGCCTACCTCCTCGTTGTCGAACATACACCAGACATCGGCGCGGCCTTCCTCCCGGCCTTCCCCGGCCAAAAAGCCCTGCAGGGTGGTGTAGGCGCACTCCAGGTCGTCGATGCGGCCGGACATGAACAGTTCCCCGCTCACGCCCACCCGCTGGGCCTTCTGCTGGACCCACAGCACCAGGTCATGGGCCAGGATATCCTGGGTCTCCACCCCGGCTTCCCGGGCCAGCAGATCCATCAGGCGGCCGTCCCCTTCCAGCCCGCAGATGGGCTGCAGGTCCACCTGGAAGTTCCAGGTCTTGCCGGCGTTGGCCTCCCGGTCAAAGTGGATGCACAGATTGGGGATGCACAGCAGAGCCTGCCGGGGAGCCACCAGGCGGCTCTCCACCCCGTCTCCGGTCCTGACCAGCAGACGGCCTGCCACGCCCAGAGGCCGGTCCAGCCAGGTGGAGGCGATCATGCCGCCGTAGCCCTCGGTTTCCGCCTTCAGGTAGCCGCCCTCGGTGATGTCGGGCACCTTCAGCCGCCAGGTGGGGGAATCCCCGTGGCTGGCGGTCACATGCCAGCCGGTCAGGCGGCCCTTGGGCATCCGCCAGGCCAGCACCGCCGTGCCGTTGCGGGTGGTGTAATAGCGGCCCCCGGCTTCCAGCACCCAGGGCTGGCTTTCAGGGCACAGACGGTAGCCCGCCTGTTCCAGCAGGGCGCAGGCCGCCGCTGCCGAGTGGAAGGGGCTGACGCCCTCGTCCAAAAATGCAAACAGCCCTTCCATCAGGGCCTTTTCCTGTATCTGTTCCATCAAGGTCGGTTCCTCCCAAAAAGCAGAGATGAGGCGGCAGAGCCGCCCTCATTCATTAAGATGCATCGATTATAGCGCGTTTCATTGCCGGGGTCAACCCGCGAAAAAAGCCGCCCCCGTCCGGCGGGAGCGGCGATCCTTACCTATCGGCTGGACGGGACCTTTGCGGCCGTTTTTTCCGCAGGCCTTTTACACCGGCGGCGAGAGGGCGGTCTTTTCCAGCACGACATCCAGCTGGCGGCGCAGCTGTTCGGCGTCAAAGCCAAAGACCAGCTGCACCTCCCTGCCCTGGCAGGTCAGGCCATCGGGGGACAGTTCGCGCAGAGCCTTTCGGTCCAGCAGGCCGGGGTCCTCCACCCACACACGCAGCCGGGTCAGGCAGTTGTCCACACGGGCGATGTTGCCCCGGCCCCCCAGGGCCGCCACCAGCGCATGGAAGGGAAAGCGATCCTCCGGCGCAGCGGGGGGCACCGCCGGGGCGGGCTGCTCCCGGCCGGGGGTGCGCAGGTCAAAGGTGCGGATCAGCAGAGTGAACACCACAAAATACACCGCGATCTGGGCGGCCGCCAGCAGGTACAGCAGCGGATAATGGGTGCTGGCCGCCCCGGCAGACAGATTCATGGCGAAGGAGGACACCAAGCCCCCGGTGAAAGCGGTCACCCCGCACAGGTCCAGCAGCACCATGAACGCCCCGGCGATTACCCCGTGGGCCAGCCACAGCACCGGGGACAAAAAGCAGAACAGGAAATCCAGGGGTTCGGTGACCGAGGCCAGGGACGCGGTGAGCAGCAGCGGGGTCAGCATGGCCGCGGTGCGGCGCCGGTTCTCGGGGCGGGCGCAGAAAATGAAGGCCCCCACGATGCCGAAATACCCAAAGGTCTTGGTGAAGCCGATGTACATCCACCGGATGCCGTCGCTGAAGGGCAGGCCCAGGCTGTACTCCCCCATCATGACCGCGTAGGCGCCGGTGTAAACCTGATTTCCCACCGTCAGGGTGCCGCCCAGGGATGTGAACTGGAATGGGATATAGATCAGGTGGTGCAGCCCGGTGGGGATGAGCACCCGCTCCAGAAAACCATAGAGGAACAGGCCCGTCTCCCCTGCCGCGGCGATCCAGCCGGTGAGGCCGTCCACCGCCCGCTGGACGGGCGGCCAGACAAAGCAGGCGGCCAGCCCCAGGACGGCCGACAGCCCCGTCATGCACAAAAAGCTCCACCGCACCCCGCCATAGATCCGCAGGGGGGCCGGGCGGAAGGTCTTGCCGCTGGTGCGGTTGTAGACCCACCCGGTGAGGAAGCCCAGCAGGATGCCGCCGGTCACCCCCATATCCACCGTCTGGATCCCCAGCACCACCGCCTGGCCGGTGCCGTACATCCCCAGGGCGGGGTCCGGGGCGGCCAGACGGCCCATCTGCTCGAGGGTGGTATGCCCCGCCGTCAGGAACACGAGATAGGACAGCAGGGCAATGATGGCGGCCTGCTGCTTTTCCTTCCGGGCCAGAAAGGCCGCGATGCCCACGCAGAACACCACGCTGAGATTCTGGATGATGGCCATCATCCCGTCGTAGGCCAGGCTGCCCGCCAGGGCCAAAGGCTCCCAGCGCAGGACAGGCGCCACCGACCCCAGTCCCGCCGAGGCCAGCAGGGCCCCCGCAGCCAGCACAAGGCCCGCCGCAGGCAGATACCCCAAAGCGGCCAGCATGGCGGTGGAAAACTGCTCCAGCGCGCGCACGATCCGTTCCTTCTGCTTCATGGGAGGCCCTCCTTTCCGGCTCGATCTGAGCCCATTATACCGGGGGCCAAAACCCTTGTCAATCGCCAACAAGTTGCATAAAGTGCAATATGTTTGCACTTTATATGCAAAGTTGACAACCGCGCCCCCGCACAGTATACTGATAATAGAAACCAGAAATCGATCAAAAGACGGCCGCCGCTCCCCGGCGCATGAAGGAGGTCTTTGTATGAAATATCACATCTGGTCCCGGGCCGGCGCAGCGGGATGCTGCGCGGCGCTCTGCCTTGTCCTGCTGCTGGGGGGCTGCGGCGGGCAGAAGGCGGCCACCAGCACAGCCGCCCCTTCCTCCCAGTCGCTGAGCCAGGCCCCCGCCTCCGAGGCGGTGCCCTCAGGGGAGGATGACACCCAGCCCGCCCCCACCACGCCGCAGGTGGACGACACCGAAAACAGCTGGAACGGCCTGTCCGACCCCACCAGCGCCTTTTCGGGCTGCCTGGGCTGGGGCCCCGGCACTGCGGGTTCTTCCCTCAAGTCGGCGGCTGCGGCGGCTTCCATGATGGAGTGGGCCGACGCCAACGGCCTGGCAGGCCGCAGCGGCAGCTCGGTACGGGACTGCCTGGCCGGCTGGTACGACGGTCTGGACACCTTTGACCAGGAGAACGTGGCCGAGTGCTGGCCCCTGATCCAGCAGTCGGCCCAGCGGATCCTGGACGACCCCGAAGGGGCCGCCGCCGAGCTGTCCGACGCCGGCGTCCAGGAGGTGCCCGCCTGCTCCCAGGAGGACTGGTCCGCCCTGGCGGGCGCCCTCAACGCCATCGTCCCCGAACCGATGCAGTAAACCAACACAGAAAACAGCCGCAGCCCTGTGCCGGACGCATGGGGCTGCGGCTTTTATGGTATCCGAAAGGCCGAAGGTCAGATCTTCTTCAGCACATAGGCGCGCTGGCCCAGGCCGATCTTTTCAGCCTGCTCCAGGGTGGCCTTCCACTCGATGTTGGGGTTGGAGTCCTTGAAGTTGTCGTGGTAGCAGTTCCAGCCGGGGCGGGCCAGGTTCTGGCCCAGCTGGCTGTTGGCAATGGGGGTGGCGGCCAGGCAGGCGTCGGCACAGGCCTGATCCAGGGCCACCGGGTCAAAGGAGGCAAACATCCCGATGTCCGGCAGGATGGGGGCGTCGTTTTCCCCGTGGCAGTCGCAGTTGGGGCTGATATCCTGCACCAGGCTGATGTGGAAGCAGGGGCGGCCGGCGCAGACCGCAGCGGCGTACTCGGCCATCTTGCGGTCCAGTTCCTCGTTGGCGCTGTTGTCGATGGAGTAGATGGCGTCAAAGCTGCAGGCCCCAATGCAGCGGCCGCAGCCCTTGCACAGGTCGTAGTCGATGACCGCCTTGTGCTCGCCGTCGTAGTGGATGGCGTCCGAGCCGCACTCCTTGGCGCAGCGGCCGCAGCCGCGGCACAGCTCCCGCTGGACCGCAGGCGCGCCGGAGGAATGCTGTTCCATCTTGCCGGCCCGGCTGCCGCAGCCCATGCCGATGTTCTTGATGGCGCCGCCAAAGCCGGTGGACTCGTGGCCCTTGAAGTGGTTCAGGCTGATGAACACATCCGCGTCCATGATGGCCCGGCCGATCTTGGCGGTCTTGCAGTATTCGCCGTTGGGCACAGGCACTTCCACCTCGTCGGTGCCCCGCAGGCCGTCGCCGATCAAAATCTGGCAGCCGGTGGTCATGGGCCAGAAGCCGTTCAGCTGGGCGCAGGTGAGGTGCTCCAGGGCGTTTTTGCGGCTGCCCGGATAGAGGGTGTTGCAGTCGGTCAGGAAGGGCATACCCCCCTGCTCCTTGCACAGGTCGGCCACCACCTTGGCATAGTTGGGCCGCAGGAAGGCCAGGTTGCCCAGTTCCCCAAAGTGCATCTTGATGGCCACGAACCGGCCATCCATATTGATATTCTTGATGCCCGCAGCAATGCACAGGCGGCGCAGTTTTTCGGTCAGACTGGTGCCCACCTGGCACCGGAAGTCGGTAAAGTATACAGCGGAACCTTCCATGGTTTTTCCTCCTTGGGGGCGGGACGGCAAGACCCGCCGGTTGTTTCTCTTTCCTAACAAAGTATACCACAAACCGTCCGGCTAGAAAAGACAAACCGCGCCCTCACAGCATCCCCCGCATGGCCCGGGCCTCGGCGGCCAGCCGGCGGCAGAGCGCGGCGTCAGGCCGGACCCGCCTGTATGTTTCATTGCAAGCCCTCCTTTCAGCGCACGCGCAAACAATGCGGGGGCCGGCCGCATGGCCGACCCCCGCAGAGGGACCCTATCTTTCGTGACGCAAAAGTTCTTTTGTTTTGGTGCGATCAACAACAGAAGGAATATTGGTTCTATTCCTCTTTGCCGCCACATCGGATGGGTGTTTTACCCGAGCGCGCGGGTGGTCTCTGGCACCCGCTCGCCCCTTATATCATCTCCCGGTATGGTGCCCCGGGGGTGTTATAAGTAAATTTGAAATTAGACGTTGACAACCTCGGTCGGAGTCTGGACAACCTTCAGAGCAACCAGATAGTGAGAGTTGTCACCACGCATATCGTCGATCTTCACAGACACGATATTGGCAGTGTAGTCATAGTCGAAAGTCTTTTTACCACTAGGACCATAATTAACAGTGCCATCATTGGGCATACGCTCGTTGTTGATGAGAGCCTCCAGATCTCCTGCAACTTTGTGAGCCAGACCTTCCTCGGTCAGGTCACCATCGTACACGATCAGGTCAACGGTAGTCTTGACGCTGTCAACATCGGTGAAATACTTCCAAGTATCTTCATACTGGTTTTTGCTAGCCAGCGGCTGGAGATAGCCCTTGTTAGCGGTAGCAGTGAGGCTCGCATCTTTATCCAGACCCATCAGGTGACGGACGTCCTCGGTATCCGAAGTAGTAATAAAACTGTTGTTAATCAGATCGGCAGTAGCGATTTTATCGGCAACAGCCTTCAGAGCAGCCTCCAGATTGGCATCTGCGGTAATGGGCAGGGTATTCTTGACCTTAGCGCTCAGCTCGCTGTTCACAGCAGTGGCCAGAGAATCATCAACAGGAACAACAACGGTATCGTCCTGATCGTCGTCATTGTTGTTGTTAGCATTGGAGCAGCCAGCCAGCATGCTGACGGCCATGATGCCGGCCAGCGCCAGAGAAGCAATCTTCTTGAGTTTCATAATGAATTTTTCCTCCTTATGGTGTATAAAAGATAGAGACCCAAAACAGG
>NZ_NFHX01000027.1:0-29083 GCF_002161515.1 Faecalibacterium sp. An58
AGACCCAAAACAGGTTCAAAGGAAGGTCCTTTCCTTTGTGTGCCTATCATAACATACCCCCCCCGGTGTCAAGACCCAATTTTCATTTTTGCCCATTTTTCTTTATTTTCTTTAGTTTGGAAATTCTAACTCCGGAAGCAAAACAAAAAGCGCCCCGCTTTCGCGGGGCGCTTTGGGGTGTATCGGTTTTGGGTTTCACGCAAAGGCGGTGATGGCCGCCACGGCCAGGACGATGGCGCCGAGGGCGATGCGGTAAATGCCAAAGAACTTGAAATCGTGGCTCTTGACATAGGACATCAGGAAGCGGATCGCGGCCATACTCACCAGGAAGGCCGAAAGGCAGCCTGTCACCAGAATGGCCGTCTCGGTGGCGGTCATGGCCTGGCCGTCCAGCACGAACTGCACCACTTTCAGCAGCGAGGCGCCCGCCATCACCGGGATGGCCAGATAGAAGGTGAACTCGGCCACCGCCGCACGGGACAGGCCCAGCAGCAGTCCGCCCACAATGGTGGCGCCGCTGCGGGATGTGCCCGGGATGACCGCCAGGGTCTGCCACAGGCCGATGATCAAAGCCTCCCGATAACCGATCTGCTCCAGCTGGGATACCCGGGGGGATGCGCCGCGGTTCTCGACGACGATGAACAGGATGCCATACAAGATCAGCATGGCGGCCACCGTGATGTAATTGTAAAAATGTTCTTCCATCCAACCGTCCAGAGGGCTGATGAGCAGCACCGGCAGGGTGGCCGCCACCACCTTGAACCACAGGCTCCACACCGGCGGTTTGGAGATCACCCGTCCGTGCCGCAGCCCAAAGGGCCACAGCTTGCCCCAGAACAGCACCACCACCGCCAGGATGGCCCCCAGCTGGATCACCACCCGGAACATGGACATGAATTCCTCGCTGGCGTCAAAGCGGATGATCTGCTCGGCCAGGATCATATGCCCCGTGGACGAGATGGGCAGCCACTCGGTGACGCCCTCAATAATGCCCATCAACAGGGCTTTGATGATTTCGATCAGCATTCTTTTCCTCCGCGCCCTACAAAATTCTGCCCGCTTTCCAGGCGGGCCCGGTCTTTTTATTATAGCATACTATGCCGCCCAGCGCACGGTCAGACTGAAAAATTTTTCGCCGCCGGGCCTTTTGGGTCTGCATTGACGCCCCTTTGGAATCAGGATATAATAAAGGCGGGACTGGGGCTGCGGCCTCATCCGATACCATTTGTAATGTATCGCCTTGTTTTTCTGTTCCGTATTACAAAAAAGGAGGGTGCGCCATGGAACAGCCCTTCGACCTTGCCCTTTCGGCGGCCACCCCCACCCCACGGGGGCGGGCTGTCCTGTGCGTGTGGGCAGCGCTGCCCGGCCTGATCGGGGCGCCCTTTGTGTTTTGGCAGGGCTTTGGATGGGGGTGCGTCTTTTGCGCCCTGTGGGCCCTGCTGGTGTTCGCGGTGTGGGTGCGGGCGTGCAGCTTTGTAGCCTCCCTGGACAGCCGTACCCTGACGCTGTATCTGGGGGTGGCCTTTCCGGTGGAGCGGGTGATCCCCCGGCGCAGCATCACTTCGGCCCTCATCTTCCGCACCCCCCTGCTGCGGCTGGCGGATGCCTGCGTGCTGGTCATCTTCACCCCGGGGATGTGGGCTTTGCTGCCCGGCATCCCGCTGGATGCGGCCGGAGCCTTTTCGGCGGCCCTGCTGGCCCGGGAGGACGCCCAATGACCGGCACCGGGCCCCGGCGGTATCACCCCTTCTTTGCCCTCGGCTTTATGCGGCGCACCTTGCTGCTCTACCTGGTGCCTCTGGTGCAGGTTTTGTTCGCCCGGGAATGGCAGGCCCTCTGGCGCGCCCTGGCCCAGGACGTGGCCTTGTTCTGCCTGCTGGCCCTGGTCAGTGCGGTGATGCTGCGGGCCTCCAGCTGGGAACTGGACGCCGCCGGGGTGCTGCATCTCCGCTGGGATCTGATTTTGTCCTTTGAGCGGCGGATCCAGAACAGCCAGCTGGCCGCCGTCCAGATCGAGCGGCCCATGCTCTATTGTCTGGCGGGGGCCAGCCGGGTGACCCTCTACCCCGCCCTGCTGCCCAAAGGCCAGGCCGTCACCCTCCATCTGACCCGGCGGGACGCCCGGATGCTGGCCGACCGGATGATGCCCGCCCCCCAGCAGGAGATCTATCACCCCGCCGGCGGCCAGCGTTTGGCCTTTGCACTGCTGGGCGCCAACAGCCTGTCCACCCTGCTTCTGGTGGCTCTGGCCCTGCGTCAGGGGGACAACGCCGCCGAGCAGATCGCCCTGGAGCAGATCAACCAGGCGGCGGCCTGGGCGGCCCGGTGGCTGCCGGCGGGCCTGGCCTGGGCGCTCACCGCATGGACCTTCCTCTTTGGGCTGAGCCTGGTGCGCAGCTTCAGTCATACCCTGTTTTACCGGGTGTGGCGGGGCGGCGGCGTGCTGGCCAGCCGGGGCGGACTGCTGGTGCGGGTGGAGCGCCGGTTCCGTCTGGACCGCCTCACCTGTGCCGAAGTGCGCCTGTCCCCCGGGGCGCGGCTGCTGCGCTGCTACCCGGTCTACCTCACCGCAGGATGCTGCAACATCGACGCGCCCCTGTTCGTTTACCGGGCCGGCCAGGAGGATCTGGTCCGGCGGCTCTTGCCCGGGTTCCAGATGCCGCCCCGGCAGCCCTTCTCGCTGGCCTGGCTGCGGGGACGCAGTCTGGTGTTCCTGGCGCCGGCGGGTGGGTGCCTCGGTTTTCTGATCCTGCTTCTTCTGGTAGCCTCCTGGGCGCTGCCTGCGGCACTGCCCCTGCTGGCTCTGCCTGCGGTGGTCTGCACCTTCTGGCTGGTGTGCGAGATCGAGGGCCTGCTGCGGGAAGGGGCCTGGCCCACCGAAAAGCACCTCACCTTTTTGCGTCAGCGGCGGATGTCCATGCACTGCGTGTGCGTCTTTTCCCCCGCCACCGCCCTGCGGATCTCCCAGTCGCCCTGGGGGGTACTGCGGGGGCGGGCCACCCTGACCTTTGCTTATCCCGGCCGCCTGCGGGAACGGGTGCGCAGCATCCCGCTGTCCGACGCCCTGGCCTGCGCGGCCTTTTTGGAAAGGAATGACCTCTATGATAAAGACCATCCTGTTTGATCTGGACGGCACCCTGCTGAACACCATCGACGACCTGGCCGACGCGGCCAACTGGGTCTGTATGCAGCGGGGCTGGCCCACCTTCACCGTGGAACAATACAAGCACATGGTGGGCAACGGCATCCCCAAGCTGGTGGAGCGGTTCTCCCCCGAGGGCTGCCGCACCCCCGCCCAGCTGGCCGAGACCCTCGCCCAGTTCACTGCCCGCTACGACGCCCACAAGGAGGACAAGACCGCCCCCTATCCGGGCATCCCGCAGCTGCTGAAAGACCTCCGGGCGGAGGGCATCCGGAGCGCCGTCTTTTCCAACAAGGCGGACGCGCTGTGCGGCGGGATCATCGACCACTATTTTGCCCCCGGCTCTTTTGCGGCGGTGCGGGGCAGCCGGCCCGGTGTGCCGGTCAAGCCCGACCCCGCCGGCCTGTACAGCCTGATGGAGGAGCTGGGGGCGTCCAAAGCCTCCACTCTCTTTGTGGGGGACAGCAATGTGGACATCGCCACCGGCCACAACGCCGGCCTGCCCGCCCTGGGGGCGGTATGGGGGTTCCGGGGCGCCGAGGAGCTGACTGCCGCCGGCGCGGACGAGCTGGTGTACCAGCCCGCAGATATCCTGGCCTACATCCGCCGGGCCAACGGCGCGCGGCAGGGCTAAACCAGCGGTCGAGCTCTCCGAACTGATGGTCGGTTGCCTCCACCGGAAAACCGTGGTACCATACAGGCAAACATATCAAAGGAGTGCAGACCCTATGAGCAAACAGACATTCGGTGCCACTGTGGCGGCCCTGCGCAAGGAGCGTGGGATGACCCAGCTGGAGCTGGCCAATCAGATGGGAGTCACCGACAAAGCCGTCAGCAAGTGGGAGCGGGATCTCTCTTTCCCGGACGCTGCTGCCCTGCCCAAATTAGCCGAGATTCTGGGCGTTTCCGTCGATGAGCTGATTCAGGGCGGTCCGGCAGAGCCTGCTCCCGGGCAGGCCCCTGTTTCCGAAGCCGCGGGCCTCGTCCCTCTGATCCTGCGAGGGGTGGCTCTTGCCATGGGCGTGGCGGTGGTTGTCCTTTTCTCCTTGCGCCAGCTGGACGCAGAGGCCGCCGTCCCCATGCTGGGCCTGGGCCTCGCCTGCCTGGCAGCGGCGCAGCTGGGCCGGCAGGGCTAAACCGTTCCGTCCAGTGGGAACAGCTTTTGTTCATAGTCCTTCACATAATAGCGGATGTTCGTCCGGCCTTTTTGCAGAATGGTATGGCCTTCCGCTTCCAGCCTGGTCTTTTGTGCCTGTACGCCTCCGGGATACTTGGGATTCAGTTCCCCGTTGGCTTTCAGAGTGCGCCAGTAGGGCGTCTCGTCCCCTTCCCGCTGGAAGCTGGCCCAGGCGGCAATGGACACAAAGATCCCTGCCGTGATAGGGTCGGTGAAGTCGGCGTGATTCTGTCGTGCCAGATACTCCCGCATACAGCCTACCGTGGTCAGCCGGCCCCATGGCACCCGCCTCATCAGGGCATCGTAGGCCAGAGGCGGGGCAAAAAACATTTTTTCGCCTCCGTACTTCCGGATGGCGGCCGGGTCGGTGACGGTCTGGATCTTGGGCATACCGTTTTCTTTGTGCAGCATGGCATTGAAGTCTTTCTTTTCTTCATTGGCCATCGGGGATCACCTCCTGTCCAAAGTATAGCTTATCTCCTTTGCCGGTGCAATGAGACGGTTTGCATTTTTTTAAACAAAAAGCCCCGGCCAATGGCCGGGACCCGGGTTCACGCCGCCCTGTTCGATTCTGTACGGCTTGCATAAAAAGTCCCGTCCAGCTGATATGTGCGGATGGACGGGACACATACAGGGAAATTTGGCGTTGAGAGTGTGCGAGCCGCTTTGCGGCGAGTGCGCGGTTCAGCGCCAAATTTTGTCCCCAGGGGGATACCAGGGGGAAGGAATTTCTGTCCCGCGACTGCGGGCAGAAATGGGTTCCCCCTGGAGCGTGTCGTTTTTCGACACGCTGAAAAAAATCCCTCAGCCTAAGCTGAGGGATTTTTTGTATGACCCGTACGGGAATCGAACCCATGTTACAGCCGTGAAAGGGCCGTGTCTTAACCGCTTGACCAACGGGCCTTAGAAACACAGAGCTTCGCTAAAATCTCCGACATCCTCGCCCACTATTGCAGGCGACGTCCCCCTTATTTTAGCGAAACTCTGTGAGTGGTAGCGGTAACTGGATTTGAACCGGTGACACTTCGGGTATGAACCGAATGCTCTAGCCAACTGAGCTATACCGCCTTATTTACCTCGGCTCCTTGCAGAGCGCTTTATTATTATATTCAATTCTTCGCAATTTGTCAACAGGTATTTTGAAAAAAATACACCCTTTTTTCTCCTTTTACCCTTTTTGCCGGCACAGCGCAAAAAACCGCCCCGGCCAAGTTGAAACGGTCCAGACTATCAAAAAAGTCCTGTCCAGCCGACATGTGCGGATGGACAGGACACATACAGGGAAATTTAGCGCTGAGAGTGTGCGAGGCCACAAGGCCGAGTGCGCGGTTCTGCGCTAAATTTTGTCCCCAGGGACTGCGAAGCTGAGGCGCGTCCTGCGGACGAAACAGCCGAAGCGGAGCAGGGGCAGCGGTCTGCTTTTTGCAAGCCCGCTGCGACGGGCGCAGCAAAAGCAGGGAACCGCAACCACCAGGGGGAAAGAATTTCTGACCCGCGTATGCGGGCAGAAATGGGTTCCCCCTAAAGCGTGGCGCTTTTGCGACACGCTGAACCGCCCCGGCAAAGCCGGGGCGGTCTGCTGGATCCGGCGGGATGCCGGCTTACTTTTTGTGGGTGGGCACCATCACTTCCAGCCCGCCCATATAGGGCTGCAGGCACTTGGGGATGGTGACGCTGCCGTCGGCCTGCAGATGGTTCTCCAGGAACGCGATCAGCATACGGGGAGGCGCCACGCAGGTGTTGTTCAGGGTGTGGGCCAGGTAGTTCTTGCCGTCGGCGCTCTTGACCCGGATGTGCAGGCGGCGGGCCTGGGCGTCGCCCAGGTTGGAGCAGCTGCACACCTCAAAGTATTTCTGCTGGCGAGGGCTCCAGGCCTCGATGTCACAGCTCTTGACCTTCAGGTCGGCCAGGTCGCCCGAGCAGCACACCAGCTGACGGACGGGGATCTCAAAGTTGCGGAACAGCTCCACCGAGTAATGCCACAGCTTCTCGTACCAGTCGTTGCTCTCCTCGGGGCGGCAGACCACGATCATCTCCTGCTTTTCGAACTGGTGGATGCGGTAGATGCCCCGCTCCTCGATGCCGTGGGCGCCCTTCTCCTTCCGGAAGCAGGGGCTGTAAGAAGTCAGGGTCAGGGGCAGCTTGGCCTCGTCGATGGTCTGGTCAATGAAGCGGCCGATCATGGTGTGCTCGGAGGTGCCGATCAGGTACAGGTCCTCCCCTTCGATCTTGTACATCATGGCATCCATCTCGGGGAAGGACATGACGCCCTGCACCACGTTGCCGTGCATCATGAAGGGCGGGATCACATAGGTGAAGCCCTTGCTGATCATAAAGTCGCGGGCATAGGCCAGCACCGCCTCGTGCAGGCGGGCAATGTTGCCCATCAGATAGTAAAAGCCATTGCCGGCCACCCGGCCTGCGGCGTCCATGTCGATGCCGTCAAAGCTCTCCATGATCTCGGTGTGGTACGGGATGGGGAAATCAGGCACCACGGGCTCCCCAAAGCGCTGGGCTTCCACATTGCAGCTGTCGTCGGGGCCGATGGGCACGCTGGGATCGATCATCTGGGGGATGGTGTACATGATCTCCTGGATGCGGGCGGCCATCTTGTCCTTGTCCGCCTCCAGCGCAGCCAGCTGCTCTGCGTCCGCCTTGACGGCGGCGTTGTTGGCGTCGATCTGGGCCTGCAGCTCCGCCTTTTTGGCCTCGTCGGTGCACTTCTTCAGCTGGCCGAACAGAGGGCCGTTGGCCTTGCTCAGCTTGTTGCGCTGGGCTTTCAGGTTTTCGGCCTCCTGGAGGCATCTGCGGTACTGGGCGTCCAGATCGATGACCTCATCCACCAGGGGGATCTTGGCGTCCTGGAACTTCTTGTGGATGTTCTCCTTGACGGCGTCCGGGTTCTCCCGGACAAATTTGATGTCGAGCATGATGATCTCTCCTTATGTCTTCTCAGTTTTCCCACGGAACCTGGCTTTCCGGCGCAAGGCCGGGGCCCGTCCCCTCTCTGTCATAATGCCCCAGCAGGTTGGCAAAGGCCCGCAGCTGGTCATCCGAATAGAACCGGACGGTCAGGCTGCCCTTGCCATCCTTGTAGGCCACAGACACTTCATTGCCCAGCGCCTGGCGCAGACTCTCCTCCACCTCCACGGGCAGGGCGGGCCGGGGCAGCGGCGCGGGTGCGTCCGCCTGCTTTGCATCCCGGGCCAGCTTGCGGCACAGGGCCTCGGCCTGGCGGACGTTCAGGCCATTGTCCGCGATCAGCTGGGCGGCCTGCTCCTGCAGCTGGACGGTGGGCAGGCCCAGGATCGCCTTGGCATGGCCCGCCGTCAGTTTGCCCGCCTTGAGCAGGGCCAAAGCCTGGGGCGGCAGCCCCAGCAGCCGCAGGCTGTTGGCCAGGGCGCTGCGGCTTTTGCCCAGGCGGCGGGCCGCCTGTTCCTGGGTCAGGCCGCAGCGGTCCATCAGTTCCCGGATGCCGCAGGCTTCTTCCACCGGGTCCAGGTCCTCCCGCTGCAGGTTCTCCACCAGGGCCAGTTCCATGGCCTCCTGGTCGGTCACATCCCGGACGATCACCGGCACCTCGGTCAGTCCTGCGATCCGGCAGGCACGCCAGCGGCGCTCCCCTGCCACGATCCGGTAGCCCCCGCTGGGCTGGGGCCGCACCGCGATGGGCTGCAGCAGCCCATGTTCCCCGATGCTGGCGGCCAGCTCGGCCAGACTCTCCTGGCTGAAAGTCTTGCGGGGCTGGGCGGGGTCCGGCTCGATCTCCCGCAGCGGAAGGGTGCGCACCCCGCTGTCCGATTCCAGACTGGGGGCCGCGTCCTCAAACAGGCTTTCCAGCCCGCGGCCCAAACCGCCTCTGCTTCTTGCCATCTGTCACACTCCCCTCTCACACCGTTTCCGGCTTGTTCTTTTTCACCGCGTGCCGGCGGCGGGGCTGGGGGTCCCGGGGACGGTTGCGCTTGACGAATTCGATGGCCAGATCCATATAGGCCTCGCTGCCCTTGCCCTTGGGCTCGTAGTAGTTGATGGGCTGGCCGTAGCTGGGCGCCTCCGAGATCCGGATGGTGCGGGGAATGGTGGTCTGGTACACCTTGTCCCCAAAGTACTTCTGCACCTGCTCCACCACCTGCAAGGTCAGATTGTAGCGGCCCGCGTACATGGTGAACACCACCCCCTCGATGTCGAGGTAGGAATTGTACTTGCGGCGCACCGTCTTGAGGGTGCTGATCAGCTCGCTCAGGCCCTCCAGGGCGTAGTATTCGCACTGGATGGGGATCAGCACGCTGTCGCAGGCGCACAGGCCGTTGAGGGTGAGCAGGTCGAGGCTGGGCGGGCAGTCGATGAAGATGTAATCATAGTCCTGCTGGACCGAGGCCAGGCCCTTGCGCAGGCGGCTCTCCCGGCTGGGCAGATCGATCAGCTCCAGGGCGGCGCCGGCCAGCCGGGTGTTGGAGGGCAGCACATCCGCCCGGTAATCGGTCTTGCGGATGGCACTGCGGGCTTCCGCCTCCCCGATCAGCACCTCATAGGTGCCCATCTCGACGCTGCGCTTGGATATGCCGTAACCGGTGGTGGAGTTGCCCTGAGGGTCCAGGTCCACGATCAGGACCTTCTTGCCCAGAGCCGCCACACAGGCGGATAGATTGACGGCGGTGGTGGTCTTGCCCACGCCGCCCTTCTGGTTTGCCACTGCTACGATCTTGCCCACGGTATCCTCCCTCTCAAGGGGTGTTCCACGTGGAACATCCCTGTTGTATTACGCACTCTATTATAATCCATTCCCGGGGCCTCGTCAAACCCATCCGGGGCCAAAAGCGGTAAAATCAGCGTAAAACAGCCCGGCCGGGCCCGGCACACCGGTTTTACCGGCGCAGGCGGCAGGCCGCAGGGTCATCCTGCCAGCCCTCGTCCAGAATATCGGCGGCCTCGGGGTGCCTCGACAGCCACTCCCGCGCATAGGAGCAGGTGGCCCGCGCCTTGCGGCCGTCGGCCCGCAGGGCATCCACCACCGCCTGCATCAGCTGGCCCGCGGCACCCTGGCCCCGCAGGCTGGGGTCCACCCAGGTGTGGTCGATGACCACTGCCCCGGGCCGGATCTGGGGGAAGGTTACCTCGGCCACCACCCTGCCCTCCTGCCGGCAGAAAATGCGGTCGTTCTCGGTCGTGAAAGTCATCCTGTTCCTCCTTTTCTGTGGGTGTGTGTTCGGATGCTTCCATGATACCAGACCCGGGGCCCCCGCGCAAGATGTTCCACGTGGAACACCCCTCAAAACAAAAAAGAGGCCCGTCTGGACCTCCCGGCGCGCCGGAAAGCGGCGCGCTTGCAGGGGGCCCGTTCTGCCCGCCGCCGCGCGGACGAGCCCCCTGTTGTTCGGTGCTTTGTCCCGTCCCGGCCTGCCGGGCCCCGCAAAGCCGTTCTCACTTTCCCCCGCCGGTTCCGGTGGGGATCCGGACGGTGTACTGGATATAGCCGTCCCCGTCCTCCCGGTGGGCGGTGGCGGGCACCCCGTTGTCGGTCATCAGCCGGATGGCGTGGTCGATGGTGTTGACAAAGATCCGCACATCCCGGACCATGGGCAGCCGCCGCGCCTTGACCGCGGGTTCCGGGGCGCCTTGCAGCAGCTGTTCTATGTAGCGGTCGGTGGCCCGGGCATTGAGCCGGTGGCTGCTGATGTGGATCAGCGCTTTGCTGCGCCGGTTTGCGGGCAGGCGCAGCACCGCCCGGGCATGGCGCTCGGTGAGGCGGTTGTCCAGGATGAACTGCTGCTGATCCGCCGTCAGCTGCAGCAGCCGCAGCTTGTTGGCCAGGGTGGGCTGGGCCATCCCCAGCCGCTTGGCCGCTTCCGCCTGGGTGCAGCCCCACAGGGCCAGAATGTCCTGCAGGCCCCGGGCCTGCTCGAAGGGGTTCAGGTCGGCACGCTGGATGTTTTCCAGAAGCCCCAAAGCGGCCGTCTCCCCGTCGGCAGCGTCCCGGATGATGGCGGGCACCTTGTCCATCCCCGCCAGCTTGCAGGCCCGCAGCCGGCGTTCCCCGGCGATCAGCTCATAACGGCCCTCCCCTGCCCGCCGGACGGTGACCGGCTGCAGCAGGCCGTTTTCCCGGATGCTGGCCGCAAGGCCCGCCAGCTCCTCCTCGTCAAAGGTCCGCCGGGCCTGGTACGGCGACGGCTCGATCTGCTCCAGCGGCAGTGCCACCACCTTGCCCAACGGTTTCTTGCGCTCAAACACAGCCTGTCTCCCCCTTTCAGGGAGGCTCCGTCCGCCTCACTGGCAGAAAAAAGCACTTCTGCGGAGCCCTTCCCACTGTTAGGGTATCACAGAAGTGCCGTTCTTTCCAGAAAAATCGTTCGTCAGCCTTCGGGCCGCAGCGCGCCTTTGCGCCTTATTTCAGGGGCGCTTTCGCAATTTTGCCGCCGTTTCTGGGGTATGCCGTCGGAGTACGCGAAATTTTTCGGACCACCACCAGGCTGCGGGCGTCTCCGCCCGGCAGGTGGAAGTCCCTCGTCTCCCGGTACTCCCCGCCCAGTTTGCGGATGGCCCCCTGGGCGGCGGCCAGCTCCTGGGCGGCAGAGGCCCCCTTCATGGCCACAAAGCAGCCTCCCACTTTGACCAGAGGCAGGCAGTATTCCGCCAGCACCGGCAGGGCCGCCACCGCCCGGGCCGAAGCCAGGTCGAACTGCTCCCGCCAGACCTTCCGGGCGGCCTCCTCGGCCCGCTCCTTGGCAAACTCCACCCCTTCCAGGCCCAGCGTCTCACAGACAAACCGGAGGAAGTCCACCCGCTTGCCGGTCGGCTCCATCAGGGTGAGGGCCAGATCGGGACGGTAGATCTTGGCCACGATCCCCGGGAACCCGGCCCCTGCCCCCACGTCCACCATCCGGCCCGTCACCTCGGGCTGGCTGGCAAACAGAAGGCTGTCCAGAAAGTGCTTATCCTCGATCCCTTCGGGGTCGGTGATGGCGGTCAGGTTGACTTTTTGGTTATAGTCCACCAAAAGCCGGGCGTAGCGGTCCAGCTGATCCAGCTGGGCGCCGGTGAGCTGGATGTTCCACGTGGAACACTTTTGAGCCAGGCGGTCTTTATCGATCATGGTCTGCCTCCTTGTTCTTCTGGGCCGCAGCCAGAGCGATGCTCAGCTGGGCCAGGTCGGATGGGGATACCCCCGGGATACGTCCCGCCTGCCCCAGGCTGCGGGGACGGATGCGGGCCAGCTTCTCCCTGGCCTCCAGGGTCAGGCCGGTCAGTTCCTGGTACGAAAAATCCTCGGGGATCAAGGTCTTTTCCCGCCGCGCCATGTCCCGGATCATCCGGTCCTGCCGGGCGATGTACCCCGCGTACTTGATCTCGGTCTCCAGCCGTTCGGCCAGCATGGGGGTCACCCCCTGTCCCCAGCCGATCACTCCGGCCAGCAGCGGGTAACTGATCTCCGGGCGGCGCAGCAGCTCGTCTGCCAGTCCTCCCTGGGCCGCGGGCGCCACGCCTGCCTGTTCCATGGCCTGCTGCAGCGGCTGGGTCTTGACGTGGGCGGCGTGCAGCCGGGCCCGCTCGGCCTCCAGCACCTGCCGGGTCTGCTGGAACTTCTCCCAGCGGGCGTCCGACACCAGCCCCACTTCCCGCCCGATGGGGGTCAGGCGGCTGTCGGCGTTGTCCTGCCGGAGGGTCAGCCGGTATTCGCTGCGGCTGGTCATCATCCGGTAGGGGTCCATCACCCCCTTGGTCACCAGGTCGTCCACCAGGGTGCCCAGATAGCTGGTCTGCCGGGGCAGCACCAGCTGTTCTTTGCCCAGGGCCTGCCGGGCCGCGTTGATCCCCGCCAGGATGCCCTGAGCGGCGGCCTCCTCGTAACCCGATGTCCCGTTGAACTGGCCCGCCCCGTACAGACCCGCCACCTGCCGGCTCTCCAGGGTGGGGGCCAGGCTGGTGGGGTCCACGCAGTCGTATTCGATGGCGTAGGCGGGACGGATGATCTCCAGATGCTCGAAGCCCTCGATGCTGTGGTAGAAGTCGTTCTGCACGTCCTCCGGCAGGCTGCTGGACGCGCCCTGCAAATACATCTCCTCGGTGTCCAGGCCGCAGGGTTCCACAAAGATGGGGTGCCGGTCCTTGCCCGCAAACCGCACCACCTTATCCTCGATGGAGGGACAGTAGCGGGGCCCCACCCCCTCGATCATCCCCCCATAGAGGGGGCTGCGGTGGATGTTGTCCAGAATGATCCGGTGGGTGGTGGGGTTGGTGTAGGCGATGTAGCAATCCACCAGGTTGCGCACCGGCTGTTCGGTCATAAAGCTGAAAGGCTGCAGGGTCTGCTCGGGGTCGCCGGGCTGGCGCTCCAGTTTTGCAAAGTCGATGCTCCGCCGGTGCACCCGGGCGGGGGTGCCGGTCTTGAACCGGCGCAGGGGCAGGCCCAGCTGCCGCAGGCTGTCGGTGAGGGCGTTGGAGGCGTGCATCCCATCGGGACCCGAAGCGTACCAGGCATCCCCCACAAAGATCTTTCCCCCCAGGTTGGTGCCGGTGGCGATCACCACGCAGCGGGCGGTGTACTCCCCGTTCAGCTGGGTGACCACTCCCCTCACCCGGCCCCCCTCGGTCCGGATGGCCACCACCTCGGCCTGATGGATGGCCAGGCCGGGGGTCCGTTCCAGGGCGTGCTTCATCCAGATATTGTAGCGGCGGCGGTCGGTCTGCACTCGCAGGGCGTGGACGGCGGGGCCCTTGCCCCGGTTGAGCATCCGGCTCTGGAGGGCGGTGGCGTCGGCGGCCAGGCCCATCAGCCCGCCCAGAGCGTCCACTTCCCGCACCAGGGTGCCCTTGGCCGTCCCTCCGATGCTGGGGTTGCAGGGCATATTGCCCACGGCGTCCAGGCTCATGGTAAAGACCGCGGTGCGGGCTCCCAGCCGGGCGGCCGCGTGGGCGGCCTCGATCCCCGCATGGCCCGCGCCCACCACGATCACGTCATAGTCTCCAAGATGGTTCATCCCATATCCTTTCTCATCACTTGCCCACACAGAACCGTTCGAACACCTGGTCGATGACCGCCTCCGAGGCGTTCTCCCCGGTGAGGTCATAGAGGGCGTCCAGCGCGTCATCCACACACACCGACACGGCGTCCAGCCCAAAGCCGCCGCGCACCGCTTCCAGTGCACCTTCCACCCCGTCCCGGGCCCGCAGGGCTGCGGACAGCTGCCGCTGCCCGGACAGGCTGGCGGCGTGGGGGTCGATGCGGGCGGTGCCCAGCAGGCGGGCGACCGCGGCGGCGATCACCTGCCGGGCCCCCTCCTCTTTGCAGCAGACCGGGACCACCATGGCAAAATAGGGCGCGATGATCTCGGCGTCGAACCGGGTGGACAGGTCCTCCTTGTTGACCAGAGCGATGGCCCTGCATTCGGCACAGCGACGGGCCAGTTCCAGATCCTCCCGGGTGACGGGCTGGGAACCGTCAAAGACGGCCAGCACCAGCCCCGCTTCGGCCAGCTTGGCCCAGCTGCGGCGGACCCCTTCGGCCTCCACCGGATCGTCGGTCTGGCGCAGGCCGGCGGTGTCGAACAGGTTCAGCCGCACTTCCCCCAGCTGCACCGCCTGCTCCACCACATCCCGGGTGGTGCCCGCGATGGGGGTGACGATGGCCCGGTCGAAGCCGGCCAGCAGGTTCAGCAGGGTGGACTTGCCCGCGTTAGGCTTGCCTACGATGGCGCAGTCGATCCCTTCCCGCAGGACGGCGGCGGCGTCATAGCCCTGGATCAGGCCGTCCAGCCCCGCCTTCACCTCCTCCAGGGAGGATGTCAGGGCGCCGCTTTCCAAGGCGGGCACATCCTCCTCCGGGAAGTCCACCCAGGCGGTCAGGTGGGCCTGCAGGGCGGTCAGGACCTCCTGCTGGGCCGCGATCTTTTGGGCCAGGGCCCCCTCTTTGGCGGCATTGGCCAGGGCGGCGCCCTGCCTTCCCCCCGCCGCGATCAGATCCATCACCGCTTCGGCCTGGGTCAGGCTCATTTTACCGTTCAGCAGTGCGCGGCGGGTATACTCCCCCGGGCCGGCAGGGGCAGCCCCCGCCTTGAGGCAGGCTTCCAGCAGGCGGCGCGCCACCGCGCTGCCCCCATGGCAGGACAGTTCCACCACATCCTCCCCGGTATAGCTGTGAGGCCCGCGGTAGAACAGGGCCACCCCGTCGTCAAAGGGTTCCCCTCCTTCCACAAAGTGCCCGTACATGGCGGTATAACCTTTGGCCCCGGCCACCTTCCGGCGGCTGTCCATGGGACGGAACACCTGTTCCGCCACCCGATAGCTCTCCGGCCCCGACAGGCGGATCACCGCAATGCCCCCCTGGCCAGGGGGGGTGGCAATGGCCGCAATGGTGCTGTTCTGGATCATTCCTGCATCCCCCTCTCTGTATGCTGCTGGTATTGTACCACGTTTGAGCCAAAAAGAAAATACGACGCCTTCTGCATTCCCCCGCGCTTTTTTGCTGTCCTGCCGCTTGGGGCGGGCAAACTTTCCACATTTCCCAAATTTCCTGTGGAAAACCAAACGGTTTTCTTTTTCAAGCGTATGCAGCGCGCCGCATCGTAATATTTATACCTCAATATACTTACAGTATCTCATTGATTCTCGCCCCGCCGCCGCGCCGGCCGGTTTTCCACATCCAAAGCGGGAAATGTGGAAAGCTGATCTAAATTGTCAAAAAAGTCCTGTCCAGCCGACATGTGCGGATGGACAGGACACATACAGGGAAATTGAGCGCTGAGAGTGTGCGAGGCCGTAAGGCCGAGTGCGCGGTTCAGCGTTCAATTTTGTCCCCAGGGACTGCGAAGCTGAGGCGCGTCCTGCGGACGAAACAGCCGAAGCGGAGCAGGGGCAGCGGTCTGCTTTTTGCAAGCCCGCTGCGACGGGCGCAGCAAAAGCAGGGAACCGCAACCACCAGGGGGAAGGAATTTCTGTCGCGCGGCTGCGCGCAGAAATGGGTTTCCCCTGGAGCGTGTCGTTTTCGACACGCTGAGGCCCGCCCGGCAGGCTGCCGGACGGGCCCTTGTGCGTGGTATGATTTTACTGCCGGATAAAGCCTGCATCCTGCCCGGGAATGCCTGCCTCGTCCGAGGCATAGCGCTCCACCTTCATGTGCAGGTCGTATTTGTCCCGCAGGGCGGCGATCCGTTCCATCATGGGGGAAGCGTGGTGGCGGTCGATGGCCTGCTGGTCGATCCAGCTGTCGATCAGCAGCACCGTCTCGGGGTCCTCCATGGGGAAGAAATAGTCATAGCGCAGGTTGCCCTCCTCGGCGCGGATCTGCTCCACCGTGCCGCTTTCGGTCATCTCCTGTGCAAAGCGGCGGGCGCTGCCGCCGCAGCCTGTGTAGTAGATGTTCACCGTGATCGCCATGCCTGTTCCTCCTGTCCGATTTGCACCGGCTTACAGCTCGATCTTGCCAAAATCCAGGTCGGCGAAATCGTCCACCCGCTGGGTGCGCTTGGGCGCCACAGGGGCGGCCTCGGCGGCATCGATGGCGGTATAGCTGCGGTCGGGCACATTGGAGCTGCGGGGCGGCCGGCTGTTGTTGTTCGGACGGGGCCGGCTGCCGCGGTTTCCGCGCTCGCCGCGCTCACTGCGGGGGCCGCGATTGCTGCGGTCTGCGCCGGGACGGCGGTCCCCACGGCCGCGGCTGCGGCGCTCGTAGGTCTCATTCTGGGCATTGGGGGCGGTGGAGTAGATGATCACATGGCGGTCCTTTCCCTCCCCCTTGCTCTCGCTGCGCACGCCCTCCATCTGGCTGATGGCCGAGTGGATGATCCGGCGCTCGTAGGGGTTCATGGGTTCCATGGCAAAGCAGCGGCCGCTGCGGCGCACCTTCTGGCCGATCTTCTGGGCCAGGGTGGTCAGGTCGTTCTCACGCTTGCCGCGGTAGCCGGCCACATCCAGGCCCAGCTTGATGTAATCGCCGTCCATCCGGTTGGCCACCAGGCTGGCCAGATAGGAAAGGCTCTCCATCGTCTCGCCGCGGCGCCCGATCAGAGCGCCCATCTTCTCGCCGTCCAGACGGATGATGGTGGCTTCCCCCTTCTGCACGGCGCTGAAGGTGACGTTCTCCACCCCCATCAGAGCCACGATCTGCTTGAGGTAGTCCACCGCAGCCTTGACCTTGGGGTCCGCATCGATCTCGATGGGCACCGCCACTTCTTCGGCAGCGGCTACGGCAGCGACCTGGGCCTTGGGCTGTTCGGCCCGGGGTTCCTCTTTGGGGGCCTGCTTTTTGGCGGGCTTGGGCTCCGGCTTTGCGGGAGCGGACTGGGCCTTCTCTGCCTTTTCAGCCATCTGCGCGGCTTCCGCCTTTTCGGCTTTCTCAGCCTTTTCCGCCTTGACGGCCTTGACCGCCGGCTTCTCCTGGACGGGAGCCGGGTCCTCCTCCTCTACGGTGACCCGCACCCGGGCAGGGATCTTCTTCAATCCCAGGAACCCGGTGCTCTGGGGCATCTCGAGCACTTCATAGCTCACATTCAGGTCGTCTTCACTCACCCCCAGCAGGGCGCAGGCCGCCGCGCGGGCTTCCTCCACCGTCTTGCCAGTGGCTTCCTTGGTACGGACCATCCGACTCACTCCTCCTTCGTTTTGTTCAGCTCGGACAGAGGCACAGTCCTCTCGTCCTTATACTTTTCTGCGTCCAGCATACGGGCATATTCCAGCCGGCGCTTGTTCATTTCGCTGGCCGAGATATTCTTTTCGACGGTCTGGCCGGTCGCCTCGTCCACCACCTTGATGGTGGTGTTCTTGACGCCGCGGCGCTGGGCCTTGCGCTTGGCCTCGATCTCGGCGGCCACTTCGGCCTTGACCTTCTCGGGGTCATAGATCTTCTTCATCACAGCGCTCTGGATCACCATGACCACATTGGAAATGACGTAATACAGGGAGAAAGCGGTGGGGACGGTGAAGCAGAAGAAGATATACATCAGGGGCATCAGGTACATGGTGACCTTCATGCTGCCCTGCAGCTTCTGACCGCTGCTGTTCATGCTGTACCAGGTGGAGAGGAAGCTGGTGATGATGGCCAGCACCGGGAAGATCAGCAGCGGCAGGTTCTCGGGGTCCAGGTTATACTGGGGCACCCTCGTCAGGTCGATGCCGAAGAAGCTCATGTGCTTGCTGAACTCGGTGATGGTCTCCAGCTGGCCGGCCGAGAAGATGCCGGTGATGGAGGGCTCCCCTGCCAGCACCTGCTCGATGATGAGGTTGTCCCGGGTGATGTTGGTGAACTGGATGCCCAGGGTGGTGAGGGCCTCCCCCGCAGCGGCCAGCAGGTCATTGCCGATGTGGAAGATGCGGTTGAGGGGCTCATAGACCACGCCGATGACGCCGAACATCACAAAGAAGTTCAGCAGCATGGGCAGGCAGCCCGAGGTGGGGTTGTAGCCGTAGTCCTGCTGCAGGCGGACCATTTCCTCCTGCTGCTTGTCGGGCTTGTCCTTGTACTTTTTCTGGATCTCCTCGATCATGGGCTGGAATGCGGTCATCCGGACCATGTTCTTTTGCTGTTTGAGGGACAGCGGGATGCTCAGCAGCCGGATCAGCAGCGTGAACAGGATGAGGTCCCAGCCGTAATTGGGGATGATGTTGTAGATCAGCTCCATGACGTAGCCCAGCGGCCAGGCGAGAATGTAGAGAAAATTCATAAGCGCTTCCATTCTGTCCCGCCTGTGAGCGCGGAACGGTTTTTATGCGTGGGACAGCCCGCTCACAGCTGCCGGGCCGTCACAAGAAGCTCATTTGCCGGTCAGGGTTCCACCCTATGGCCGGGGGGCGCGGGGCGGGTGCAGCACCCGGCCGGGATTTCTCCAGCGCCCCGGTTCGGGCACCGGGTCGTAGCCCCAGCGCCCAAAAGGATTGCAGCGCAAAATGCGCCAGGCCGCCAGCAGCAGCCCTTTGAGGCAGCCGTGGACTTGTATGGCCTGGATGGCGTATTCGCTGCAGGTGGGGGTAAAGCGGCAGTTGTGCCCGAGGGCCGGGCTGATGTACCGCTTGTACAGCCGTATGGGGACGCACAGCGCGTCCCGGCAGGCCTGCCGCAGCCGCATCATGGCGCGGCGTCCTCCGGCGCCGGGCCGGACGGGCGTCGGGGCGGACGGCTGGCGGGGGGCGGCGCGTCGGGGCGCAGGGCCTTGTCCGGCAATCCTGCCGCCCGGAACAGCCGGGCCACCGCGCGGGACACCTGCCAGCTCTTGAGCCGGGGGGTGGCCGCCCGCGCCACAAAGATCAGGTTGTATCCCCCGATGTTATAGTCGAGATGTTCGTCGATGGCCGCCTTCATGACGCGGCGGGCGCGGTTGCGCTGGACGGCGCAGCCCACCTTCTTGGTGGCGGTCAGACCTACGCGGGTCTGTTTGGCGCGTGTTTTCAGCACATACAGCACAAGGGCATGGTCTACATACGCCTTGCCCCGCGCATAGACCCGCCCGAACTCGCTGTTGTGCCGCAGCGGACGGTATCGCATCTGCGGGCCTCCTATCCTGCATGGACCTTGCGTGAACCACAGACAAAGCCCCTGCCCTGTCAGTATAGCAAAAAACGGGCGGCTTTGAAAGACCGCCGCCCGATTTTTTTCACACAATTCCAGTTTTTTCTGAAAAAATAAGGCCACCAATTTCCATCAGCGGCCTTTTCGTGCGCATTCTTTGATTGTCTGGCCGGGACATCCTGCCCGGACCGCAGCCCAGCGCGGCCCCGGCCAGCGGCACAGCGCCATCAGACGGTCAGGCTCTTGCGGCCCTTTGCACGGCGGGCATTGATGACCTTGCGGCCGTTCTTGGTGCTCATGCGGGTCAGGAAGCCGTGGACCTGCTTGCGCTGGCGCTTCTTGGGCTGAAACGTTCTCTTCATGGTTCTATCCTCCTAAAACTTGCCCCTTGGGGTACGGGGTCCTTGTGTCGGTCTTGCGCCCCTGTGAACCGCCCCGGCGGACCGGGGCCCAAGGGGACAGGCTTGCGATTTAATAGTATATCGCATGGATTTGCCTTCTGTCAAGCATTTTTTCGCTTTCCTGCAAATTTTTTCTGTGCAAAGTTTTTCAACATTTTCACTTTTTCAGGTGGAAAACCGCTCCATCCACAATATTTTGGGGGTATACAGCCCTTCTGCCACAACATCAAATGGGCGCATGAAGGGCCCGTTTGCAGCCTATACTGATTACATTATATAAATAGGGGGCGTGATTCTGGACGTTTTGCACATTTTGTGTTATACTGACAGGGTATCAGCACCTATGTTGAAAACTTCAATGGAGTGGATGTTTTATGGATTCTTTCAAGGACGTATTAGAGGCCGCCCAGCTTTACTGCAAGGGGCAGATGGCAGAGCCGACTTATAATCTTTACATCGACGGGCTGGAGCCGGTCAGCTTTGAGGACTCCAGTCACATCACCCTGTCGGTGCGCAACGACTTCATCTGCAAGATCGTCAGCGACCGCTACCTGGGCCTGCTGAAAGAGGCGTTCAAGTCGGTCCTTGGCTTCGACGTGGACATCCAGCTGGTGGTGCCCAGCACCCCGCCCCACGAAGTGGTCCTGGCACAGCAGTACGACCTCAACCCTGCCAGCCCCCAGGGCAATTACGAATTCACCTTCGAGAATTTCATCAAAGGCCCCTCCAACCAGTTCGCCTTTGCGGCCGCCCAGGCCGTGGCGGCCAATCCCTCGGGGGCCTATAATCCCCTGTTCATCTACGGCGGGTCGGGCCTGGGCAAGACCCACCTGCTCACCGCCATCCAGATCGAGATCAAGCGCACCCACCCCGACTTCGTCATCATGTACGTCACCTGCGAACAATTCACCAACGAGCTGATCGCCGCCATCCGGGCCGGAAGCACCGAGGATTTCCGGATGAAGTACCGGGTGGCCGACCTGCTGCTGGTGGACGATATCCAGTTCATCGCCGGCAAGGAGTCCACCCAGGAGGAGTTCTTCCACACCTTCAACTCCCTCCACGACGACCACAAGCAGATCGTCATCGCCTCCGACCGGCCGGCCAAGGAAATCAAGAGCCTGGAAGAGCGTCTGCGCACCCGCTTCGAGTGGGGCCTGACCGCCGACATCCAGCCGCCCGATTTTGAGACCCGGGTGGCCATCGTCAAGCGGAAGGCCGAGCTGCTCCACCTGGACCTGCCCGAAAACGTGGCCGAATTCATCGCCAACCACCTCAAAAACAACATCCGCCAGCTGGAAGGCGCCGTCAAAAAGCTGAACGCCTACTATATGCTGGAAGGGATCCAGCCGGTCATTTCGGTGGCGCAGAACGCCATCAAGGACATCATGAACGAGACCCAGCCCATCCCGGTGACGGTCGAGAAGATCATCGGAGAGGTGTCCCGCACCTTCAACGTCTCCGCCGCCGACATCCGGGGCACCAAGCGGAACGCTTCCATCGCCAGCGCACGGCGGGTGGCCATCTACATCCTGCGGGAAGTCACCGGTATGAGCATGGAGGACATCGGCCGGGAATTCTCGGGCCGGGATCACTCCACCATCGTCTACTCCCTCAAGACCATGGAGCGGGATATGAAAAACGACCAGCACCTGCGGGAAACGGTGGACGACATCATCAAAAACGTCAAGTCCTGACCCCGGGTACAGACCCTTCGGCGGGGCCAAAATTCCACAACCGGGCGAAAAAAAGAGGAAAATCTGCCCTTTCCCCCTCCTTTTTGCAGCAAACACAAAAAAATGAGGGAAAAGTTCTCCACTTTTTAAACCGAGTTTTCAACATTCAACTTCTCTTTTCCACGGCGGATGTGGAAAGCGGAAAAGCCATCCCCCTTTCCACAAACTGTCCACATCCCCTTCACATCCGGGTGGAAAAGCAAAACCCTTGTCGGGAAAGGGAGATACCGGGTTTTCCACACTCTCCCCGGCCCCTACTACTTTTACTGCAACAAGTTCAATAAGAGGGCAGCCCAAACCATCCTGCCCCACGACATACACCCAATACAGGGGGCGCAGACAGCGCCCCCGCCAATGAAAGGGAGAAATATCTTGAAGATCATCTGCGACAAGACCCTTTTGGGCGCCGCCATCGACGGCGTATCCCGGGCCGTTACCCTCCGTTCCACCATCCCCGTGCTGGAGGGCATCCTGTTGAAAGCCGAAGGCTTCAACCTGACCCTCACCGGCTACGACATGGAACTGGGGATCGTCACCACCATCGAGGCCAACGTACTGGAGCCCGGCGACATCGTGCTGAATGCAAAGCTGCTCAGCGACATGGTCCGCCGGATGCCGGCCGGACAGATCAGCATTTCCTCCGCGGACAACGGAAAAACAACGATCCAGGGTGGTGTTGCCCAGTTCGAGATCCAGAGCATGCCGGCCAGCGATTTCCCCCAGCTGCCCAACACCGGCGCCGAGGAGACCATGACCATCAAGACCGGCGTGTTCCGCGAGATGGTGGAGCGCACCCTTTATGCGGTCAGCCAGGACGAAAAACGCCCCGCCCACACCGGCGAGCTGTTCGAGATCCAGCCCGACCATCTGACCGTGGTGGCCCTGGACGGGTTCCGGCTGGCCATCGTGGAGCGGAAAGTGGAGGCCAGCAAGGAGATCCGCATCATCGTCCCCGGCAAGACCATGAACGAGGTGCTCCGGCTGCTGGCCAACGACGATGAAGCCGACGTGCGCATCTGCGCCAACCGGCGGTATGTGGTGTTTATTACAGCTGGTTATACCATCATGAGCCGCCTGATCGAAGGCGAGTTCCTCAACTACAAAAATGTCATCCCCGAAGGATACCGTACCCAGGTAGTCCTGGATACCAAGGGGTTTATCGAGACCATCGAGCGGGCTTCCCTGATTATTACAGAGCGTTTAAAAAATCCCCTCCGCATCACCTTTACGGAGGGTAAAGTGATCGTCCGCTGCCAGACCAGCCTGGGCCGGGTGGTGGACGAGTTTGCCGCCGGCTGCGAGGGGGAGGAAGTGGAGATCGGTTTCAACAACCGCTATCTGCTGGACGCCTTGCGCAACGCCCGGACCGAACAGGTCCGCATCCAGCTCAGCGGCCCGCTGAGCCCGGTCAAGATCCTGCCGGCCGAGGGGGAAGATTTCCTTTACCTGGTGCTGCCGGTGCGGTTCCGCAACGATTGAGGAGGGGTGTGGGATGGAACGAGTGGTCATTCATACCGACTATATCAAGCTGGACGCCCTGCTCAAGTTTGCGGGCCTGTGCGAGACCGGCGGGGAGGCCAAGGAGCGGATCCAGGCCGGGCAGGTGCTGCTGAACGGCCAGGTGTGCACCATGCGGGGCAAAAAGTGCGTCCCCGGGGATACGGTGGAGCTGGAAGGGCGCGCCGTGCGGATCGCCGAGGGGCAGTGACGGATGCGCCTGCTTGCACTCAGCCTTGAAAATTACCGCAACATCGCGTCGGCCCGGCTGGTCCCCGGCCCGGAGCTGACCGTCATCTGCGGCAACAACGGCCAGGGCAAAACGAACCTTTTGGAAGCGGTCTGGCTGCTGACCGGGGGCAAGAGCTTCCGCGGGGGCAAGGACGCCGAACTGGTCCGCCGCGGCGCCCCCTATGCCGCCCTTGAGGCCCGCACCCTGGCGGGCAGCGGCAAGGAAAACGAGGTCCGCCTGACGGTGGGGGCGGCGGGAGAAGCCCGCACCGGCCGCTATGCGGTGTGGAACGGCACGCCCCCCAAACGGGCCTCCAGCCTGGCGGGCAGCTTTCCGGCGGTGGTGTTCGACCCCGGACACCTGAGCCTGGTCAAGGGCCCGCCCGACGGACGCCGCCGCTTTCTGGATGCCGCGCTGTGCCAGCTCTACCCCGGGTATCTGGCCATCTACCGGCGGTATGTGCGGATCCTGCAGCAGAAAAACAGCCTGCTGCGCCGCTCCCCTGCCCGGCCGGAGCGCCCCCTGCGGGAAAAACTGGACCTGCTGGAGGTGCTGAATGAGGAACTGGTCCCCTGCGGCGAGGAGATCCAGGCCAGGCGGCGGGAATACCTGGGGCTGCTGGCCCCCATGGCCGCCGAGAATTACCGGGCGCTGTCCCGGGGAGCCGAGCAGCTGGGCATCGGCTATGAGGCCCAGTTTGAGCCGGGCGGCCTGGCCGGCCTGCTGGCGGCGCGCCGGGACGAGGAACTGCGCGCCGGCCAGAGCCTGTGCGGCCCCCACCGGGAGGACCTGGCGTTCCGCCTGGACGGGCAGCCGGCCCGCAGCTTTGCCAGCCAGGGCCAGCAGCGCAGTGTGGTGCTCAGTCTGAAAATGGCGGAGGCGGACGCCTCGGCCCGCATCACCGGCGAGCGGCCGGTGCTGCTGCTGGACGATGTCCTCAGTGAGCTGGACGAGGGCCGCAGGGCCTACCTGCTGACCCGGATGCGGGAGCGTCAGACCTTTGTCACCAGCTGCGACGACGCTGCCCTGCTCCACACCGACGGGGTGATCTGCCGGATGGAGGGCGGCGTCCTGACCACGCTGTAGGAAGGAGGCGGCCTTTGTGTACCTGCATCTGGGAAGGGATTATGTGCTGAATACCCGGGACATCATCGGGATCTTCAGCCTGGAGACCACCACCGTCTCCCCCCGGGGCCGGGCCTTTTTGGACTATGCCCAGAAAAACGGGGCGGTGGTCAGCCTGTCCGACGAGCTGCCCCAGAGTTATGTGCTGGCCGACAGCCCGGTGGATACCGTGTATCTGTCGGAGCTGTCCAGCGCCGCTTTGCGCCGCCGCGCCGAGCAGCTGCTGCCCGAAGGGGCGCTGCCCGGGCCGGGGAAAGACGGGCCGGCCTGACTGCAATGACCGCTTCCATGCGATAGGATAAGAACGTTTGAGCGAACAGAGAATTTGGATTAAAGAGGGAGAGATACAATGGCAGAGGATATCATCACCAGCGCCGACACCGCCACCGACCACGAGTACGACGGCAGTGAGATCCAGGTCCTCAAGGGTCTGGAGGCCGTGCGCAAGCGCCCGGGCATGTACATCGGTTCCACCGGCGCCCGGGGCCTGCACCACCTGGTCTATGAGATCGTGGACAACTCGATCGACGAGGCGCTGGCTGGCCACTGCGACCACATCGAGGTCAAGATCAAAAAGGGAGACATCATCGAGGTCACCGACAATGGCCGCGGCATCCCGGTGGGCATCCAGCCCGACACCGGCCTGCCCGCCGTCACGGTGGTCTTTACCATCCTGCACGCCGGCGGCAAGTTCGGCGGCGAGAACTCGGGCTACAAGGTCTCGGGCGGCCTCCACGGCGTGGGCGCCTCGGTGGTCAACGCCTGTTCGGAATGGCTCACCGTCCAGGTGCGCCGGGACGGGGTGGAATACGAGCAGACCTTCCGCCGCGGGGACCCCGACGGCCCCCTGCGCCAGGTAGGACCCGCCCCCGAGGGCTCCACCGGCACCCGGGTCACCTTCAAGCCCGACCCTGAGATGTTCCGGGAGACCACCGTTTTCGACTTTGACACCCTGGAAAAGCGCCTGCGGGAGGAGAGCTTCCTCAACGCGGGGCTCAAGATCACCCTCACCGACGAGCGGGAGCTGTACACCCCCATCCTGGAAGACGGCCAGGAGGGCGAGCCGGGCTACCGCCAGGAAGTGATGTGCTATGAGGGCGGCATCCGCAGCTTTGTCAGCTACCTGAACGAAAAGCGGAATTTCGAGGTGCTGCACCCCAACGTCATCTACCTGTCGGCCAAAAACGACCGGGCCGAGGCGGAGGTGGCCATGCAGTACAACACCAGTTACAATGAGCTGGTGCTCAGCTTTGCCAACAACGTCAACACCCCCGACGGCGGCACCCATGAAGAAGGGTTCCGGGCCAGCCTGACACGGGTATTCAACGACTACGGGCGCAGCCACGGCCTGCTGAAGGAAAAGGAAGAGAACCTGTCCGGCTCGGATGTCCGGGAGGGCCTGATCTGCGTCATTTCGGTCAAGCTGCAGGAGGCGGAATTTGAGGGCCAGACCAAGGCCAAGCTCGGCAACACCGAGATCCGCACCCTGGTGTCCAACATGGTCTATACCAAGCTGACCGAGTATTTTGAGGAAAATCCCGCCGTCGCCAAGGCCATCTTTGAGAAGGCCACCCAGGCCGCCCGTGCCCGGGCCGCCGCCAAAAAGGCCCGGGAACTGGTCCGCCGCAAGAGCGTGCTGGAAAACAGCCGGATGCCGGGCAAGCTGGCCGACTGCCGGGAGAACGACCCCTCCAAGACCGAGATCTTCATCGTCGAGGGCGACTCGGCCGGCGGCTCGGCCAAGATGGGCCGGGATTCGGCCATCCAGGCCATCCTGCCTCTGTGGGGCAAGATGCTGAACGTGGAAAAGGCCCGGGCCGACAAGATCTACGGCAACGACAAGCTGATGCCGGTGGTGCTGGCCCTGGGCTGCGGCATCGGGGAGGAGTTCGACATCAGCAAACTGCGCTACGACAAGGTGTTCATCATGGCCGATGCGGACGTGGACGGCTCCCACATCTGCACCCTGATGCTGACCTTCTTTTTCCGCTATATGCGGCCCCTGATCGAGCAGGGACATGTCTATGTGGCCCAGCCTCCCCTGTTCCGGGTGCAGAAGGGCAATACCGTCAAGTATGCCTACAACGACAAGGAAATGGCCCTGCTTTTGCAGGAGATGCCGGGGGCCAAGGTCAACCGGTACAAGGGCCTGGGCGAGATGAACCCCGAGCAGCTGTGGGAGACCACCATGAACCCCGACAACCGCGTGATCGTCCAGATCACCATTGAAGACGCCGAAAAGGCCGACGAGGCCTTTACCATCCTGATGGGCGACCAGGTGGAGCCCCGCCGCCGCTTCATCGAAAACAATGCACAGTACGCCAAGCTGGATGTCTGACAGCCGGGTACAGTCCAAATAAGAGCTTTCAGCTGGAGGAACGAATGGAAGAAGATTATGTCATGATACCCGGCACCGGGACCAAGAAGATCGTCCGGGACGTGAAAAAGGAGATCGAGACCGCCTTTCTGGATTACTCCATGTCGGTCATCGTATCCCGCGCCCTGCCCGACGTGCGGGACGGCCTCAAGCCGGTGCACCGCCGCATCCTGTACACCATGCATGAGCGCGGCAACGACCCCAGCCATCCCTACCGCAAGTCGGCCGACACGGTGGGCGCGGTGCTGGGTTCCTACCACCCCCACGGCGACGCGTCGGTGTACGACGCCATGGTCCGTCTGGCCCAGGATTTCTCGATGCGCTATCCCCTGGTGGACGGCCAGGGCAACTTCGGTTCGGTGGACGGCGATCCCCCTGCCGCCTACCGTTACACCGAGGCCCGCATGAGCCGGATGGCGGTGGAGATGCTCACCGACATCGACAAGGATACGGTCAACTGGGACCCCAACTACGACGACACCAAAAAGGAGCCCCAGGTTTTGCCCTGCCGCTTCCCTAACCTGCTGGTCAACGGCAGCCAGGGCATTGCGGTGGGCATGGCCACCAACATCCCGCCCCACAACCTGGGCGAGGTCATCGACGGGTGCATCGCCTACATCGACGACCCCGACATCGACCTGGCCGGCCTGATGGAACACATCAAGGGCCCCGACTTCCCCACCGCCGGCATCATCATGGGCCGCAGCGGCATCCGGGCGGCCTACGCCACCGGCCGGGGCAAGATCACCCTGCGGGGCCGGGCCGTCATCGAGGAGAAGAAGAACGGGCGGTTCCAGATCGTCATCACCGAGATCCCCTATATGGTCAACAAGGCCCGCCTGATCGAGAACATCGCGGACCTGGTGAAAGACAAGCGGATCGAGGGGATCACCGACCTGAACGACGAGACCAACCGCAAGGGAATGCGGATCGTGGTGGACCTGCGCCGGGACGCAAACCCCCAGGTGGTGCTCAACCAGCTCTACCGCTACACCCAGCTGCAGGACACGGTGGGCGTGAATATGCTGGCCATCGACCACAAGGTGCCCAAGGTCCTCACCCTCAAGCAGATGATCGCCAAGTATGTGGAGTTCCAGGACGAGGTGATCCGCCGGCGCACCAGCTTTGACCTGAAAAAAGCCCAGGAGCGCGCCCACATCCTGGAGGGCCTGAAAAAAGCCACCGACATCGTGGACGAACTGATCGCCACCATCCGGGCCTGCAAGGGCGGCATGGCCGAGGCCAAGGCGGCCATCATGGAGCGGTTCGGCTTTGACGATCCCCAGGCAGACGCCATCGTCAAACTGCAGCTGGGCCGCCTGGCCGGGCTGGAGATCCTCAAGATCGAGGAGGAACTGGCGGGCCTGCAGGCCAAAATCGAGGACTGGCAGGCCGTGCTGGCGGATGACAGCCGTGTGCTTGCCATCGTCAAGGAGGAGCTGCTGGAGATCCGGCGCCGCTTTGCCGACCCCCGCCGCACCGAGATCGAGACGGTGACCGGCGAGGTGGACATCGAAGACCTGATCGCCGAGGAGCAGTGCGTCTATACCCTCACCGAGGCAGGGTATGTCAAGCGTCAGCCCAAGGCCATCTATCAGGCCCAGCACCGGGGCGGCCGTGGCATCCTGGGCCTGACCCGCAAGGAAGAGGACATCGTGCAGGAGATGTTCGTGGGCTCCACCCACGACTATGTGCTGTTCGTCACCAACCGGGGCAGGCTGTTCCAGCTCAAGGGCTACACCATCCCCGAGGGCAGCCGCACCAGCAAGGGGGCGCACATCGTCAATCTGCTGCAGCTGGCCGAGGGCGAAAAGGTGACCAATATGCTGCGGCAGTCCACCAAGGACACAGCCGAGGGCGGCTATGTGACCATGGTGACCCGGCAGGGCCTGATCAAGCGGACCCCGCTGAGCCAGTACGCCAACATCCGCAAGAGCGGCCTGATCGCCATTGCCCTCAATGAGGGGGATTCCATCGCATGGACCCGCCTGACCACCGGCAACGACACCCTGATCGTGGCCACCCGCAACGGCCAGGCCATCCGGTTCTACGAGAGCGACGCACGGCCGATGGGCCGCGGCGGCCACGGCGTCCGCGCCATCCGTCTGGAGGAAGGCGACCAGGTGGTGGGTGTGTCCATCTGCCGGGAGGGCGCCACCGTCCTGACCGTCACCGAGCACGGCAAGGGCCGGCGCAGCCAGATCGAGGATTACCGCCTGACCGGACGCGGCGGCAAGGGCGTGCGCAACTACGACGTCTCCAAGGACAAGGTGGCGGGCATCAAGATCGTGGATGACACCGACGACGTGCTGCTCAGCAGTCAGGAAGGGGTCATCATCCGGATGCACGCGGCGGATATCACCGTCCAGAGCCGCTATGGCAGCGGCGTCCGTGTGATGCGCCTGGGCGACACCGACTGTGTGACGGTGGTGGCCCGCACCGACCATGACGACGAGGCCGAGACGTCCAAGCCCGAGCAGGAGGCCGGCGACACCGAGCCCACCGCCGAGGAAGTGGCCGCCCTGGAAGCCGCCGAACAGGCGGAACAGGACGTCCAGACCACCCCGGACGAAGAATAAACGAAAAAGCAAAAGAGGGTATGCACCACGCAGGTGTATACCCTCTTTTTGTCATAGCATCGGGCCGGCAGCCGGACGGCAAGCGCCGCGCCCACCGCACCGGGTGCGCCCGCGAAAGCGGGCGCTTTTTCTTTGCCTCCAAGTCCCCCATTCCAAGATTAGAATACGCAAACTAAAGAAAATAAAGAAAAAATGGGAAATTTTGAAATTGGGTCTTGACACCGGGGGGGGTATGTTATGATAGGCACACAAAGGAAAGGACCTTCCTTTGAACCTGTTTTGGGTCTCTATCTTTTATACACCATAAGGAGGAAAAA
>NZ_NFHX01000028.1:0-28573 GCF_002161515.1 Faecalibacterium sp. An58
AACCGATAGCAGCGAAAGAATAATCTGATTGGAAATCTGGGTTGTTTGGTCTTTTTACTTGATCTACGTTTGGTTATTTCCGCTGAACCCCAAATGGTTTTTTCAGCTGAACGCTAACAAGCGTTTACCAAGAACTACTGCTGGCATTGTCTGACCAAAAGGATAAAGATGAAAAACGAATAGATGATATTCTGGACGAGTTGAATTTGACAATTTATAAAGAGCGGCATCCAATGTCCCTCTCTGGCGGTCAGAAGCAGCGCACCGCTATTGGCGTTGCGGCACTCCGGGATGCAGAGGTACTTATTTTTGATGAGCCCACAAGCGGCTTGGACTACAAAAACATGGAGAGCGTTGCAGGAATTTTAAGTGCGCTGTCCAAAAGAGGGAAAGCCATCCTGGTGATTTCCCATGACAATGAACTACTGATGAAGATTTGTTCCCGTGTCATTCGCGTGACTGAAAGGACTTCATCTTAGTTATATACAAATAATAGAAAGGGGCTATCTGTATGAGTGAACAAGCAAAACCTGTCGGGGCATCCGACAAAATGAAAGCAAAGGACTTTATCACGCTGGGCATTTTTACGGTGTTATTCTTTGCTGTGGTAATGGTGTGCATCTTTGCCTCCGCAGCTACCGTGGTGACTTTCGCCTTTGGGAGCGCCATTGCTGCAATTCCTGGAGGCATTATCTATATGCTGATGCGCGCTAAAGTGCCAAAGGCCGGGAGCGTCCTTTTGAGCGGTGTGGTAATCGGCTTGATTGAGTTCCTGATTGGTGCAGGATGGGCGGTTGCCGTTGGCTTTATTGTCGGTGCCGTAATTGCGGAGCTGCTGGCCCGCGCCGGCCACTACAAGAGCTTCTGGCTGAATACCATTGGTTATTCCGTCTATATGACATTCTTTGCGCTGGGCACCTATCTCCCTATGGTCATTATGACCGGCTATGTGGATGATATGTCCACCTCTAACGGCGTGAGTGCCGAGTATCTGACAGAGCTACATAGCTTTATGAATGGAACAATGGTAGTCATCATTGCTGTTGTGACCTTCGTTGCAGGCATCGTCGGCGCTTTGATTGCAAAAGGCGTGTTCAAAAAGCATTTCCAGAAGGCAGGCATTGTCTAAGGACAATATAGTTACGACTAACTCTCTGGTATCTTTGGGCTATTTTTGACACCAGAACAGAGATATGGAGTAGCAGGCAATTTCAAAGATTGATAAAATGAATGGCGAGGTTAGAAGTTGCTAACCTCGCCATTTTCACTTTTAAGGAGGGTTCATGCTATGTCAAACGCAAAGTCGAAACAGGCAAAACCAAAGACGGGTTTGGCACGATGCATGGAATTGGCTTCTGACAGAAAGGGCCTTGTATTCTTAGCTGCGGTTCTTTCGTCACTGGCGGCCATTGCTTCGTTCATCCCGTACATAGCGGTCTATTTTATGATCCGCTCAATTATCGGTGTTTTTCCGAACCTTGACCAGTTAGATATGGGAATGGTCATGAATTATGGCTGGCTGGCGCTCGCCGGGATTGTGGCTAATATCCTGTTGTATTTTCTGGCTATTTTCAGTTCCCACATGGCGGCGTTCGGTACACTGTACGAGCTGAAGGTCTTGTTCGCTGACCATATCACCAAAATTCCGTTGGGCTATCATTTGACCATCGGCAGCGGGCGTCTGCGTAAAATCATGGATGAGAATATCGAGAGCGTGGAAGGGTTTATTGCCCATCAGTTCCCGGATTTTGTGGCGTCCGTCACGGCTCCCATCGTCATGGTCATCATCTTGCTGGCTGTTGACTGGCGGTTCGGTCTTGCCTCTCTGGTCGGTATCATTCTGGCGTTTGTTGCGGAGTTTATTGGCTTTGGCAGCGGCGAGATGAAAGAGAATATGGGCAAGTATCAAAAAGCCCTGGAGGAAATGAACAACGCTTCTGTGGAGTATGTTCGTGGAATGTCGGTTGTGAAGGCATTTAACCAGACGGCATCCTCTTTCAAAAAGCTCAAAGAAGCGATTACCGGATATACAGAGTGGGTCCTGAAATTTTCCCTGGGCTGGCAGAACTGTATGCCCGCCTTCACCACAATCATCAATAATGTTTATCTGATTATTGTACCTGTCGGAATTTTAATCGGCTCCAGGTCGGATGATTTTGCTGGGTTTGCCATGACCTTCATTTTCTATCTGCTCTTTGTACCCGCAATTTCCGGCGTGTTGAACAAGATCATGTACATCTCCGAGTCGTTCATGCAGATTGATGGAAACGTGGCTCGGATGGATGAAATTCTGAACATCCCCGAAATGCCGGAAACGAGCCATCCCAAGAAACCCGCCAATGATGATGTTGCTTTCAAGGATGTCAGCTTTTCTTACACGGGAGATACACACGAAAAGGCGCTGGAGGATGTTTCCTTCGTTGCGAAGCAGGGACAAATCACGGCCATTGTTGGGCCGTCCGGCGGTGGCAAGAGTACGATTGCCAATCTGATTTCTCGTTTTTGGGATGTATCTTCCGGCAGCATTACCATCGGCGGCGTAGATGTGCGCGATATGGCGGAGGATGACCTGATGCACCATGTCAGCTTTGTGTTCCAGGATATTTTCCTGTTCAAGCAGAGCATTTTGGATAATATCCGTATGGGCAACCCTTCGGCCAGTGAGGAACAAGTGATTGCGGCGGCGAAAGCGGCTCAATGCCACGAGTTCATCTCCAAACTGCCCAACGGGTATCACACGGTGGTCGGCTCCAAAGGCATCCATCTCTCTGGCGGCGAGCGCCAGCGGATTGCCATTGCGCGGGCCATAATCAAAGACTCGCCTATCATCGTACTGGATGAGGCAACGGCGTTCAGCGACCCGGAGAATGAATACCTGATCCAGAAAGCATTTGAAAAGCTGATGCAGGGTAAGACAGTTATCATCATCGCACACCGCCTCTCCACGATCCGCAATGCAGATAAGATCATCGTCATGGAGAAAGGTCACCTGGTTGAAGAAGGAAAACATGACGAGCTGGTGGCCGCGGGCGGACGTTATGCACAAATGTGGAACCACTATACAGAAGCGATTGGCTGGAAAATCAGCGGAAAGGCGGTGTAACTATGAGCAGATTACAAAAAGCTCTCTTTTTGTCAGACAAGGGTTACGCAGATCTGAAAAAAGCAATCTTCGCCTGCACATTGACGAACCTGGCTATGCTTCTGCCGTTCTGTGTAACTGTTATGATTTTCAGTGAAATTCTGACACCCTTTGTCAGTGGCGGCTCCATTCAGTGGAACCATATCTGGATGCTGTGGGGCGCAGGTATTGTTTCGGCCATCCTGGTATTTCTGGCCGCCAAAAACGATTACCGCAAAACCTATATTGCCTCGTATAAGGAGTCGAATACGACCCGGCTGCGGATTGCGGAGCATCTTCGGAAACTCCCTATGAATTTCTTTAACACCAAGGACCTTTCCGAACTGACCACGAATATGATGGCAGATTGCAGCAGCATGGAGTCCCTGCTCAGCAGCACGATCCCTCCGCTGATTGCAAACGGCATCACGGTGACTCTGACCTGCATCCTGCTGGCCTTCTTTGACTGGCGGCTTGCCCTGTGCGTATTCATCACGGTTCCGATTGCCTTCCTCATTATCTGGCTCAGCCGGAACCATCAAAAGAAACTCTTTGAAAAGCAGGTTGACGCAAAACTGGCTGCATCTGACCAGGTACAGGAATACTTGGAAGGCATGAAGATCATCAAGTCCTGCGGGCTGTCCGGCTCTCATTTCAGCGCGTTGGATAAAGCTCTACTGGCGATGAAAAAGATCGCCATCAAGGTAGAAATGGCTGTCGGCGTGTTCATGTCCAGCGCCAGCATGATTTTGCAGGCAGGTATTGGCATTACAATCTTTGTCGGTGCTATCCTCCTGACCAGTGGACAAATTGAACTGCTGCCTTTGCTCATGTTCCTGCTGATGGTCACGCGGATTTATGGCCCTATTTTGGCAATCCTGGCGAATTTGTCCTCGCTGCTGAATTTGAATGTAGTTACAAGTCGTATGCGTACCCTGCTCACCACTCCTGCAATGGACGGTGACGGGAAAACGGTCCCGAACTGCGATATTGAACTTTCCCATGTGACTTTTGCCTACAATCAGGAAGATGTCATCAAAGATGTTTCCTGCAAAATTCCCCAGGGGAGCGTGACTGCCCTCGTTGGCCCGTCCGGTTCCGGTAAAAGCACGATTTCCAAACTGATTGCCCGCTTTTGGGATGTTCAGAAGGGCAAGATCACCGTGGGCGGCAAAGACATCAAGAGTATGGAGCCGGAAAGCCTCATGTCTTATATGTCTTTCGTATTCCAGGATGTGACCTTGTTCAATGATACGGTTATGAACAATATCCGGCTGGGCAATCCAAGCGCAACAGACGATCAGGTAATTGCTGCTGCCAAAGCAGCCTATTGTGATGAATTTATCCGGGAAATGCCGGACGGGTATCAGACGGTCCTCGGTGAAAACGGTAGCACCCTTTCCGGCGGTGAGCGCCAGCGTATTTCCATCGCCCGCGCATTGCTGAAAAATGCGCCCATCATTCTGCTTGACGAGGCCACAGCATCCCTCGACCCGGAGAATGAAGTTCTGGTTCAAAAGGCGATTGCCAGACTGGTGGAAGGTAAGACGGTTATTATGATTGCCCACCGCCTCCGTACAGTTGTGGATGCGGACCAGATCCTCGTTCTTGACAATGGACGGTTGGTAGAGCATGGAACCCACGATGAGCTAATGAAGAAGAGCGGTCTGTATCATAAACTGTTTCATATTCAGCAGGAGAGCCTTGGCTGGGCTGTGTAAACCGAAGCTGAAGGAGGGGCATCGTTGAACGGAGTAGAGTTGCTTTTGATTGCAGTCGGTCTTGCGATGGATGCTTTTGCAGTTTCTGTGGGCAAAGGACTAACTGTTCAAGGACAATGTAAAAAAGCGTGTATTGTAACCGGCCTGTATTTTGGCGGCTTTCAGTTGATTATGCCTCTCCTTGGCTTTTTGTGTGGAGAAAGTTTTATTCACTATATTGCACCTATCTCTCGCGCATTATCTTTTATCCTTCTTGTATTGATTGGACTGAATATGTTGAGAGAGACTCTGAAAGAAAATTCAGAAACGAACTCAGCATCAATCGCTCCTACAGTAATGATCCCGGCCGCCATTGCAACAAGCATTGACGCATTTGCAGTAGGTGTTACTTTTGCTGCATTGCAAGTGAATATGATTGTTGCCGTTTCACTAATTGGTAGTACAGCATTTTTGCTTTCAAGCGTCGGAGTTAAGATTGGAAACATCTTTGGCAACCGCATGGAAAAGTGGGCCGGAATTTTTGGCGGATTGATTCTTATTGCAATCGGCGTAAAGATACTTGTTGCTGGATGAGGGAAAGGTTCATAAAAATGTCAAAAGAAGAAGTGACCACAAAAATCATAGGGTGTGCAAAGGACAGCTTTCTGCACAATGGATACCACGGGACTTCTCTAAAAACGATATGTAAACAGGCAGGCGTGACAACAGGAGCATTGTACCACCGTTTCCCCGGCAAAGATGCTTTATATCGTGCTGTTGTTGAACCCGCTACAAAGAAGCTATTAGAAACTCTGAATAACTGCCCTACTAATGCTGCTTGTTCTATCATGCCTGAACAGGGATTGATATTGGTCTACCTTTACTGGGATGTGTTCAGAATAGTTGTCCGATGTAGATGCACTTCATATTACAATGAATTTTACAGCGCCATAGAAAAAAGTGTCTACCACCGCCTGTCGAAGCTAAATAACAATTATGCAGAGGATATTTGCTGGTTGCTGTCCAGAGCATATCTGGCAAGTTTTTTCGAGATCATTCGCTGTGATTATGATTTTGAAACAGCCCAAAAATGTATTGGCATATTAGAAAATTTCTTTGCATCACAAGAAATTCACTGTTAGGGGGTAAAGATGAAACTTCATGCGTCCGGGGAGGACTATCTGGAAACCATCCTTGTTCTCCAAAAGAAACTCGGCATGGTACGCTCCGTAGATGTGGCCCGACACATGGAGGTGTCAAAGCCCAGCGTGTGTCATGCCGTGGCGATCCTGCGGGACGGCGGCTTTCTTACAATGGACGAAGATCACTTTCTCCATCTGACCGATGTGGGCCGCGAGGTTGCTGAAAAAATCTATGAGAGACATTGTTTTTTTACCGAGCAGCTTATCGCCGCAGGCGTTGACCCCAAGACTGCGGAGGTTGACGCCTGCCGGATTGAACACATTATCAGCGATGAGAGCTTTTCTCGGCTGAAAGAGGCAGCTGCAGAAGGGAAAAATTAAACCCGACAAGAGTAATCCACCTGACAAGGAAAAAACCGGTGCGGGGCAGATATTTTCGTGTACTCAATCAACAATATCGCCCCGATGACGGCTTTGAAACACATCAAGGCCGTCACTCTTTTTGTGTATTCATAAGAGTAAACTATTTCGGAGAAACCGCTGTGAAATATAAAGAACCTCGATCTCGTCTGGGATGTTTTAGCAATCAACCAAAAAAATTCTAGCTATCTATCCCTCTATCTCTACCTTTGGATGGGCATTATCGTATCTATTTAAAAGGTTCTATTGGACTTTTGACAAAAGTGTGGGATTCACTGAACAGTGTCGCCCACCACCTCTGTTCGTGTTCACTCGTTGATTCGTGAACCGTAATGGAGGTATCAATGAAGGAAATCAATCTGCGGGAACTGTATCCTGATATATATAGCGCCGATATCTTTGTGGAGGTGACTGACGAAGTATGGGCTGCAATTCAGACAAGTCAACGGGTAGAAGCTACATACGAGCGCCAGAAGTTCAGGTATAAGGCTTACTATTCTCTGGACCATGGAGACGGAATAGAAGGCTGCCTTTTAGTACAACCCCTAGCTCCAGAAAATATCATAGAGAATAAATGGTTATATATAGAATTGCAGAATGCAATCCGAAAGCTGCCACCCGCCCAAAGAAGGAGAATATATGCACGATTCTACTTGGGTAGGACAATTGCGGAGATTGCACGGAAAGAGAGGGTTGACCAGCGCCGGGTAGGAAAAAGTATCCAATGCGGGCTTGAACGGCTGGCATGGCTACTAGAAATCGATTCATAAATTTAGAAATAATAAAACACAAGCCGGTAAAGGATACCCCCACCGGCTTGTGTTTTATTTTATCAGGATGAAGAATCCGCTTGATCTGTGGATTTGTCCATAAGTTTTTTTAGTTCATGGGAAAGCGTACGTGTTGCGTTTAGTAGTGTTTCTCTGGCTTCAGATGGACAGGAAAGGTAGAGCTGACGCATTTCATCCGCAGATTTATCTTCTCCATCCGAGGAATTTAATAAGGCGTCGATAGAAAGACCCAGAACTCCTGTTAGCGAGCGAAGAATCTCGAAGGAAGGATTTTTGACTCCCTTCTCAATCAGCTGCAAATGCTTCAAAGAAATGTGGCTCTGATCTGCAAGTTGCTGCTGGGTCAGTCCCTTTCTTTTTCGTACAACCCTTATATTATACCCCAATTTTTCCAACACAGTCATAAGCATTATCGTCCCCTTACAAATAGTTTATCGTACTTATAAAAGCATTGGAATAACATTTTAGTTCTCAAAAATAAGTATTAAAATGCTCTTTTCAATGCTTTGTGGCAAAATTACCAAAAATCAGCCTTGATTTTTTACATTTAGAGAGGGGGTAAAAATGCCTTTTTTTGTCACGGATAATAGAAGAGGTCTTTTTTCTACTGCGATTTAATTCGATAGAGTAGTAAAGACTTCGCTTCGTTCAACCGTTCAATATGAGGAGGTACCATTATGAGTGAAGTTCTGCGAGCGGATTTAAACGTCTCCAACTGCCCCCGATGTGGCACCCGACTGATGTGTGGAAAAATTATTGTCACTGGATTGCATAAATGCTCCAGGTGCAATCGCCACTGGGTGATCCAGATGGAAAAGAACAAGGTCACTGTGACGAGGGCATCCCTACATTTCGAAAAGCCTGAAGAACTTGAAAGGTTCGCCTGATTCTTTCGAATCTCATGAAACGAAAACTGAATATGGAATGAGACATACTGTATCTGCTGTTGAACTGGGTACAAGCCCTTAGGAACAGAATTCAGGAGTCAAAAGTTTGTTCGATAGGACTGAACCGGCTATAGGCCGGACGAGCCGGCAGACGGAAGCGATTTCCTTAGGGAAATTGCGGCTGTCTGCCGGCCTTTTTTATTTGCTATCTGGTTGTCGCTTCCGTCGCCCCACGGGAGTGACAGATGCGCCAACACTGGGAAACGTACATCGCCAGATACCCCTGACCTTCGGATTTTGCACGTCCATACACGCGTCAAAATCTGGAGGATCATGCAATGCGTTTCGATGCAGTGGAATGTGGAAAGAGAATCAAGGCTCTGCGGGAAGAAAAAAGACTTACCCAAATGGAGCTTGCCGAGCAAATTTGTATTACTACCGATCATCTGCGGGCTATTGAACGCGGTCGGAGAGCTTGTTCTATCGACTTGCTGGTAGATTTATCTCTGTTCTTTGAAGTGACATTAGATCATCTTGTTTTAGGTAGAACCTCAGCAAATAAAACAATTCGTGCGGAGGTTTTACAAGCCATTGAAATCTTGGAAGGTATCAGAAATTCACTATAGTTTGCTGCCACTACCGTGTCTGAGAGACACGGTAACCGGGTCTACCAGTCACTCCCGCAACAAAAATTTCTAAGGTATCATAGAGTCACAGCAAGGGCCTCCCCCAAACGGAGGACAAGCCCGAAGCCAGCGGACCTTGAAAAATGAATAAACAGCCTTCTGGTACTTCCAGACAATGATACTTCCGTAACTCGCGGCCCGGCCACAAAGAAGGCGGGGCGGCTGAAATGCCGATGGAGCGGTGCAAATCCGCCGCCAGAAGGTTCCCAATCCTCCCCGGGGCGTCGAGGACAAATGGGGGAAGGAAACCCAAACAAGATTTCGGCCCGCCGGCTGAGAATCATGTTCCAGGCTGGCGGGCTTTTTATATCAACACAACAATTTATAACAGACAGGAGGTCAACTATGAGCCGTAGCTACACGCGCAATCTGAATACCGTATCTCTCATCACGCTGTGTCCGGTCTGCCTGCATTCCTTTCAGGATGCCAAGCGAGCGACTCTGCGCCGCGCCGATCTGCGCCAGCGGACCAAGGATGTCTGTACCTATTGCCAGACCCGTTATGGGTTTGACTACTATGCCCAGCCTATGGTTCACAGAGACCCGAACCGGAGGGAGGCCAAAGCCTATGCTGCGACGGCTGAAGATTGACCCCGAGTTTCAGAGCAAGATTCCGCCCCTGACCTTTGAGGAGTTGAACCTGTTGGAAACCAACATCCTGGAGGAGGGCCGGATTCTCAGCCCCCTGATCGTCTGGAACGGTCTGATTGTAGACGGCCATAACCGCTTTGCGATTCTGAAAAATCATCCCGAAATCAAGTACACCGTGCTGGAAAAAGAGTTCGCCAACCGCTATGAAGCGATTGTCTGGATTTGCAAAAACCAGCTTGGCAGGCGAAATCTGACGCCAGAACAGCGAAAATACTTGATTGGGAAACAGTATGAAGCCGAAAAGCAATCTAATGGTGGAGATCGAAAAAGTTCCGCAAAAAAATCAGTTGGTCAAAATGACCAACTGATCGGGAAAAAACACACCAGACTTCGGATTGCAGATGAGAACAATGTAAATGAAAGCTTTGTTCGACGGGCGGAGTCGTTCGCAAATGGAGTGGATGCAGCAGAAGAAGCTGTTTCCGGCATCCGTGCCAAAATACTGTCCGGCGAGGTGAAACCCACGGCGGCTGAGCTGGCCGCCGTGTCTCGCGCAGCCCCGGAGGAGCGTCCGGCACTGGTGGCTACACTCTGTAAGCCGAAGGATGAGAAAAGGGCTGGTAGAAAAGAGAAGAAAGCAATAGTAAGAGCAAAGGCAGAAAAACTCGAAACCGAGGCTTCGGAGCCTTGCGAGCCGGCAGAGCTTCCGTCCGCTCCTTCTCCTGAGCTGGCACCGCAGCCAGTGAAAATCGACAACCAGCAGCTGCTGGAAATCGCGGCCAGCCGGTATCACGCAAAGCGCCGGGCCACCGGCAGCGATATGCTGTGCGAGATCGAGGCTGCGGCGGACAATCTGAAGCAGCGGTGGGAGCAAGCCTTCCAGTATTATCCCGATCTTCTCACCGACTCTGACAATCGGGCCGCAGTTGCAGAGATTGCCCAAAGCCTCACAAACTACCTAAATGAAGTGGAGGAACGTACCCTATGAGATTATACTCTTATCCCTATAAAGAAATTTCCATCAACAGCGCCTTCCTGGAGATCCCCGCCGAGTACCAGCGCAAGCTGCAGATGGGCAAGGTCAAACAGATGGTGGCCGAGTTCAACGGCGTCATTGTCAATCCGCCCAAGGTCAGCTACCGGGATGGCCGCTACATCGTGATCGACGGCCAGCACACCATCGTGGGCCTCAAGACCCTCAACGGCGGCAATGACTTGCCCATCCTCTGCCGGGTCTACGTTGGTCTGACCAAAGAGGAAGAAGCTCTCGTGTTTGCTCAGCAGACCGGCGCATCCACTCCCCTTTCTGCGGGTGCGAAGCTGCGGGCCAAGCTGGTGGGCCAGGATGCCGAGTCCCACGCTTTCCTGGCCGCCACCGAGGCGGCGGGGCTGCAGTTGGGCACCGATCATGTACGGGCCAACCGTAAGATTATCTGCGTCAGCACCGCTCTCAAAGAGTTCCGGCAGTATGGCCCGGACATCTATACCGAGGGCCTGCGGGCCATTGCCGAAGCATGGGACGGCGACCCCGATTCCCTGCGGCCGGGCATCATCCAGGGCGTGATACGCTTCATCGCCCTCTATAAGGATGAATACAAGTACAGCCGCCTGGTAAAACGGTTGGCCACCATCTACCCCATGAAGCTGGTCCGCGACGCCGACGCCATGAGCGGGGCGGCGTCCTACCGGTACATGATGCAGGTCCTGATACGCTATAATGGATGCAGCAAAAAGAATATGCTGCCGGTGAAGTTCTGAGAAGTTGGATTGGAGGTAGCATCATGTACGAGAATCCTGTTTTGAACGAAGCGGCCCCTATCCAGGTGGAAGAAGTGGTGCTGCCGCAAATCGTCAGCATCAAGCAGGCCAGCCAGCGGATGGGACTGCCGGCCTACTACGTTCGCCGCCTGTGCAAAGAAGTGCCGGGGATAGCGTTCCAGTCCGGTGTCAAGTGGTATATAAACCTTGGCAAAATGGCGGAATACTTCAACAACGGAATGACTTCAATCTGATTTGTCAGGGATGGCGAAGCGATTGGCGGTATCCTAACAATTAGCGCTGTAACCTGTTATACTCACCATGACAGAAGAAAGGAGGTTACGAGTATGGCTTCTGTAAAACTGATCGAACCCAAGAAAAAGCCCAAGTATTTCCAGCTCACCGCCATTGTCATGGTGAATGGAAAATCGGAGCGGCGCTATGGCCGCTTTGACTTTGACCCTACCGAGCTGAAAACGGCCCGCCAGCGCCTGGCAGCGGCGAATGCGGCGGCGGTGGAGTTTGAGCGGGAGCAGCAGGCTCAGATCGACAAGGAAATGGCTGGCGGCGGCAAAACGTTCGAGCAGGTGGCAAGAGAGTACATTGACTCCAACCGTTCTCTGTTGGAGCCGTCCGCCCGCCTGAAAGGCGATGCAGAGCAGCACCGGAACAAGGCGAATACGACCCGTAATAAGAATGGCTACCTCAACAAAATCAGAGGCTATCCCCAGTTCGCACAAAAACCGATCGGCACCATCACCAAGAAGGATTGCGACCAGGTCCTCCGCCTGTTGGAGAAAGGATGCACCCGGGTCTATCAGCGGGCGACGCTGAAACCGGGGGCCAAGGCGTACAAGACCATGTCCTGCCCCAAAATCGCAGAATTTTGCACCATCAAAGAAGAAACGGTGGAAAAGTCCTTCCGCGGGGAAAGCGTCTCGCTTGATTCCGCGCAGCAGATTGCAAAAGCGCTGGGACAGGAGGTTGAGACTCTCTTTGAGGTAGAGACGGACGAGCGGCCCATCACCCAGAAAACCATGCGGGAATACGTTATGTTTATCCGTGCCGTGATCAACTACGCCAACGAGAACTACAACGTAGACGCCAAGCCGCCCCAGATACGGGCCTGCGGTAAGAAAGGAAAGAGCGTGGACTGCCTTCATAAAGACGAGGTGGAGCGCCTGCAGCAAACGCTAAAAGAGTGCTCCCTGCTGGAGCGGGCGATCATTCTGTCTTTGCTGAATACCGGCGTCCGCCGCGGAGAGCTGGCCGGACTGACGTGGCAGGATGTGAACTTCAAGGAGTGCACAATCCACATTTCCAAGTCTCTGCTGGTCTTTCAGAATTTCGGCTACCAGCTCACCGCAACCAAAGAGAACAATGTCCGGGATGTGGACGTTGCACCGGAATTTATGGCTTTCCTGGAGGACTACTACCGGCAGTGGAAAGCTCAGAAAAAGGTGATGGGCGCGGCCTGGCAGAAAAGCCTGGATAGAAAATCGGCCAAGTATGCTTCTTCCCTGCTGGCTCTGCGAGGGAATGACTTTGTGATCTGCAACGACCACGGCTTCCCCATCAACCCGGATAGCTACGGCAGTCTGGTGCGGCGGGTCGGCAAAAAGGCGGGCATCGAAGGGCTGCACCCCCACATGTTCCGGCACACCTTCGTCAGCATCCTGTTGTCCAACCCCAACATCGGCATCGCCACAGTGGCGGCGGAAGCGGGCCACGCCCAGCCCAGCACAACGCTGGCGATCTATACCCAGGTGTATGACCGCCGCCGCGAGGAGATACGCAAACAGATGAGCCAGGAACTGTACAGCGAATAAACAATTTCCGCCAAAAGGCAGAAAGAAAAGCACGAAACGCGATGTTTCGTGCTTTTTGGTGGGCCAGGCAGGATTCGAACCCGCGATAACCCCGTTATGAGCGGGGAGTTCTGACCGCTGAACTACTGGCCCGTATGGAGATGAAGCTGGACCTGCGAGGGCGCATTCGGATGCCCTTCGTAGGTAAAAAGTAGGTGGAAACGCTTTTTTGCCGTTATGACGGCGAGAAAACGACGAATATGCGGATGTTTTGGAAGCGCCGGACGATAAGACCAAGCGGTTATGAGCCGCCAGCTCTGACCAGCTGAGCTACTGGCCCATGGTCGTGCCGCATATGCTGGATGCAGAGAGCGGACGAACAGGAACGATTTACATTATAGCAGATTTTGAAGAAAATGCAAAGCTTTTATGAGAAACCTGTCCTCAGACTGTCAAAAAAGTCCTGTCCAGCCGACATGTGCGGATGGACAGGACACATACAGGGAAATTTAGCACTGAGAGTGTGCGAGCCGCTTTGCGGCGAGTGCGCGGTTCAGCGCTAAATTTTGTCCCCAGGGGGATATTAGGGGGAAGGAATTTCTGACCTGCGCAGCAGGCAGAAATGGGTTCCCCCTAAAGCGTGTCGTATTTCGACACGCTGACTTGTCCTTACAGGGGCGGATGTGTTATAGTATCACCGAAGGAGGCGGATGGGATGAGCCGCAAGAGAACGAAACGCACCGCGCCCCGCCGTGCCGCCAGGGGGCGTCTGACGCGGCGGGCTTTCCTGCTGGGCGCAGGGGCGGCGGCCGGGGCCGGCCTGGTATGGGCAAGCCGCAGCCAAAGCAAAGCGCAGCCCACCGCCCCGCAGCAGGCGTCGCCGGGCGAATACCGTGCGGCGTGGATCAGTTACATCGAGCTGCAGGGGATGGACTATACCTCGGCGGACGCGTTCCGGGCGTCGGCGGCCGCCATGATGGACCACTGCGCCGCCCTGGGCCTCAATACCGTCATCGTGCAGGTGCGGCCCTTCGGGGACGCGCTGTACCCCAGCGCCCTGTTCCCCTGGAGCCACCTGTGCACCGGCGTACAGGGGCAGGACCCCGGCTTTGACCCGCTGGATACCCTGATCGCGGAGGCCCACAGCCGCGGGCTGTCCCTGGAAGGCTGGATCAACCCCTACCGGCTGCGGGGTTCGGCCAGCCAGCCCGCCCAGCTGTGCCCCGCCAGCCTGGCCAGCACCCACCCCGAATGGGTGGTGACGGTGGCCGACGGCGTTTATCTGAACCCGGCCATCCCCGAGGCGGCCGCCTATGTGGTGGACGGGGTGGCGGAACTGGTGTCCCGCTATGCGGTGGATGGGGTGCACTTTGACGATTACTTCTACCCCACCACCGACCCGTCCATCGACGCGGCCCAGTTTGCGGCCAGCGGCGCGCAGGACCTGGACGCCTGGCGGCGGCAGAACGTCACCGCCCTGGTCAAGGCGGCCCACGACGCCGTCAAGGCCCAGGACCCTACCCTCCGGTTTGGGGTCAGCCCCCAGGGCAACCCCGACAACGACGTCCACCAGCAGTACAGCGACGTATACGGCTGGCTGGCGGCCGAGGGCGAGGACGCCGTGGTGGATTACCTGTGCCCCCAGCTCTACTGGGGGTATGGGTATACCCTGTCCGGCGGCTCGGAGCGCTTTGCCTATCCCAATATCCTGGCCGAGTGGCTGGCCATGCCCCGGGGCTCTGCGGCCCTTTACATCGGGCTGGGCGCCTACCGGATCGGAGACGGGGACGGCGGCGCCAACCCCGACAGCACGGCCCAGTGGTCCACCGGGCAGGCTCTGGCCCGGCAGGTGGATGAACTGCGCGCACAGGGCGCGGGGGGCTATGCCCTGTACCGGTATGGCTCGCTGTTCGCAAACAGCGCCTGGGCTCAGCTCGCCCAGGCCGAATGCCAGGCTTTGCAGGCGGCAAACAGCGCCGCAGAGGTTGTCTAAAAGGCAAAAGTGCGGTATAATAAGGCGTATCTGCGCACGCCGCAGTTTGTCAGGCTCTGAACCGATCAACGAAATCAATGTTTTCAATGTTTTCAATGATTTGAATGATTTCCATGTTTTAAGAGGTTTTTCTATGAACAGAAACATCATCCGTGCGCTCTGCGCGCTGGCGCTGGCGGGGGCTTTGGCCCTGAGCCTGGCGGGCTGCGAGAGCATCAAAAACGGGGTGGCCAACGCCCTGGGCTTTTCCAGCAACGCCCAGCAGGAGGAGGACACCACCAACTGGGCCGCGGCCACCGCCGACCCCATCCTGCTGCCCGAGGGCACCGACGCCACCGCCCAGTGGACCAACGTGGTGTCGAACGGCACCCTGTACGGGGTGTACAACGGCATCTGGACGAGGAACACCGGCTATTTCCAGGTGTCGGGGGACAGCCTGACCATCACCGCCTGCGGCACCGCCGAGGGCACCCAGCGCTATAAGATCGCCCTGTGGAAAAAGGTGGACGGCGGGGCCCAGTACATCAACGGCTCCACCGGCTATATCCCCACCGACGGCACCAACTACCAATTCACCATCAGCGGGCTGGACCCGGCGGCCCAGTACCGTCTGACCGTCTCCTACGATTCCAGCCGCTACTACCTGTATGGGATGTTTGCAGCCCAGGGGGTGGCAGGATGAGGACACAGACCCGCAATACCCTGCTGCTGGTGCTCTGCGCCCTGATCTGGGGCCTGGCCTTCGTGGCCCAGAGCGCCGGGGCGTCGCTGGCCCCCTTTGCCTTTCTGGCCTGCCGCAGCTGGCTGGCTGTGGCGGCTCTGTGGCCGGTCTGCCATCTCTTTGATGCGATGCGCCGCCGCAAAGCGCCTCCTTCCGCCGCGCCCCAAAGCCCGGACCGCCGCTTTCTGCTGACCGGCGGGTGCGTGTGCGGTACCCTTTTGTTCGCCGCATCGGCGGCCCAGCAGACCGGCATCACCCTCGACCCCTCCACCGCCAAGGCCAGCTTCATCACCGCCATGTATGTGGTGCTGGTGCCGGTGGCGGGGCTTGTCTTTGGCCGCCGCAGCCCGGTGCAGATCTGGGGCTGTGTGGCGGCGTCGGTGGCGGGGCTGTACCTGCTGTGTATGCAGGACGGCTTTGGGAGCATCCGCCCCAGCGACGGCGTGCTGCTGCTGTGCGCGGTGCTGTTCACCTTCCAGATCATGGCGGTGGACCACTTTGCCCCCCGGACCGACGGGGTGCGGCTGAGCCTGGTGCAGTTTCTGGTGGTGGCGGTGGAGAGCACCGCCGCCTCCCTGCTGACCGAAACGGTGACGCTGGCCGACATCACGGCCAACGCCCTGCCGGTGCTCTACTGCGGGGTGCTGTCCAGCGGGGTGGGCTATACGCTACAGATCCTGGGCCAGAAGGACCTTGACCCCGCCATCGCCAGCCTGGCCATGTGCCTGGAGAGCGTGTTCGGGGCGCTGGGCGGCTGGCTGCTGCTGCGCCAGAGCCTGACCGCCCGGGAGATCGCGGGCTGTGCGCTGATCTTTGCGGCGGTGGTGGCGGCGCAGCTGCCGCTGGGCCGGTTGCTTCGCCGCCGCGCCAAAGAAGGCCATGGGAGCTAAGGACGGCGCGGTCAGCCAGCGCCAGGTGGGGGAGATCTGCTACCAGCTGGTCCGCCGCCGCGTCAAGAATCTGAACCTGCGGGTGCGGGCGGACGGCACGGTAGCGGTCAGCATCCCCCTGCGGGTCCCGGCAGCCCAGGCCGACGCCTTTGTGGCATCCCACGCCGCCTGGATCGAACAGGCCCGCCAGCGTGCGGCCCGGCGCGCTGCGCGTCCCCTGCCCGACCGGCAGGAGGCTTTGGATCGCTTCACCGCCCTGGTGGAGGCGGCCTGGCCCGCCTTTGCGTCCCGCCTGGGGCCGCAGCCCCCGGCCGTCAGGGTGCGCGCCATGACCAGCCGCTGGGGTGTGTGCGCCCCTGCCAAGCGGCAGGTCACCTTTGCGCTGGCGCTGTACGGGATGCCCCTGGCCGCGCAGGAATATGTGGTGGTGCACGAGCTGTGCCATCTGCTGGTGCCCGGCCACAGCCCGGCCTTTTGGGAGCAGGTGGCCCAGCGGCTGCCCGACTGGAAGGCCCGCCGCGCCCTGCTGCGGGACGAATAAGGAGGTATTCCGCCTTGGAAGAAAAAAAGGCCCCCGCCCGGGGGCAGAACAAATACGAAAAGCTGGCGGGCAACACCATGATCTTTGCCATCAGCAGCTTTTCATCCAAGCTGCTCACCCTGATCGTGCAGCCCTTTTTGACCTACGCCATGCGGGACGTCGCGAGCATGGGCATCTCCAAGCTGCTCAGCCAGTGCGCCAACCTCCTCATCCCCTTTGTCTCGATGGGGATGAGCAACGCCATCATCCGCTTTGGCCTGGACAAGGGCAACAGCAAAAAGCAGGTGTTCACCAACGGCCTGCTGACCATCCTGCTGGGCTATGGCGTGCTGCTGCTCTGCTGGCCGCTGCTGCAAAGGGTGCCGGGGGTGGCCGGGTACGGGGTGCTGCTGTGCATCTATGTGCTCACCAGCTGCCTGCGCACCCTCTGCACCCAGTTCATCCGCAGCCGTGAGATGAACCGCCTGGTGGGAGTGGACGGGGTGCTGTGCACCTTCGCCACCCTGATGTTCTATGTCCTCTACCTGGTGGTGCTGGACATGGGCGCCGAGGGTTACCTGCTGGCCATCATCTGCGGGGACGCTGCCAGCAGCCTGTTCCTGTTTGTCACCGGCACCCTGTGGCGCTATATCGATTTCAGCCGCATCAACCGCACCCTGTGGCGGGAGATGCTCCGCTTTTCCCTGCCCATGATCCCGGCGCAGATCAGCTTCTGGATCATCAACGCCTCGGATATGTTCTTTGTCAACGCCCTGTGCGAGGGCTACGGGGGCCGCTCGGGCACCGAGTGGAGCGGCCTTTTGTCCACCGGCTATTTCCTGCCCACCATCCTCACCACCCTGGGCACCATCTTTTACGACGCCTGGCAGCTGTCCGCCGTCACCGAGGAGCACGGCCGCAGCCGGTTTTACTCCAACGTGTTCAAGAGCTACGCCAGCGTCATGTTCTGCTGCGCCGGCGGCATCCTGTGGCTCTGCCGCCCGGTCATGCTGATCATGAAGTCCAGCTATTTCGACGCCTGGCAGTTCGTGCCCTACCTGACGCTGGCGGCGGTGTTCTCCTGCTTCACCCAGTTCATGAACAGCATCTATGTGGTCTACAAGCAGTCCACCCACAGCCTGTACACCATGATGGCGGGGGCGGTGGCCAACTGCGTCATGAACTATCTGGGCATCGTGTGGTTTGGCCCGGTGGGGGTCACCTATGCGTCCTTCCTGGCCATGGTGCTGGTGTTCGTGCTGCGTGTGATCGACAGCCGCTCGATGATCCGCCTGCGGCTGCATCTGCCCCACATGGGGGTGAACGTGGCCCTGCTGGTGGCCGAGGCGGGCATCACCCTGGCCGAAGTGCCCTGGTACGGCCTGTGGACCGGCCTTTTGTGCGCCGTAGTGATCGCCTATAACTTTGACGGCGTATGGACCCTGGGCCGCGCCATCCTGCCCCGTCTGCTGGGCCGGCGCGCCGCGCCCCTGGTGCGCCTGGTGGACGGCGTGGTGCAGAAGGTCTACCACTGAATATGTATCACGACCGTACGCACATGTCGTCCGGTCGTGATCTTTTCATGATCTCCGAAATCGTTTCGCGATGCGTCCGCTCCGGCGGGCGCTTTTTGTTTGCCCGCCCCCGACGCATTTTGACGCTTTTTTCCCTCTTGACAAACCGCGGCGGACAGAAAAAGCCCCCGTCTCCGAAGGGAGCAAGGCGGGGGCAGGGGAGAATTTATGGGACCCGGATCTGTTTGCCGGCGGCCTCGTCGCAGTAGCGCATGGCCACCCGGTCCGCATAGACGGTCTCCATCCGGGCGACGAGCTGATCGATGGTGGATACGGGGATCTTGATCTGAGCCATAGAGTAAATCCTTTCTGTGAGCCGGGCCGCCCCGGCGCAGAAAGGGAGGGTTCACTCTCTTTGCAGTTTGCCCAGGGCGTTGCGGGGCAGAGGTTGATCGGTAAATTCCACCGCCGTGATCCGCTTGTACAGCGGCAGCGTGCGGTTGAGGGTATGGATATAGGCCCGCACCTGGGGCTGGAGGGCGGTGCGGCAGAGGATGCGGGCGCAGATGCGGCCCTTCTTCTGGCAGACCAGGGCTTCCCGCACGGCGGGGCAGCGGGCCAGCTTGGCCTCCAGCTCCTCGGGGCTGACGTTCTCACCGCTGGGCAGGACCATCAGGTTGTTCTTGCGGCCGGTCAGGTAGATGTAGCCGTCCTCATCGATGCGGGCCAGGTCCCCGGTATGGAACCAGCCGTCCCGCAGCACGGCGGCGGTGGCCTCGGGGTCCTTATAATAGCCCAGCATCACCGCGTCCCCCTTCATGCACAGCTCGCCGTCCTCCAGACGGTATTCCATGTCGGGGTCGCGCAGGCCCACCGAGGGCAGGTGTGCCTCGTCCTGGGCGCTGTTCCAGCCCCCGTCCCCCACCGTCTCGGTCAGGCCGTAGGTCTGGATGATCAAAAAGCCCTTGCCGGTCAGGTCGGCCAGCATCTGGGGGTCGTAGGTGGCGGCCCCGCAGGTGAAGATCCGCAGCTTGCCCAGGCGGGCGGCGCGGCCCTTCATCACATCGTGGTGGATGGACTTGAGCAGGGTGGGCACCACCGCCATGGCGTCGCTGGGCATGGCGGCCAGGTCCCGGTACAGGCGGCGCAGGTCGGTGCAGAAATGCACCGTGTTGCCGCTGATGCTCCAGGATACCAGGCTGGTCAGGGCCGCGATGTGGAACAGGGGCAGCACGCTGAGGCAGGAGAACCGGTAGTCCTCCCCCAGCTCCAGCTGGCGGCGCACCGCCCCAAAGGGCTCGGTGAACAGCCGCATGGGCGCAAAGAGGTTGCGCTGGCTCAGCATCACCCCTTTGCTGCGGCCGGTGGTGTCGGAGGTGAACAGGATGAGGGCCAAAGCGTCCTGGTCGGGGCATTCGGACAGCTGGGCCAGTTCGGTGCAGCGGGCAAAGGCCCCGATCTCCAGCACCTGGCCTGCAAATTGGGCGAAATCGGGTTCCCGGGCGGCATAGCTGCCGTCGGTGAGCAGGCAGTCCACGTCGGCCCGGTCCAGCTCGGCGGCAAGCTCGGGCCAGCTTTTCTCGCTGTTCAGGGGCACGGCCACCGCGCCCGCCAGGATGCACCCGAAAATGGCCACCGCATAGGGATAGCCGCTGGGGGCCAGCAGCCCGATGTGGCGGCCCTGCACCTGCGGCACCGAGCGCTGCAGCCAGCCCACCATCCGGCGGATGTCGGCGGCGTACTCTTTGTACAGGATCTCCCGCACCCCGCCGGCGGCCTCGTCGTAATAGCGCACGGCCACCCGGTCCGGCCAGGCGGACTCCATGTTCACCACGTTCTGGTAGACGGTGGAGATCCAGAAGGTCTGGGCCAGGGATTGCTCCATGGCCTGGCGGGCCCGGACCGACTCCCGCGCCTCAAAGGCGTCCAGGATCTCCCGGTACCAGTGCAGGGCCACCTGGGCGCTCTGCTGGCGGACGTTCTGGCGGTAGGCCGACTGCATGGCGTCGTCGATGATCTGGTAGATCTGCTGCATCATGGTGCTGCGGGTCAGCTGGGCCAGCTGCTCGTGGAAGGCGCTGTCCAGCCGGGCAAAGGCGGCCAGGTCTCCCACTGCCCGCTCCATCTGATCCACCAGCTGCCGCAGCCCGGCGATCTCCCGGTCGGTGGCCCGGCGGCAGGCGATCTCGCAGATGGGGCCCTCCACCATCCGGCGGAAGGTCAGGATATCCCGCAGCGTCTCCTGCCCCAGGTACAGCATGGGCACCAGCTGGTTGAGGGCGGCCTGCGCCCCCGCGCCCCGCACAAAGGAACCCTCCCCAAAGCGGGTCTCCAGCAGCCCCAGGCCGCTGAGCTTTTGCAGGGCGTTGCGCACCGTCACCCGGCTGACCCCAAACTGGGCGGCCAGCTCGTTTTCTGAGGGCAGCTTCTGCCCGGGTTTCCAGCTGCCCGAGAGGATCTGCTCCCGCAGCTGGTCAAAGACCTGCTGGCTGACGCTGCTCTTTACCACTTTCTTGATTGCCATAGCCGGACGCTCCTTTTTGAGAAATATACTTCTATTGTAGCATCCGGCGGCCGATTTTACAATTCTGGGGTTTCTTCCGGGACGGCGGCGCGGCGGGCGGCCAGTTTCTCCCCGATGCCGGCGGCCACCACCGAGCCGCCCAGGATGACGGCGCCGCCCAGCCACAGCACCAGCAGGTTATAGCCGGTCGAGGCGAGGCTGACGGACTCAAAGTTGACGGTAGCCACCGTCAGGTAGGCAAAGGCCACATTGTTGCAGGCCACCGGGCAGACGGTGCCGCCCAGGATGATCACGGCCAGCACCACGCCGATGCTGAGCGAGAAAGCGCCCAGCGCGCCCAGAGAGGGCGCCAGGCCGAAGGTGCCCGCGTGCAGGCCCAGAGCGGCCAGCAGGCCCAGGCTGCCCCCCGCAAAGATGGAGGGGATGTTCTTTTTGTCCGCCCCCAGGGCGAAAAAGAAGATGGTGACGAAATACAGCGCCCAGGCGGTGATGCCAAGGGCGACAGCGGCCACGTTGACGAGGAAGATCCATGCCAGTACGCAGCTGGTGACGATGACCTGATGACGGGTGGGTTTGTGGAAGATAGACATAAAGGCCTCCCTGTGTTGCCGGCGGCAGGGTGAAACACCCGCCCTGCCGGGTTTGATTGTATACCTGTATTACAGGTGCACCAAAAGAATACCACGCCCGCCGGCCCGTGTCAAGAAGAACAGGGGGCGGGGCGTTTTAGAGTGGACCCATTTCTGTGCGCGGCGGGCGGCACCCAAAAAGCCCCTGCCTTCCCGGGGGAAAGCAGGGGCGCAGACTATCAAAAAAGTCCCGTCCAGCCGACATGTGCGGATGGACGGGACACATACAGGGAAATTTGGCGCTGAGAGTGTGCGAGGCCGTCAGGCCGAGTGCGCGGTTCAGCGCCAAATTTTGTCCCCAGGGGGATACCAGGGGGAAGGAATTTCTGACCTGCGCAGCAGGCAGAAATGGGTTCCCCCTGGAGCGTGTCAAACGACACGCAAAAAAAGCCCCTGCCTTCCCGGGGGAAAGCAGGGGCGGATGGGTCTTTGGTTTAGGCCTCGGTCTTCCACAGGCCATGCAGGTTGCAGTACGCATAGGCGGCGACCACCTTGTCACCCTCGGCCAGTGCAAACACAGCCTTGGGCTCGGCGTCGGCGGTCAGGGTCTTGCGCTGGACGCCCTGCTCGGTCTCCAGGACCACCCACTGGATCAGGTGGGCGTCGGTCATGGGATGGGCCACCGAGCCGACGGTAACGGTGACGGTGCTGCCCTCCACGGCGATGACCGGCTTGTGCTTCTCGCCGGCGGCCTCAACGGTGTTGGGGACCAGCTCCTTCATGGGCTCGCCGCAGCAGATCATGGGAACGCCGGAGCTGTGGATGGTCTCGATCAGGTTGCCGCAGTGGGTGCAAACATAGAACTTCAGGTCTTTCATGGTATTCTCTCCTTTGCGATACGATGTTGAATATGACTGCGGGCCGCCGGGTGCGGCCTGTATGTTTTGGTTTGCAGGGGGCTTTCTGCCCGCCTTGTGACAACAGTATACCCCACCGCCGGCCCCTTTGTCCGTGACTGCATCACCCTGGGATCAGCCCGAAATGGACGGCGGCCTGCCAGATGCCGCCTTCTTCCACCGGGGCGGTGACATAGTCGGCGGCGGCCTGGACGGCGGGAGCCGCATTGCCCATGGCCACGCCGATGCCGGCGGCCCGGAGCATCCCCATGTCGTTGCCGCCGTCCCCAAAGGCGATGCACTGATCCATCCGCAGCCCGAAACGGGCCAGCATCCGGGCCATACCCTCGGCTTTGCCCCCGTCGGCGGGGATGATGTCCGCAAAGACCGGATTCCACCGCACCGCTTTGACCCCAGGGACCGCCGCCGCAAAGGGGGCGTCCATTTCGGGGGGCATGTAGGCGTTCAGCTGGTATGTGGGATGGGTCAGGGCCCGGACGGGGTCCTGGATGGGATGCCGGGGCGGCTTGAGCCGGTGGGCGGCACAGACGGCGTCCACCTGGGCCGAGCGGCGGTTGTCGTAAAAGCTGGCCTCCTCAAAGAAGGTGCACACCACCTCGGGATGGCGCTCCAGCCAGTCCAGCAAAAGGGGGATGGATGCGGCGGGCAGGGCCTGATTGTAAAAGGGCACCAGGTCCGCGTCGGTGCAGCACTGGCCGTTGGTCAGCACATAGCCGTCAAAGCGGAAAGCAAGGGCGTCGCGGAGGGCGTCCAGCATGAGGGGCGCGCGGCCGCTGGCGATGAACAGCAGCATCCCCGCCGCCCGCATCTGCTCCAGCGCCCGCAGGGTGGAGGGAGCGGCCCGATGGCTTTCGAAGTGGAGCAAGGTGCCGTCGATGTCAAAAAAGGCGGCTCGTATCGGCTGCACCGGTCACACCTCCCCTGCCCGCAGCAGTTCCAGGACCTGGTGCAGGCTGGGACAGACTGCGGTGCACAGAGCCCGGATCTCGGGGGTGGGGGGCATCAGGTCGGGCACCATGATGGTGACGAACCCCCCTGCCGCCCCCGCCCGGACGCCGTTGTAGCTGTCCTCCAGCACCAGGCACCGGCCGGGCTCGAGGCCCAGCATCTGCGCCCCCAGCAGGAAGGGCTGGGGATCGGGCTTGGGCCGGGTCACCTTGTCCCCTGCCACCAGGGCGGAAAAATACGGGCCCAGCGCCCAGTTGTCCAGGTTGCGGCGGACCACCGCCTCCCGGCTGGAGGACACCACCGCCATCGGGATGCGCTGCTCGGACAGCCAGGCCAAAAGCGGGTCGAGGCCCGGCTTTTTGGGCACCGGCGCGGCAAATTTGGCTTCTGCGATGTTGTGCATATCGCTTATCACCGCGTCGGCGGGGCAGTCGGGGCCGTACCAGTCCAGCAGGCGCTGGCGGTTCACCGAGCTGCCGGCCCCCCGGCAGGCTTCGGCCAGGCCGGGTTTATAGGACAGCCCGTGGGCCGCCAGGGCCGGTTCCCAGGACTGGCCCCACAGCGGCTCGGTGTCGAACATCAGGCCGTCCATATCAAAAAGAACACCTTGTATCATAGATCCTCTTGCGGGGCAAACTCCAGGAGATGCCCTCATGGTCGTGGTCGTTTTCCGCCTGCCGCGGCCGTATCCGGGCGGCAGATCTCACTTTTATTATAGCACAATTCGCCGCAACTTACATTATGAAAAGATGAAAATATTTGCCGCCCCTCTTGTAAAATTTGTACTTGCAATTATAATTGGAATAAACCTTCGGCGAAAGCGAAGGCCGGTGGGCCTTTGCGGCTTTCCCGACTTGCAGAAAGAGGGAGTATCATGTTGGATATCAAAATCACCCGAACTTCCACCCCCAAGGCAAAGCCTGAGGATGAGTCAAAGCTGGGCTTCGGCAAGATCTTTACCGACCATATGTTCGTCATGGATTACACCGCCGGCCAGGGCTGGCATGATGCGCGCATCGTGCCCTACGGCCCCTTCCAGCTGGACCCCGCCACCACCGTGCTGCACTATGCCCAGGAGATCTTTGAGGGCATGAAGGCCTACCGCACCGCCGACGGCACCGTGCAGCTGTTCCGCCCCGACTGCAACGCCAAGCGGATGCAGGATTCCGCCGACCGCCTGTGCATCCCCGCCATCCCGGAGGAGGATTATATCCAGGCCGTGGAGGCCATCGTGGACGTGGACCGCGACTGGGTGCCCCACACCTTTGGCGCTTCGCTGTACATCCGTCCCTTTGCCTTTGCCACCGACGTGGGTCTGGGGGTCCATGCTTCCCGCCACTACACCTTCTGCATCATCTGCTCCCCCTCGGGCGCTTATTACGCCGAGGGCATCGACCCGGTGCGCATCTATGTGGAGGATGACTACATCCGCGCCGCTCCCGGCCTGACCGGCTTCACCAAGTGCGGCGGCAACTACGCGGCTTCCATCAAGGCCGGCGAACTGGCCGAGGAGCAGGGCTACGCCCAGGTTCTCTGGCTGGACGGCGTGGAAAAGAAGTATGTGGAAGAAGTCGGCAGCATGAACATCATGTTCAAGATCGACGGCAAGGTCTATACCGCCGCCACCGTCGGCACCGTCCTGCCCGGCGTCACCCGCCGCAGCTGCATCGAGCTGCTGAAGGACTGGGGCTATGAGGTGATCGAGGGCAAGCTGGCCATCGCCGACGTGATGCAGGCCGCCCGGGACGGCAAGCTGGAGGAAGTCTTTGGCACCGGCACCGCCGCCGTGGTCAGCCCCGTCAAGGAGCTGGTGTGGAAGGGCGAGCACGCCTACATCGGCGACGGCAAGATCGGCCCCGTCACCCAGAAACTGTATGACACCATGACCGGTATGCAGTGGGGCCGCCTGCCCGACACCAAGGGCTGGATCGTCCCGGTCAAAAAGGTCTATTGAGCCTCTGCACAGCCATCCTGACTCCCGCCCCGCACAAAGGCGGGAGTTTTTTGGTGGCAAAGGTCTTTACTTCTTTGCTTTACTGTGATAAACTAACAGAAGCGGACCGGCCTTTGGGCCGGGCCGGGAGGGAGCTGGACTATGGTCAGAAAATGGAGCGTCCCCTATCCTGCGGTGGGAGGACAGGAGGAGCGGGACGCATATCTTTACCTGCCTGTGGGGTATGAGGAGGAGCCCGGCCGCCGCTATCCGGTGCTGTATATGTTCGACGGGCAGAACGTCTTTTGGGACGAGGACGCCACCTACGGCAAAAGCTGGGGGATGGAGCGGTTTCTGGATGACAACCAGGTGCCCCTGATCGTGGCGGCCCTGGAGTGCAACACCGGCCGCAACAACGAGCGGCTGGACGAATACTCGCCCTACCGCTTTGACGACGACCGTTGGGGCCACTTTGACGGCCACGGGGATGACACCATGGAGTGGTTCATCCGGGAGTTCAAGCCCTGGGTGGACCAGAACTGCCGCACCCTGCCCGACCGGGAGCACACCTTCATCGCGGGCAGCTCGATGGGCGGCCTGATGAGCCTGTACGCCCTGTTCCGCTACAACCACATCTATGGCCGGGCGGCGGCTTTGTCCCCGTCCATCTGGGTGGCCCCCGAAAAGCTGAAGGCCCTGGTGGCCCGGGCCGCCCTGCAGCCGGGGACCGTGCTGTATATGGACTACGGCTCCCGGGAGATGGGCAGCCACAACGGGATGCGCCGGGATTTTGGGGCCTTCGGGGCCAAGGTGATGGCGCGCGGGGTCCATCTGACCATGCGCATCGTGCCGGGAGGCACCCACAGCGAGGCCAGCTGGGAGCGGCAGCTGCCCTTTGTGATGGAGACCCTGTTCTACGATCTGGAGCTGTAAGGAGGCTGCAATGGAGACCCAATATTTCAAGGAATACAGCCCGGCTTTGGGCCGGGAGATGGAGTGCAAGCTGTACGGCCACAAAGGCCGGCCCATGCTCTTTATCCCCTGCCAGGACGGACGCTTTTTCGATTTTGAGAATTACCACATGGCCGGCACCCTGGCGCCCTGGATCGAGTCGGGCCAGGTGATGGTGCTGTCCATCGACACCATGGACGCCGAGAGCTGGTCGGACAAGGGGGGCGACCCCTACTGGCGGATCCGCCGCTACGAGCAGTGGCTGGACTACATCGTGGGGCAGGCGGGCCCCATGCTGCAGCACATCGCCTGCGAAAAGAACGGCTGGGACAGCCTGCCCGGCATCATCCCCTTTGGATGCAGCCTGGGGGCCACCCATGCGGTCAACCTCTATCTGCGCCACCCCGACCTGTTCGACGGGTGCCTGGCCCTCAGCGGCATCTATACCGCCAGCTATGGCTTCGGGGATTATATGGACGATGTGGTCTACCGCAATTCGCCGGTGGATTATATGGCCAACTTCCCCACCGATCACCCCTTCATGGACTACTACCGGGCCAAGAAAGCGGTGATCTGCTGCGGCCAGGGCGACTGGGAAATGCCCGCCACCACCTGGCGGCTGAAAGAGATCCTGGAGCAGAAAGGGATCCCCGTCTGGGTGGATCTGTGGGGGCACGACGTCTGCCACGACTGGCCCTGGTGGTATAAGCAGGTCATTTATTATATGCCCTATCTGCTGGGCTGAGCGGGGCATACACAAGGAGGAATCTGTATGAAAAACTTCATCTTCATCTCCCCGAACTTTCCCACCAACTACTGGCAGTTCTGCCATGAGCTGAAAAACAACGGCATGAACGTGCTGGGCATCGGCGACCAGCCCTACGACGAGCTGATGGACGAGCTGAAGGACAGCCTGCAGGAATACTACAAGGTGGACAGCCTGGAGAACTACGACGAGGTATACCGGGCGGTGGCCTTCTTTGCCTTCAAATACGGCAAGATCGACTGGCTGGAATCCAACAATGAGTACTGGCTGGAGCAGGACGCCCGGCTGCGCACCGACTTCAACATCAACACCGGCTTCCACCTGGAGGATATGCCCCGCATCAAGTACAAGAGCAAGATGAAGGCATACTACCAGAAGGCGGGCATCACCACCGCACGCTACCACATGGTGGACAACTTCGACGGCTGCCGCAAGTTCATCGACCAGGTGGGCTATCCGGTGGTGGTCAAGCCGGACAACGGCGTGGGCGCTTCGGATACCTACAAGCTGTCCTCGGACCAGGAGCTGCGGGATTTCCTGGCCTACAAGTATGTGGCCCATCCCTTTGCCCCCTACATCATGGAGGAGTTCGTCCACGCCGAGGTGAACAGCTACGACGCCATCATCGACGCCCACGGCAACCCCATCTTTGAGGCGGGCAACGTGACTCCCATGTCCATCATGGACATCGTCAACAACAACGACAACTCCATTTACTACATCGTCAAGGACCTGCCCGACGACACCCGCGCCGCCGGCCGCGCCGCCGTCAAGAGTTTCGGGGTCAAGAGCCGGTTCGTCCACTTTGAGTTCTTCCGGATGACCGAGGACCAGCCCAGCATGGGCGAAAAGGGCAAGATCGTGGCCCTGGAGGTGAATATGCGCCCCTGCGGCGGCTTCACCCCTGATATGATCAACTTTGCCCGCTCCACCAACGTCTACAAGATCTGGGCCGATATGGTAGCCTTTGGGGGCACCGATATGCCGGTGGGCGAGCACTATTTCTGCGCTTACGCCGGCCGCCGGGACGGCAAGCCCTTCCATTACAGCCATGAGCAGATCATGCAGAAGTATCAGGACAATATGCGGATGGTAGGCCGCATCCCCGATGCCCTGGCCGACGCCATGGGCAACCAGATGTATGTGGCCAACTTCTCCACCGAGGAGGAGATGAACCAGTTCTACCACGACGTGCTGGCCTGCAACGAGTGACCAAGCGCAAAAACCAAACCCAAACGAGCGCCCCGCTTTCGCAGGGCGCTTTTTCTTTGCCTCCAAGTCCCCTGCCCCAAAGTTAGAGTACACAAACTAAAGAAAATAAAGAAAAAATGGGAAATTTTGAAATTGGGTCTTGACACCGGGGGGGGGTATGTTATGATAGGCACACAAAGGAAAGGACCTTCCTTTGAACCTGTTTTGGGTC
>NZ_NFHX01000029.1:0-28013 GCF_002161515.1 Faecalibacterium sp. An58
GAAAAATTCATTATGAAACTCAAGAAGATTGCTTCTCTGGCGCTGGCCGGCATCATGGCCGTCAGCATGCTGGCTGGCTGCAAGGACGGCGGCAACGGCAACAGCGGCTCTTCCAGCGAGAATACTAATTCTGCTTCTGGCTATTCTGCTATGCTGGGCGAAGCTGTGTCTGATAAAGTCAAAGATATGGATAATGTGGTCTTTGCTGATAATGAGAAAGACCAGACTGCATTGGAAGATGCCGTGAAGAATGTTGGTGCCGCTGACATTCTGAGTGCTAGCAAGAATACTAATTTGCACGATGTTGGTAATAAAGCTGTACTGGCTGACTTTAAGGATGCTGCTGACTTGCATCGTGAAGCACTTCTCAACAGTGCTAAGAGCTTTATTTTTGATGGTGTAACTGAAGTTAATAAGACCCGTAAGGTCGGCGATATCTTCGCTATCGACGGCACTATGGATATGTCTAAGGTGATGAATCAGATTGCTGATGATTACGATAAGTACTTTGAAAAGCTGCAGGAGAATGCTACCGTTATTTCTAGTGGTTCTCCTTCTACTTCCACAGTTTACAACTTTGATTACACCATTTCTGTGAGCGTTGTGAATGTACCTGCAACCTCTGACACTACCTATGTTGGTTCTGTGAACTTCATTGCTGTGACAGTTACTCGCACTGTTGCCTAAACTTTACTTATAACACCCCGGGGCACCATACCGGGAGATGATATAAGGGGCGGGCAGGTGCCAGAGACCACCTGCGCGCTCGGGTAAAACACCCATCCGATGTGGCGGCAAAGAGGAATAGAACCATATTCCTTCTGTTGTTGATCGCACCAAAACAAAAGAACTTTTGCGTCACGAAAGATAGGGTCCCTCTGCGGGGGTCGGCCATACGGCCGGCCCCCGCATTGTTTTGTGCGCGCCGCGGCGCCCGGACTTACTGGAAGGCCCCGGAAATGCTGTCGATGTAGCCGCCGGTGCCGGATACGCCCCGGCCGGCCTCTACCTTAAAATTGAAGGCGGGGCCGTTGAGGGCGGTTTTGTTGGAAAACAGGATGTTGGCCCCCTGGCGGACGGCGGTGGTCGCGTCCTGCCAGACGGGCTGGTCGTCCAGGGCGTTGTTGGTCACCTGGGCGGTCAGGCTGGCATCGGCGGGGATGCTGCCCCCGACAGAGAGCACGGCGGTGGTGATGGGGGCGTCGGCCAGGATGGGCTGGGTCAGGGTCACGCTGGCCGATGTCACGGACTTGGTGAACACCGCCGACAGGCTGGTGCTGGCCATGCCGTCGCTGGCGGTCACCTCCAGGGTGTGGGCCCCGTTGCTGAGCTTGAGAAAACCCAGACTGTCCCCCACGGCGGCAAAGCTCTGGGCTGCCCCCGACGCGCCCGTCAGGGTCCGGGTGACCTCCTCGTCCAGCTTTTCGGTCAGGGACAGGCTGAGGCCCTCCGGGTCGGTGGGGGTGTACTCATAGAGGAACGGGGCGCTGCGGATCCCGATGTTGGCGCCGCTGGTGCCGCTGGGACTGGTCAGGGTGGGGGCCGCATTGGGCTGGATGTTCCCCTCGTCGTCCACCGACAGCCCCTGAGGCAGGATGAGGATGGGCCGGACCCCCAGCTGGGTGGTCTGGCTGGTGGTGGCCGTCCCGCCTGCGGCTGACACCACCCATGTGGTGTCCCCCTGGGCGGAGCGGGTCCGGGTCCAATAGGGGTATGGGCTCCCGTTGGCCTTGGCGATGCGGCGGGCGTCCTGGTCCGCAAAACCCTCGAAATAATCCAGGCAGACCCCTTCGATGGGCATCTCGGGCTGGGTGCTGTCGCTCCAGCCCATCTCGGTGCCCGACAGCAGGAATGCCTTGGCTTCCAGCCCCTCGGCGCCGGCGTGCAGGGTCCCGCCCTCGCGGTAAGGCAGCCGGACGGCCACCAGCTGCTGCTGGACCGTCTCGTCCAGCATGGGGATAAACAGCTGGCTCAGCCATTGGCAGGGGGTGCATTGGGCGTAGGTCTTGCCGCTGCCCCAGGCCAGGGTGCTGGGCAGGCCGGAGGCCATCAGCCAGGTGCCTGCCCCGCCCTGGTAGAGGCTGGGATCCGGACAGCCCTGGTGTACGATGAAAAACTGGGTGGGGGTGCCGTTCAGCTCCAAAACGATGCTGCTCCCCACCGGCTTGGCAGAAAGTGCAGTTGCCATAAGAAACCTCCTTTCAGAATTCGATGCGGGCCTGGGCGATGTTCCAGACGCCGGCGGCGGTCAGACCCTCCAAGGTGGAAAAATCGGCCTCAAAGGGGTGCTGGGTGACCTCGACATCCGCCTGCTCCAGCGCTTCCACCCGGGCCTCCAGCGCTTCCAGGGCTGCGGCGGCCGCCGCCCCCAAGGTGGTGCGGGCCGATGAGCGGTCTGTGTCGCTCCAGGCGGCGCTCTCCCACAGGGAAGCCAGGGCCAGCTTGACCGCCAGAGGCACCAGGGCGGGGGTCAGCGGGGACCACCCGTCGGTCATGGCGGCCAGCTGTCCGGCGCCGGCAGGGGCCAGCCGCAGTTCGCCGCCGGCGGTCAGGGCCAGGCCGTAGCCGCTGCCCAGCTTGATGGGGCCGGCCTGCGCGGCGGTGGGCAGGTCGCTGCGATGGACAAAGCCGGTCAGCTCCGCCTCGGGCACGGCTTCCACCGTCAGGCCGGCCTCGCTTTCCACCGACTGGACCCGCAGCAAGCTCCCGGCTGCGGCGGTGGCCGGCAGGGGCAGGGCGCCCACGTCGGCGGCGTCCAGCACCACCCGGCCGCCCTTGCTGTTGACGCTGATGACCGGCCCCTCCACCGGGGCTGCGCCTTCGGCCCGGAGCGCGGCTGCCTCGGCGCGCTCGGCGGCCTGCTCTGCTGCCTGAGCCTGGGCCTGCGCGTCTGTGACAGCCCCGGCGGCCTGTCCCACGGCGCCGCTGGCGTCCGAGGCGCTCTGGGCGGCCTGCTGGGAGGCGGCCTGGGCCGACAGGGCGCTGGACAGCACCTGGGCCACGAACTGCTCATACAGGGTGGCGGAAGGGGGAGGACTGTCCCCCTCTGTGGGCAGGATCTCGCAGGTGTCGTAACTGCCCGGCTGGGTGTAGGCGTCATAGCCCTGGCCGTCGGTGGCGGTCAGCATCCAGCGCCCTTGCAGAGAGGCGGTCAGCCGCCGGTCCACCGCCGCCTGTCCCAGCTCGTCCAGCAGCAGGGGCGCGGGCAAACTCCCGTCCGCCTGCTGGATGTGCAGGGCCACGCTCTTGCCTGTCCACTCGGGGGGCAGGTCAAAAGCCAGGGTGTCCACCCCTTGGGCGTTCTGGCTGCCCAGGTGCAGCCGGGCGGGCTGGGGTACAAAGTCGGTGCAGCCCGACAGCTGCCGCGGCGTGATCTTGATATGCATCATGGTTGTTCCTTCCTTTCCCGGGGCGCTGGCGCACCCCGCTTTTGCTTTGATTCTAACCCCCGGTCTCCGGCGGCGCCAGCGCGTCCTTTTGCGCGCGGTCTTTTGGCGCAAAATGCGCAAAAAATGGCCCCATCCACTGCCAGAGGAGGAAAAAATTGCATCCGGGATGCAAAATAAATGTTAAATTTCTGTTACAGTATCTTGGGGCCTTTTGAATCGAAAATCGGAGGATGAGGACGGAAACGCCAAAATTAGAACAAAAAGTTTGTACAAATAGCACAAAAAAGATTGACAAAAACATGACGAATGGCGGCCCGCCCATTTGACAAATCGGCCTGTGTCTGCTAAGATAGGACAGCTGCTGCGCCCGGACCAACAGACGATGCAGCGATTAAAACAGACAAACCAGGAAGTTAAACACCGTCCTCTGGGGGCGGCGCCCGGGGGCGGACCGGGATACCAAACCGCCGCACCAAGTGCATCGGAGCAGCCGGACACGCCCGGCTTTTCGGATGCGCTTTTCGGCGGGCGGAGGAAGCTGCCCGCGAACAAAGCCAAACTGTAAAAAGAGAGGAGTTGTTTGTTATCACTTCCGAATGTATGCAGGAAAAAAGGCCGGCGTTCCGGCACCGTGTATTCGCACTGTGCCTGATGAGCCTGGGCCTTGCGCTGACGCTGATGCTGACCACCGTGAGCATCCGCGTGACTTATGTGACCGATTCCAACGGGGCCAGCCAGCTGCTTTTGACCAGCGAGAGCGACCCCACCCGGCTGATGAACCTCTCGGGCATTGAAGCGGCCGAGGGCGACCGGGTCTATTACACCGCGTTCGGGGACAGCCTTGCCACCCTGAACATCGAGCGCGCCTTCACCGTGACGGTGGAGGCGGACGGCCAGCAGACTCCCGTCAAGATGGTCTATGGCACCGTGGCGGAAGCTTTGGAGAAGGCCGGCATCACCCTGGGGCCCGACGACTATACCGTCCCGGCCCAGGATTCCCTTGTGGGCATCGGCAGCACCATCCAGGTGCACCGCGTGCGCTATGAGGAGACGGTGGAGTATCAGACCATCCCCCACGACACCGAGTACGTCTATACCAGCCTGTACTTCCGCGATACCGACCGCACCACCACCCTCCAGACGGGCCAGGACGGTCAGTGCGCCATCACCACCCGCCACCGCTGGGTGGACGGCGAGCTGGAGAACAGCATCGTCACCGACGTGACCACCACCGTGGAGCCCCGGGATGCCCTCATCAAGGCCTATGGCGCGGGGGCGCCTGTCTCCCCCCTGACCGGCCCCGACGGCACCACCAATCCCCCTTCCAGCTACACCCAGGTGCTCACCGGCAAGGCCACCGGCTATTATTCCCGGGGCGGCAATGGCGCCTCGGGCCTGGGCCTGGGCTATGGCACCGTGGCCGTTGACCCCGACGTCATCCCCTACGGCACCCTGCTGTATATCACCTCCACCGACGGGCGTTTCGTCTACGGCTATGCGCTGGCGACCGATACCGGCATCGCCCTGCAGGACGGCCATGTCCTGGTGGATCTGTTCTACGAGACCTACGCCGAATCGGTGCTGAATGGCGCCATCAATGTGAATGTATACGTTGTGGGCTGAGCCCGCAGCGGAGGATCTGTACCTATGCCCCTGCTCCGCACGTTGTGTGCGGGGCGGGGGCTTTTTTGCGTTTGTGTGGAAAGCTCTGTCAGGTTTGCATAGAAAAAAAGTCAAAATTTGTGGTTTTTGTCTATTTACGGTTTTTGGAACGAAAAGATTATAGCGGATTTTATGAAAAAGGCCTTGAAAAATCACCTCGAATTATTTAATATAGTAATGTAGAAACAACCGATGGTCCGGCGCCGTGCCAGGATCAAAGACAAAGGCGGGGGCCGGGCCTGCGGAGGTTTTGCACAACATGCGGGCTGGCGTCAGTCTGCGCCAGGGAGGAGCTGCACATAGTATGAAACAGACCGATGAAATGAAACCGACGACGGAAGAGATGACCCAGGCAGCGGCAGAGCCCGCCGCAGAACCGGCAGCTGCCGGCCAGCCGGCCGAAAAGCCCCTGCGGCATGATCCCCAGGACGATCTGCCTGTTTACCTGTACAAGCAAGGCAATAACTTTGAGTCCCAGCGCTTCTTTGGCTCGCACCTCACCGAGCGTGCAGGCGAAAAGGGCGTCGTGTTCCGGCTGTGGGCGCCCCACGCCGCCGCAGTGAGCGTGGTGGGCGACTTCAACAGCTGGAAGCCGGGCAGCCATCCCATGCAGAAAGTGGACAACGATTCTGTATGGGAACTGTTCATCCCCGGCATGAAAGAGTATGACGTCTACAAATACTGCGTGACCACCCGGGCCGGGGAGCTGGTGTTCAAGGCGGACCCCTATGCCCTGCACGCCGAGACCAGGCCCTCCAACGGCAGCAAGGTCTACGACCTGAGCGGCTTCGGATGGAGCGACAGCGCCTGGATGGAGGCCCAGAAGGCCAGGGATGCCATCAACGGGCCCATGAACATCTACGAGATGCACGCGGGCAGCTGGCGGATGAAACAGGACGGGGACAACTACCTGCCCTACAACTACTCCGAGCTGGCCGACCTGCTCATCCCCTACCTGCAGGATATGGGCTACACCCATGTGGAGCTGCTGCCCATCATGGAGTATCCCTTCGACGGCAGCTGGGGCTACCAGGTCACCGGCTACTTTGCCCCCACCAGCCGCTACGGCACCCCCAAGGACCTGATGGCCTTTGTGGACAAGATGCACAACGCCGGCATCGGCGTCATCATGGACTGGGTGCCCGCCCACTTCCCCAAAGACCAGTTCGGCCTTTATATGTTCGACGGCGAGCCCTGCTATGAGGACCCCAACCCCCGCCGCGGCGAGCACAAGGAATGGGGCACCATGGTCTTCAACTTCGGCATGAAGGAAGTGCAGAGCTTCCTGATCTCCAGTGCCCTGTACTGGCTGGAACAGTACCACATCGACGGGCTGCGGGTGGATGCCGTGGCTTCGATGCTGTACCTGGACTACAACCGCAGGGACGGCGAGTGGGAGCAGAATGTCAACGGCGGCAAGGAGAACCTGGAGGCCATCGCCTTCCTGCAGAAGCTGAACACCGCCGTGCTGACCCGCCACCCCGAAAAGTACATGATCGCGGAGGAGTCCACCGCCTGGCCCAAGGTCACAAAGCCTGCGTCGGACGGGGGCCTGGGATTCAACTTTAAGTGGAACATGGGCTGGATGAACGATATGCTCAGCTATATGTCCAGCGATCCCATCTACCGCTCCTACAACCACAACAAGGTCACGTTCAGCTTCTTCTACGCATTCAGCGAGAATTTCATCCTGCCCATCAGCCACGACGAGGTGGTGCACGGCAAGTGCAGCCTCATCAACAAGATGCCGGGCGAATACGAGGACAAGTTTGCCAACCTGCGCACCTTCTTTGGCTATATGATGGCCCATCCGGGCAAGAAGCTGCTGTTCATGGGCCAGGAGTTCGGCCAGTTCAACGAGTGGTACGAGGCAAAGCCTCTGGACTGGATGCTGCTGGACTACGACAAGCACAAACAGCTGCAAACCTACGTCAAGACCCTCAACCAGTTCTACAAGGACACCCCCGCCTTCTGGCAGGTGGATTACAGCTGGGAGGGCTTCCAGTGGATCGTCCCCGACGATTACCAGCAGAGCGTGGTGGCTTTCCTGCGCAAGGACGCGGCGGGCAAGCAGATCATGGTCGTCTGCAACTTCACCCCCGTGCTGCGGGACGGCTACATCATGGGCGCGCCGGTGTCGGGCACTTACAAAGAGATCCTGAACAGCGACGATGCCGCGTTCGGCGGCTCGGGCCAGTACCACAACAAGAGCGTCCGCTCCAAAAAGGTGCCGATGCACGGCTTTGACCAGAGCATCACCCTGACCCTGCCCCCCCTGAGCACCATCTATTTCGAGGTGCCGGCTCCGCGGGCGCCCAGGGCTGCCAAGACCACCAAAACCGCCAAGGCTGCCGCCGAAAAGGGCACCGCAGCCAAAAAGACCACCAAAACCACCAAGGCTGCCGGGGAGAAAAAGACCACTGCGGCCAAGCGCACCACCAAATCTAAAGTGGAAAAGGGCGCGCCCGCCAAGGAGCCCAAGGCTGAAAAGAAGCCTGCGGCCAAGCGCACCCGCAAGCCCAAGGCGGACAAGGCTGCCGAGGAATGAGGGCGGCCGCACCGGCGGGCAGGCGGCCCGGCCGGGTTTGAGTGTTGATTTTCGCCCCTGACCGACGGGGGCGCAAAAGCAAAAGGGGAGAATAAAGTTATGGCAAAAGAAATCGTGGCAATGATCCTTGCCGGCGGACGTGGCTCGCGCTTGTACGCGCTGACACAGAAAACGGCAAAACCGGCGGTGTCCTTTGGCGGCAAATACCGCATCGTGGACTTCCCGCTGTCCAACTGCGTCAATTCCCGCATCGACACTGTGGGCATCGCGACCCAGTACCAGCCCCAGAAGCTGAACGAGTACATCGGCAACGGCCAGCCCTGGGACCTGGACCGCCTGTATGGCGGCGTGCACACCCTGCCCCCCTATGAGCAGGCCAAGGGCACCGACTGGTATAAGGGCACCGCAAACGCTATCTACCAGAACATCAGCTTTATCGAGACCTACAACCCGAAGTATGTCATCATCCTGTCGGGCGACCAGATCTGCAAGCAGGACTATGCAGACTTCCTGCACTTCCACAAGGAGAAGGGCGCCGATTTCTCGGTGGCCGTCATGGAAGTGGACTGGAAGGAAGCTTCCCGCTTCGGCCTGATGGTGGCCGATGAGGACGACCGCATCACCGAGTTCCAGGAGAAGCCCCCTGTGCCCAAGTCCAACCTGGCTTCGATGGGCATTTACATCTTCAACTGGGATATCCTGAAGAAGTATCTGGAGGAGGACGAGGCCGACCCCAACTCCAAGAACGACTTCGGCATGAACATCATCCCCGCCCTGCTGCGCGACCACCGCAAGATGTACGCCTACCATTTCAAGGGCTACTGGCGCGACGTGGGCACCATCGACAGCCTGTGGGAAGCCAACATGGAAGTGCTGGACCCCGAGAATTCGGGCATCGACGTCTTTGACGAGGAGTGGAAGATCTACAGCCGCAACCCGGTGCTGCCCGCCCAGAAGATCGGCCCCCGCGCGGTGGTCGAGGATTCGCTGGTCACCGAGGGCTGCCGCATCTACGGCAGCGTCAAGCACTCGGTGCTGTCCGCCGGCGTCATCGTGGAAGACGGCGCTACCGTTGAGGACGCCGTGCTGATGGACGGCGTGGTGGTCAAGGCCGGTGCAGTGGTCAAGCGCTGCATCCTGGCAGAGGACGTTGTGGTGGGCGCCGGCGCCAAGATCGGCGGCGAAGGCGCCATCGCCCATGTGGGCACCGGCCTGACGGTGGGTGCCGGCGCAGTGGTGAAAGAGGGCGCCAAAGTATTTGATTCGGTCAAGGAGGGCGAGGAAGTATGCTGAGCCAGAACAACAATGCGTTGGGTATTATTTTCCCCAACAGCTACGATAACACCGTACCCGAGCTGGTGACGGAGCGCACCATGGCGTCCATCCCCTTCGCGGGACGGTACCGCATGGTGGACTTCATCCTCTCCAGCATGTCCAACTGCGGCATCACCAACGTGTCCATCGTGGTGCGCAAGAACTACCACTCCCTGATGGACCACCTGGGCACCGGCCGTGAGTGGGATATGGCCCGCCGCCATGGCGGCCTGAACATCGTGCCTCCCTTTGCAGAAAAGGGCGTGCGGATCTATTCCGGCCGCGTGGAGGCCCTGGCTTCCATCCTGGGCTTCCTGGAGCACCAGAAAGAGCGCTATGTGGTCATGTGCGACGCCAACATCGCCGTCAACTATGACTTCAACGCCCTGCTGGCTGCCCATCAGGAGAGCGGCGCCGACATCACCGTGGCCTATCAGAAGACCGAGATCCCCGAGGGCCGCAAGAACGACAACTACACCCTGACCATCGATGAGGACGGCCGTGTCACCGAGCTGCTGCTCAACGACTACCGTCCCGGCGTCCAGAACCTGGATCTGAACATCTATGTGCTGGAGCGCGAGACCCTGATCCGCCTGGTCAAGGACGCCACCGCCCGCGGCCTGATCTACTTCGAGCGGGATATCCTGGCCCACAACGTGAACATCCTCAACGTCCATGCAGTGGAGTACACCGGCTATGTGGCCCACATCTGCGACATGAAGAGCTACTTCGACGAGAACATGAAGCTGCTGGACGAGCAGAACCTGGACGCCCTGTTCCCCAAGAACAGCCCTGTCTACACCAAGATCCGGGACGACAACCCCACCCGCTATGTGACCGGCTCCAAGGTGTCCAATTCCCTGCTGGCCGACGGCTGCACCATCGAGGGTACGGTGGAGAACTGCGTGCTGTTCCGCGGCGTCAAGGTCAAGAAGGGCGCCGTGGTCCGCAACTGCGTCCTGATGCAGGATACCGTCATCGAGAAGGACGTGGAGATGGAGTATGTGGTCACCGACAAGAATGTCAAGATCACCGCTGGCAAGAAGCTGTCCGGCACGGCCAGCTTCCCGGTCTACGTTCAGAAGAACCACACGGTCTGAACCGGCCCGGACCATCCAAAGCGAGGAGGTATTGCGCGTATGAAAATTCTGTATGCTTCATCCGAGGCCACGCCCTTTGCCAAATCCGGCGGCCTGGCCGACGTGGCGGGCGCCCTGCCCAAAGCCCTGGTCCAGGACGGAGTGGACGCCCGGGTCATCATGCCCCTGTACGGGGACCTGGGCTTCCGTGACCATCTGGAGTATGTGACCAACTACTCGGTGCCTGTGGGCTGGCGCAGCCAGTACTGCGGCCTGTTTACGGCCCAGTGGGACGGCGTGACCTACTACTTCCTGGACAACGAGTATTACTTCAAGCGCCGGGGCCTGTACGGCTTCTACGATGACGGCGAGCGTTTCGCCTTCTTCTCCCGCGCCGTGCTGGAGACGCTGTTCTATCTGGACTTCACCCCCGACATCATCAACTGCAACGACTGGCAGACCGCCCTGGTGCCGGTGTACCTGAACCTGTACTACCGCCATCTGGATAAGTTCAACCGGATCAAGACCATCTTCACCATCCACAACATCGCCTATCAGGGCAAGTATGGCCTGGAGATCCTGGAAGACACCTGCGGCATCGGCCATCGCGATCAGCACATCGTGGAGTACGACGGCTGCGCCAACTTCATGAAGGGCGCCTTTGAGACGGCCGACAAGATCACCACCGTCAGCCCCACCTACGCCCAGGAGATCCTGGACCCCTGGTTCAGCTATGGCCTGGACGCCCTGCTGCGGGAGAAGCAGTATAAGCTGTGCGGCATCCTGAACGGCATCGACACCGACGCCAACAATCCCGCCACCGACCCTGCCATCCCCTACAACTACACCACCGCCAACTTCCGGGAGGGCAAGGCTGTCTGCAAGGCGGCCCTGCAGGATCAGTTTGGCCTGCACAAGGACGGCAGCCCCGTCTTTGCCATGATCAGCCGCCTGGTGGGCATGAAGGGCTTCGACCTGGTCCAGAGCATCGCCGACGGCCTGGTGGATCTGGGCATCGAGCTGGTCATCCTGGGCACCGGCGAGAGCCAGTATGAGAGCTTCTTCTCCGACCTGGCCGCACGCCGGCCCGGCCGCGTGGGCGCCTACATCGGCTTCAACACCGCTCTGGCGCAGCAGATCTATGCGGGCGCGGATTCCTTCATCATGCCCTCCAAGAGCGAGCCCTGCGGCCTGTCCCAGATGGTGGCCTGCCGCTACGGCACGCCGCCCATCGTCCGCGAGACCGGCGGCCTGCGGGATTCCATCCAGGACTCCAGCAAGGGCCATGGCAACGGCTTCACCTTTGCGGGTTACAGCGCCCACGAACTGTATGACGCCTGCTGCCGCGCCAACGCCGCTTACTACGACAAGGAGAACTGGGAGCACCTGATCGAGTACGCCATGAACTGCGACTTCAGCTGGGGCGTCTCGGCCAAGAGCTACGAGGGCCTCTACAACGAGACCGCCAACCTCTGGTAATGCCTGTGCGGCACGACCGCTGCTGAATCCTGCATAAAAAGACCGGCGCTTCTGTGTCCAAAGACACGGGGCGCCGGTTTTTGCTGTGCAAAAAAGAAGCCCGCCGGAGCCTTTCCCTGTGCAGGAAGGGCCGCGGCGGGCTTTTATGCCGGCAGGACCGGCTTTGGGATCATTCTTCGGCCGTCAGGGGACGCAGGGTCAGGCCCTCTTTTTCGGCCAGTTTGCGGCCCATCAGCACGCCCATGACGCTGGCCATCATCAGGCCGCGGGTCCAGCCCGAACTGTCTCCCAGGCAGTGCAGGCCCCGGATGTTGGTATCCAGGTTCTGGTCCATCCGCACCTTGTTGGAATAGAATTTCAGCTCAGGGCTGTAGAGCAGGGTCTCGTAGGCGGCAAAGCCGGGCACCACCATATCCAGCATCCGGATGAACTCGATGATGTTGGTCATGGCGCGGTAGGGCATGGCCGCGGTGATGTCCCCTGCCACCGCGTCGGTGAGGGTGGGACGGACGTTGCTGCGGGCCAACTCCTCCGGCCAGGTGCGCTTGCCGTCCAGGATGTCCCCGTACCGCTGCACCATGATCCGCCCGGCGCCCAGCATATTGGTCAGCTCGCCCACCTTCTGGGCGTAGGCGATGGGCTGGTTGAAGGGCTCGGTGAAGTTGTGGGATACCAGGATGGCCAAGTTGGTGTTCTCGCTCTTTTTCTCCTTATAGCTGTGGCCGTTCACCACCGCCAGGTCGTTGTCGTAGTTTTCCTGCGCCACAAAGCCGCCGGGATTCTGGCAGAAAGTGCGCACCTTGTTTTTCCAGGGGCGGGGGTAGCCGATCAGCTTGGATTCATACAGAACCCGGTTGACCTTTTCCATCACCTCATTGCGGCACTCCACCCGCACGCCGATGTCCACCGTGCCGGGCTTGTGGGCGATGTGGTGCTCGGCGCACAGCTTTTCCAGCCAGTCGGCGCCGCGGCGTCCGGTGCCGATCACCACCGTGTCCGCATAGATGGTCTGGGTCTGGCCGCCCGGCTGGCGGACCAGCACGCCCCGGCATACATCCCCTTCCAGCAGGATGTTTTCACACTCGGTGGAGAACAGCATCTCCACCCCCTGGGCCTGCAGGTGTTTTTCCACCGCCAGGTACAGCTGATGGGCCTTTTCGGTGCCCAGGTGGCGGATGGGGCAATCCACCAGCTTGAGGCCGGCCTTGATGGCGTTCTTACGGATCTCCCGGATCTCCTCGCCGGTGTAGATGCCCTCCACATGGGGGTCGGCCCCGAAGTCCAGATAGATCTTGTCGGTGTAATCGATCAGCTGCTGGGCAAAGTTCTCCCCGATGAGGGTGGGCAGGTCGCCGCCCACCTCATAGGACAGGCTCAGTTTGCCGTCCGAGAAGGCGCCCGCCCCCGAGAACCCGGTGGTGATGGCGCAGGTGGGCCGGCAGTTGACGCAGTGGCCCAGCTTGGCCTTGGGACAGCTGCGCTGCTCCACCGGTTTGCCCTTTTCGATCAGCAGGATCTTCTTTTTGCTGCCGTGGCGCAGCAGCTCCACGGCGGTGAAGATGCCGGCAGGACCGGCGCCCACGATGATCAGATCGTATTTTTCCATGGCTTGATAACTCCTTGCATAAAAAAGTCCTGTCTGCGCGGTGAGGTACAGGCAGGACGCGTTTCAAAACGGATACCGGGGATCACTCCTGGTGTACCTCGGCGCTCTCATCCACCGTATCCAGCTCGCGGGCGGTGGCCTCGGCGTCCGCAGGGGCATGGCTGGCGCCGATCATCCCGTCCCCGTCCAGGTCCAGGCCGGTGACCTGCTCGAGGGTGGACTGGGTATCGGGGTGCAGCTTGTTGAAGCGCCGGATGGCCAGGGCGGTGTAGATGGCCCCGCCCAGGTTGAAGGCGCCTTCGATCAGCAGGATGATGCCGATGCCCATGACCAGAGTCTCCATGGCGCCGAAGGGGTCAAAGATCATGATGCCTCCCAGTACTACGCTGAGCAGGGCCAGCAGGATGAACCATTTCCAGCTGGGGTAGCCGCAGCGGCGCAGCTCCAGGGCGTTCTGCAGCCGGCCCAGGCTGTCGAATACCACGAACAGCCCGAATACCACCGGCAGGATCCGCACCACGATATCGCTGCGCAGGATCAGAAAGCCGCCCAGGCCCAGACACACCAGCCCCGAGATCAGGGTGAAGGAGCTCTGGAATACTTTGTGGTCCACCGTAAAATACCGGATCAGCTGGACGGCGGCGCAGGCCAGCACCACCCCGCCCAGGGCATAGCAGACGATGTTCAGGGCCACACCGGGCACCGCCAGCAAAAAGATGCCCAGTCCAAGATACAACAGGCTCATCAGGATCAGGTTCCATTTCAGATTTTTCATCGGGACGCCTCCTTTTTTGTCCGTCTGCTTTCAGTATGCCACAGCGGGGCCCCGGCCGCCCCTTTGCCGGAAAATGGGCAGGAATGCGCCCGCACCCTGCCCATTGCTCTCACCGGCGCCCAAAGCTCTGCCCGGGCGCTTTTGAACGATGCCGCAAGCCGTTCCTCTGTCCCCGCGCAGGGGACAGCATCAGCCCAGCGATTCCTCTTTGGCCTTGACGGCGGCCAGGATCATCTGGACGCAGACATCCTTGCCCAGGGCGGCGTTGATGCTCAGGTCGTAGTTGTGCACATCGCCCCAGCGGTTCTGGGTGTAGTAGTTGTAGTAGGCGGCCCGCTGGCGGTCGGTCTTGTCGATCTCGTCCCGGATGCCCTTTTCGGTGGTGGCCTTGACGATGGGGTTGGTCTTGGCATACTCCCGCCGCCACTCCAGGGGCGCGTGGACAAAGACGTGCAGCACGTCGGTGCGCTCCCGCAGCACATAGTCGGCGCAGCGGCCCAGGATGACGCAGGGGCCCTCCTCGGCCAGCTTCTTGATGATGCGGCTCTGCAGGATGAACACCTGGTCGCTCAGGGGCAGGTCGGTGCCCATGGTGTACAGGCTGTACAGCAGGCTGTGGGTATGGCGCTTCTCGCTGGCAGCCACGGCCTCCTCCGACAGGCCCGAGTCCCTGGCTGCCATGGTAATCAGCTCCTTGTCATAGAGCTTGATGCCCAACGCGTCGGCCACATCCTGTGCGATGTAGCGGCCGCCGGTGCAATACTCACGGCTCAAAGTGATGATCGTTTTTGCCATAATCGTTCCTCCCATCTTGTTGGGAAGGGCCGGCCCGGAGGCCTGCCCTCCTTTAAACAGCCGGGCCGGGGCCTGGCTGCTGTTCTGCAGGGGTTTGCTGTGCTGCGGGGCGGGGCAGCTGTACCTCTGCCACCCGCATACTGCCGGTCTGGTCCACCGCGTAGATGCTGCACCGCCCGCCGGCCTGGGCTACTTCCTGGGGGAAGCACACCCCGCCTGCGGCGGTCCGCTTCATGCGGTGGAAGGTCTTGTGGGCGGTGGTGGCGTGGGCCACCCCGTCGTACAGGGTACAGGCCACCCAGCCGTTGAAATCCTCCGGCAGGGGGTCCCTGGCCCCTTTCTGGGTAAAGAACCACTCCCCGTCTTCCCCCGCTTCCAGCCCGCAGCGGAACCGGCGGGGCCGCGTAGCGGAAAAGGTGCGGGGCTTGGGCCGCAGGATGATGGCCCGCCCGGTGAAGTAGCGCAGAAAATCGGTGATGGACATGGTGCGGGCCACGGCCCCGTCGCCCGGGGCGGTGGGGTCGTTGAGCACCACGAAGTTTGCCAGGACCTCGTCGTCGTGGCCAAAGCCCCGCAGGGCCATCCATACCCGCACCGGCTCCTGCTGGCCGGTCAGGCGGGTCTCCATCTCCACACCCACCGAACAGCCGTCGTGGATCTGGGCCCGCAGGTCCTTCAGATCCAGCCAGGCCTGCCAACTGGAATAGCCGCAGCAGCCGGCGGCAGCCACGGCATAGGCGGCGTTGTGGATGCCGGTGGTGGCGTTGTCCAGCATGGTGTAGGCCACTTCCTCCGGCAGGATGTCCTCCCCCCAGCGGTTCATCAGGGAGGCGATCACCAGTGAGAGATCCATGTCCCGGCCAAAGCTGGGGTCACGGCCGGCCAGGCTGTATTCGGGCAGGTAGAGCCGCCGGTTGATGATGGCGCCCTCCTGCCGCTCCCAGGACAGGGGCCGCACGGCGGCGGCCAGCAGCCGCACCGCGGGGGTCACCCGCCCGTCGTTGGAGGAAAGGTTCACTTGCAGCTGGATGCCGGTGCCGCCTCCGGGCACCGCCACCGTGACGGTGTCCCCCATCAGGAACACCAGCCCGTCGTCGGTCTGGGTGTGGACGCTGCGCCGGGGATAGCCCGGGGCCCATTTGCCAAAGCTCATCCAGCCGGTCCAGTCCCCGCCGGCGTATACCCGGCAGCGCACCTCCAGCATGGTGTTGTCGGGAGCCAGGGCGTTCCAGCTCACGTTCAGGTTGCAGAAAGCGGGCATGGCCAGCTCGGGGGAAGTGTAGCTGCCATAGGGCAGATACCGCCCTGCAGAGCTGTCCAGCACCAGACACCCGTTCTCCAGGGCTACGTTGTCCAGCGCCCCCCGGGAAAAGGTCTCGGTCCCCTGCAGGACCAGGTTGTTCTTTTGTTCCATCCTGGGGCCTTCCCTTCTGCGGCGCTCACACGTCGCTGCCTGTGCCGGAGGAAGCGGCCTTTTCGGCTTCCAGGGCCTGGGCCAGCTCGGCGTCCTTCCGGGCACGGATCTTTTCTTCGATGTGGAACACCCGCTCCAGGTCGCCGCTCACGATCTGGCAGCACACCTCGCAGGAGAACCAGAACCCGAACACCACCATCAGCAGCAGGCCCAGGGGCATACACAGGATCACGATGCCCCAGAACACCACCTGCACGATGGCGGCTGCCAGCGCATGGGGCAGAAAGGCCAGCATACACCGGACGCTGTTGGCCAGTGTCTGGCGCAGGGGCTGCTCCAGCAGCACCACCTGGGGCCACATATAGGCGAACATCATGTGGAAGATCACCAGGTTGAGGACGGTGGCCACCCACACGCCGGTGCCCACGTTGACCCCCTGAGCCAGCATATGGAAGCAGAAATAGACCATGAAGATCTGCACGGTGACCACCACACAGTAGAGGATGCCGGGCAGGATGCTGGCCTTGAAATTCTGCCGGAAGGCCCGGCGGTAGGTGGTCCACCAGTAGCCCGGCTCATCCCGCAGGGCGCGCAGCACCGTGTCGTAGACCCCGGCCAGGGTAGGCCCCGCCAGGATGCCGCCCACGGCGGCGCTGACCAGCATAACGGGCAGGTTGTTCATCAAAAAACCGATGTAGACCAGGCAGATCACCGGCAGAAAGCCCAGGCAGGCCAGCAGGTTTGCCAGGAACATACCGTTCATGTCGCGGCCCAGCAGCTCGAAAAAGCGGCCCACACCCGTCTTGCGGGGAGCGTCCTTCTGGATGCCGTGCCCGGCCTTGAAATCATCCGCGCTTGGAAAAAGTCCCATTTCTCTTGTCCCTCTCTGTGGGCGGCTGTGAAAACCGCCCGGCATACAAAAGCAAATCACCGATGCTTTTATTCATCTTACATAATACCTGCATTGGGCCGATTTTGCAAGACCCCCGGCGGTGTGGTTTTGTAAAAAAACTGTTTCCATCTCCCATTTTGGCTGCAACTGTGCTACAATAGATGTGTTTTAACGGGAAAATGACATGAGAGTATTGTGACCGATGGGAGGTCAGTTGTTTGAAGATCCTGTATGTTTTGCGCACCATCGCGATGTATGCCTATATGTTCGGCTATATGCTGCTGTTCTACCCTGTCCTGCGCCAGGGCGAGAAGGCCCAGGCCGCCGGCGACCGGGCCAAAGTGCGCCAGCTGGTGGACAAGCATATCCCCCGCTGGTGCCGGGGGCTGCTGTGGATGGGCGGGGTACAGCTGACGGTGGAAGGCCGTGAGCGGATCCCCACCGGCGGGCCGGTGGTCTTTGTGGGCAACCATCGCAGCTATTTCGACATCCCCCTGATGCTGGTCGCCCTGGACAAGCCCCACGGCCTGCTGGCCAAAAAGGAACTGTCCCGCATCCCCCTGCTGAGCCGGTGGATGAAGCTGCTGGGCTGCCTGTATGTGGAGCGGGATGATGTGCGGGCCTCCCTGCAGGCCCTGAAGGACGGGGCCGCCATCGTGCGCGGCGGAGAGAGCTTTGTGATCTTCCCCGAGGGCACCCGCTATAAGGGCGAAGAAGGAGGCGTGGGCGAGTTCAAGGCCGGGGCTTTCCGCATCGCCATCAAGACGGGGGCGCCTGTGGTGCCGGTGGCCATCAGCGGCGCCCGGGCCCTCTATGAGAGCCACAATTACATCGTCCACCCGGGGTCGGTGCGGGTCACCATCCTGCCCGCCATCCAGACCGCCGGCATGAGCAAAGAGGAGCAGCGCCAGCTGCCCGAGGCGGTCCGGCAGAACATCATGGCCACCCTGAGCCGCCTGGACCAGACCGTCCTGTAATAAGGGAGAACAAGGCTTATGGCAAGCTACCGGTACGAACGCGACATCAAAGAAGAAGACCTGCGCCCCCGGGCCCGGCGGCAGTATACCCGCCGGGAACGGTGGAACAACTGGTGGGACTACAACCTCAAGTGGGTGGTGGTGGCCGCCATTGCGGTGGGCTTTGTGGGCTACTGCTTCATCGGGCAGTATTTCTTTACGGTGCACCCCGACTACAACATCGGGGTGGTGGCCCCCTACTACCTGCCGGAGGATACGGTGGACGCCCTGCAGCAGCAGCTGGCCGCCTTTGGGGAGGACCTGAACGGGGACGGCGCGGTGAACGTGACGGTCAACGTCTACACCCTGGATTACAGCGGGGACGACCAGTCGGACACCGACGCCTACATGACCATGGCGGGCACCACCCGCCTGGCTGCCGACGTCCAGGGGGCCCTCAGCTCCATCTTCATCCTCTATGACCCAGCAGGCTTTGAGGAGAACACCGGCGCGCTGCGGTATCTGGACGGCACTTTGCCGGCGGGGGACAGCGACAGTGACTGGTGGAACATGGTCTACCGCTGGACCGACTGCCCGGTCCTCACCGGGCTGGACCTGGGCAGCTATGGCCCCGACGCCACCCAGAACGGCACGGGGGACAGCCAGGAGTATATGAGCCAGTTCTATGTGGCATTCCGGGGCGCATGGAACCAGGGCGCGGCGGACAGCATCGCACCGGGGGAGCCTCTGTGGGACAAACTGACCGCCGGCGCCGTCTCCACCGCCGCTGCGGAGTGAAGATGCGCCTGCGCCTGCTGCGCCGGTGGAAAAAGCCGGCTGCCCCTGCCCCGGCGCCTGTCCCGGCGCCGCCCCGCCCGGCGGAGCTGGATAACCCCTATGGCCGAGTGTATACCCCCACCCCCAGCCTGTCCTGCCTGCGCCGCCGGGAGAAAGACCCAAAGTAAGAACACGCTCTGTCCGCAAACAGCGGACAGGGCGTTTTTTGTTGGGCATTTTCCTGTTTTTTGAGGGATGCGGGGGGCCGAAAACTGCCGGCGGCGCGATTGTCTCACGCCCTCAAGTATGGTATACTGATAAAGCAGATCGAACCACAGGGGAATGAGACATGAACGAAACGAAGGGAGTGACCTCGTATGGACGAGCTGGAGCAGGCCCGTCAGGAGATCGACGCGGTGGACGCGCAGCTGGCCGCCCTGTTTGAACGGCGGATGCGGGCGGTGGTGCAGGTGGCGCGCTACAAGCAGGCCCACGGCCTGCCCATCCACGACCCGGCCCGGGAAGAGCAGGTGCTGCAAAAGGCGGCGGACCGGATCCAGGACCCGGCCCTGCGGCCCTATTACCTGGACCATGTGCGCAACCGGATGGAGGTGGCGCGCCAGTATGAGGCCCTGCTGCTGGGCCGCAACCGGGTGGCCTACCAGGGGGTGGAGGGGGCGTTTGCCCACATCGCCCTGCGCCAGCTGTTCCCCCACGCCGAGGCGGTCAGCTGCCCCACCTGGGACGAGGTGTTCGCCCGGGTCTCGGCGGGGGATGCGGCCCGGGGCGTGGTGCCCTTTGAGAACAGCCATGCCGGGGATGTTTCAGCGGTGCTGGACCTGTGCTACCGCCACCCCGAGCTGTGGGTGGTGCAGGTGTACGACCTGCCGGTGCATCAGAACCTGCTGGTGCTCCCCGGCACCCCCCTCACGGCGGTGCGCCATGTGTACAGCCATCAGCAGGCCATCGCCCAGAGCGAGACCTTTTTGAAACAGATGCAGCTGCCCTGCACCGCCATGGCCAACACCGCCATGGCCGCCAAATATGTGGCCGAGAGCGGCGACCCCTCCCGGGCGGCCATCGCCAGCCGGGAGACCGCCGCCCTGTACGGGCTGGAGGTGCTGGTGCCCGACATCAACGCCGACGGGGACAACACCACCCGCTTCATCGTCATCAGCAAAGAGCGGCCCGCCAAAGGCAACCGGTTTTCTTTGCTGTTCACGGTGGACAACAAGCCCGGCAAGCTGGCCGAGGTGATCCAGAAGATCGGCGCTTCCGGCTTCAATATGGAGTCGATCAAGAGCCGGCCCATGCCCCATGTGCCCTTTGAATATTATTTTTATGCCGAGCTGGTGGGCGACCCCGCCAGGGCCGAGAGCGAGGCCCTGCTGCGGGAGCTGGACCGCACCTGCCGGACGGTACGGATGTTAGGAGTGTATACAAAATGAGTGAAGCCACATTTGGCAGCAAGCTGACCATGAACCTGGGCCCCCGCAGTTACGACATCACCCTGCGGCGGGGCGCCCTTCAGAACCTGTACCAGCTGGCCGACCTGAACCGCCGGGTGGCGGTGGTCACCGACAGCGGGGTGCCCCCGGTGTATGCCCGCCAGGTGGCCGACCAGTGCCGCGAGGCCGTGATCATTACGGTGCCCCAGGGCGAGGGCAGCAAGTGCCTCCGCACGCTGGAGTCGGTGCTGCAGCAGATGCTGGCGTTCGGCATGGGCCGGGGCGATCTGGTGGTGGCCGTGGGCGGCGGCGTGGTGGGAGACCTGGCCGGCTTTGCGGCGGCCGTCTATATGCGGGGCATCGATTTCATCAACTGCCCCACCACCACCCTGTCCATGATCGATTCCTCCATCGGCGGCAAGACCGCCGTGGACCTGGGGGACACCAAGAACGTGGTGGGCGCCTTCTGGCAGCCCAGGGTGGTGGTGGTGGACGCCGACACCCTGTCCACCCTTCCCCGCCGCCACTACATCAACGGTCTGGCCGAGGCCATCAAGGCCGGCCTGCTGGCCGACCCCGAGCTGTTTGAACTGTTCGAGACGGGGGACGTGGATGCGGACATCGACCAGATCATCTACCGCAGCCTCCAGTTCAAGAAGGGCATCGTGGAGGCGGACGAGACCGAGCACGGCGCCCGCCGCGCCCTCAACTTTGGACATACCATCGGCCACGGCATCGAGGCGGTCAAGGGCATCAAGGGCCGCCGCAAGGTGGGATTGTACCACGGCGAGTGCGTGGCCCTGGGGATGCTGCCCATGATCGAGAGCAACAGCCTGCGCCGCCGCACCCGGGCGGTCTACCGCCGCCTGGGCCTGCCGGTGCGCGCCGGCTTTGACAAGGAGAAGGTCTACGCCGAGATGCTCCATGACAAGAAGGCCCAGGGCGGCAAGATCACCGTCATCAAGGTGCCGGGTCTGGGCTGCTGGCGGGCCGACACCATCCCGGTGGAGAGCCTGCGCTCCCTGCTGGGCCTGGAGGGCTGAAGATGAAGAACACCTATGGGGACTGCCTCAGCCTGACCCTGTTTGGGGAGAGCCACGGCGCGGCCATCGGGGCCGTGCTGGACGGGATGGCCGCCGGCGTGCCGGTGGACGAGCAGGCGGTTGCCGCCTGCATGGACCGCCGCCGGGCCCGCGGGGACGGCCTGTCCACCGCCCGGGTGGAGGCGGACGAGGTGCGGGTGCTGTCGGGCGTGGTCCAGGGCCACACCACCGGCACCCCCATCGCCCTGATGATCGAGAACCGGAACACCCGCAGCGCCGACTACGCCGCCATGGCTTCCCTGCTGCGGCCCGGCCATGCGGATTATACCGCCTTTGCACGGTACGGCGGGTTCCAGGACGCCCGGGGCGGCGGGCACTTTTCGGGCCGGATCACCGCCGGCCTGGTGGCGGGGGGCGCCATCGTCCTCCAGGCGCTGGAGCGGGCGGGGGTGCGCATCGCCACCCACATCGCCCAGTGCGCCGGGATAGACGACAGCCCCTTTGCGGCGGATGACGGGGAGGCCCTGGTCCGGCAGTTCCGGACGCTGGACGGCCGCGGGGCGGACTTTGCCCTGCTGGACCCCGGCGTACAGGCCCCCATGCAGGACGCCATCCGGGCGGCGGGCGCCGAGGGGGACAGCGTGGGCGGCATTTTGGAGACCGCCATCCTGGGCCTGCCCGCCGGCGTGGGCGAACCCTTCTTTGACAGCGTGGAGAGCAAGCTGGCCCATATGGCCTTTGCGGTGCCGGCGGTCAAGGGAATCGAGTTCGGGTCCGGCTTCGGTTTTGCAGCCATGCGGGGCAGCCAGGCCAACGACCCCTTCCGCATCGACGAAGAGGGGCGGATCCGGACCGAGACCAACCACAACGCCGGCATCAACGGGGGGCTGGCCAACGGGATGCCGGTGGTGTTCCGCACCGCCGTCAAGCCCACCCCCAGCATCTACCAGCAGCAGCGGACGGTGGATTACACCGCGCAACAGAACGCGCTGCTGTCCATCAAGGGGCGGCATGACCCCTGCATCGTGCCCCGGGCGGCCATCGTCCAGACCTGCGCCGCCGCCGTGGCGGTGGGGGACCTGCTCTGCGCGCGCTATGGCGAGAGCTGGATGACGCGCCCCGATGCCTATCGAGAGGAGGCCCGCTGAATGGAATACGGTCTGATCGGTTCCCGACTGGGACACTCCTACTCCAAGATCATCCACCAGCGGCTGTGCGGCTATGACTACCAGCTGCTTGCCCTGCCCACCGAGGCGGAGGCGCGCCGCTTTTTGGAAGAACGCCCCTTCCGGGCCGTCAACGTCACCATCCCTTACAAGCGGCTGGCGATGGATGCCTGCGACCAGGTGGACCCCCGGGCCGCCGCCATCGGCGCAGTGAACACGGTGGTCAACCGGGACGGCAGGCTGTACGGCTACAACACCGACTTTATGGGCTTTGCCCATCTGTGCCGCAGCCACGGGGTGGACTTCCGGGGCCGCACCGTGCTGATCCTGGGCACCGGAGGCACCCACAATACGGTGGCCGCCGTGGCCCGGGATGCCGGGGCCGCCCGGGTGCTCACCGTCAGCCGGAAGCCCGGCCCCGGCCAGCTGTCCTACCGGGAGGCCGCCGGTGCGGGGGGACAGATCCTGATCAATACCACCCCGGCGGGGATGTACCCCGATGTGGGGACCTGCCTGCTGGACACCGACGCCCTGCGGGGGATGGAGGCGGTGCTGGATGTGGTGTACAACCCCGTCCGCACCGAGCTGCTGCTGCGGGCCGGAGAGGCCGGGGTGCCGGTGCGGGCCTGCGGCCTGGAAATGCTGGTGGCCCAGGCGGTGTATGCGGCGGAATATTTCCTGGACACTGCCTTTGCGGACCGGGAAGAAACGATCCGCCGGGGCACCGCGGACCTGCGCAGGGATATCCTGAACGTGTCCCTGGTGGGGATGCCCTCCAGCGGCAAGACCACCCTGGGCCGGCTGCTGGCAGAAAAGCTGGGCCGCACCTTTGTGGACCTGGACGAGGAGATCGTCCGGGCGGCGGGCCGGAGCATCCCGGACCTTTTTGCCGCCGAGGGAGAGGCGGGGTTCCGCCGGCGGGAAGCCGAACAGGCGGCCCGCTTTGGCAAAGAGAGCGGCCTGCTGATCTCCTGCGGGGGCGGCATCGTCAAAAACGCCGCCAACATCCGGGCTTTGCGGCAGAACGGGGTGGTCCTGTTCATCGACCGGCCCCTGGAGGAGCTGACGGTGGGGGGCGGACGGCCCCTGTCCTCCAGCCCCGAGGCGCTGCGGCAGATGGAAAAGGAGCGCCGGCCCTTTTATCTGGGGGCGGCGGACGCCGTCATTCCCAACGACGGCACGGTGCAGCAGGCAGTCAGCCGGGCGCTGGACGCCCTGGAGGACCTGTTTGCCCATGAATGAGGTATTTCTTTTCGAACGCACGGCAGGATGGCCGATGCGGCAGAGAGGGAAAATAAAAGCAGAGAAAGGAAACCAACACCCATGATTATTTCGACCAAAAAAGGCACGCCCCAGGAAGAACTGGACCGGATCGTTGACAAATTTGAAAAGCAGGGCCTGTCGGTGACCCTGATCTCGGGCACCGATTACAATGTCTTTGGCCTGGTGGGCGACACCACCAAGCTGGACGAGCGGGACATCCTGGCCAACCCCTGGGTGGACAACGTCACCCGCGTGTCGGCCCCCTACAAGCGGGCCAACCGCCTGTTCCACCCCGAGGATTCGGTGATCGACTGCGGCGGGGTCAAGATCGGCGGCCATGAGAAGATCGCGGTAATGGCCGGCCCCTGCAGCATCGAGAACGAGGAGCAGGCCAAACGGATCGCCTCCAGCGTCAAGGCAGGGGGCGCTGCCCTGTTCCGGGGCGGCGCCTACAAGCCCCGCACCTCCCCCTACTCGTTCCAGGGCCTCGAGACCGAGGGCATCCTGGACATGGTCAAGGCGCGGGAGGCCACCGGCCTGCCCATCGTCTCCGAGCTGATGAGCGAGGACCGCATCCCCGAGTTTGAGGAGTATGTGGACGTGGTCCAGATCGGCGCCCGCAATATGCAGAACTTCCAGCTGCTCAAGGCGGTGGGCAAGATGCACAAGCCGGTGCTGCTCAAGCGGGGCCTGTGCAACACCATCGAGGAGTGGATCATGAGCGCCGAATACATCATGGCCGGCGGCAATGAGAACGTCATCCTCTGCGAGCGGGGCATCCGCACCTTTGAAAAGTACACCCGCAACACCCTGGACCTGTCGGCGGTGCCCATCATCCACGAAAAGACCCATCTGCCCGTGGTGGTGGACCCCAGCCACGCCACCGGCAAGTCCCATCTGGTGGAGCCCATGATGATCGCGGCGGTGGCCGCCGGGGCCGACGGCCTGGAGGTGGAGGTCCACTATGACCCCCAGCACGCCTGGAGCGACGGCGCCCAGTGCCTGACCCCCGACGCCTTTGCCCAGGCCATGGCCAAGTGCCGCCAGGTGGCATGGGCCATTGGCCGGGATATGTGACCCATGCGGGCCGAGATCAGGCCGGGGGGCCCCATCCGTGGGACTCTGGCCGCGCCCCCCAGCAAGAGCATGGCCCACAGGGCGCTGCTCTGCGCGGCCCTGGCCGGGGGGACCAGCCGGGTGGACAACCTGGCCCACAGCCAGGACATCGACGCCACCCTGGCCGCCGCAGCCGCCTTTGGGGCGCAGGTGGAGCTGGGGGCGGGCTGGGCCCATGTGACCGGACCGGCTGTCCTGGCCTGCCCGGCCGCCCCGGTGGACTGCTGCGAGAGCGGCAGCACCCTGCGCTTTCTGATCCCGCTGGCGGCGCTGTCGGGGCGGGCGGTCACCTTCACCGGGCGGGGCCGGCTGATGCAGCGGCCCCAGAGCGTGTACCGGGAGCTGTTTGCCCGGCGGGGCCTCCGGTTTGAGCAGGACGGCGGCACTTTGACGGTGGCGGGGCCCCTGGCTGCGGGGGAATACGAGCTGGCGGGGGATGTGTCCAGCCAGTTCGTCAGCGGGCTGCTGTTTGCCCTGCCCCTGCTGGACGGGGACAGTACTCTGCGGCTGCGTCCCCCGGTGGAGAGCCGCAGCTACATCGAGATGACCCGGGCCGCCCAGGCCCTGTTTGGGGTGGAGAGCCGCTGGCTGGATGCGGCCACCCTCCTGGTGCCCGGCCGGCAGCGTTACCTGCCCCGGGACATCACGGTGGAGGGGGACTGGAGCCAGGCCGCCTTCCCGGCGGTGCTGGGGGCCCTGGCCGGGGACGTGACGGTCACCGGGCTGGCCGCCGATACCCTGCAGGGGGACGCGGTGATCGGCCGGATCCTGGACCGCTGCGGCGCGCAGCGGGGCGCGGAGGGCTTCCGCTTTGCAAAAAGCCCCCTGCACGGCGTGGAGATCGATCTGGCCGACTGCCCCGACCTGGGCCCCGTCCTGATGGCCATGGGGCTGCTGTGCCGGGGCCGGACGGTCATCCGCAACGCAGGCCGCCTGCGCCTGAAGGAGAGCGACCGCATCGCCGCCATGGAGCAGGAACTGCGCAAGCTGGGCGGCTGCATCCGGAGCGAGGGCGGCACCGTGTGGATCGAGGGCGGGCCCCTGCATCCGCCCGCCGTGCCCCTCAGCGGCCACAATGACCACCGGGTGGTCATGAGCCTGACGGTGCTGGCCGCAGCCGCGCGGCTGCCCGTCTGCATCGAGGGGGCTGAGGCAGTGGATAAGAGCTGGCCGGATTTCTTTGCTGCCGTCAGGCAGCTGGGGGTGGAGGTGGAACTGTATGCTTGACAAGTCGGAGCGCTACCTGATCGTGGGTCTGGGGCTTCTGGGCGGCAAATACGCCCTGGAGCTGACCAAAGCCGGGTTCCATGTGGACGGCATCAACCGCAGCGAAAAGCACCTGCAATACGCTTTGGACAAGGGCTATATCCGCAGCGGCAAGACCCATGACTTCGAGGACCTGGTGGCCCAGGCCGACCACATCATCTTTGGCCTGTACCCCACCACCCTGCTGGAGTGGTTTGGGACGTATGGCCGCCGGATCAAGCCCGGGTGCATCTTTACCGATGTGTCGGGGGTCAAGACGGGCCTGGTAGGGCCCATCCAGGAGATGTGCCCTCCGGGGGTGGAGTTCATCCCCAGCCATCCCATGGCGGGCCGGGAGACTTCCAGCGTGGAGCACGCCGCCGAGGTCAACTTTGGCCCCGCCAACTTCATCATCACCCCCACCCCGAAGAATACCCCCCGGGCCATCGTCTGGATCACGGAGCTGGCCCAGGTGCTGGGGTTCCGGCATATTTCGACCCTGACGGTGGAGGAGCACGACCGGATGATCGGCTATGTCAGCCAGCTGTGCCATGCCATTGCCGTCAGCCTGATGTGCGCCAACGACAATGCCGCCCTGTGCGAATACACGGGCGACTCGTTCCGGGACCTGACCCGCATCGCCAGGATCAACGAGACGATGTGGTCGGAACTGTTCCTGTGGAACAAAGACAACCTGATCGCGGAGATCGACCAGTTCGAGGGGGCGCTGGGTCAGCTGCGTGCGGCCCTGGCCGCGGGAGACCGGGCCGGGCTGGAGGAGATGTTCCGGCTTTCCACCCAGCGGCGGGCCATGTTTGACAAAAAACTGCCCGATTGACCCTGCAAAGGAGGGGGAGGCTATGGCCAGACAGGAAAAGCAGAAGCGCAAGCTGCTGGCTCTTGTGCGCATTTTTGAAAGCGAGACCGACGAGGCCCACCGCCTGACGGTGCCTCAGCTGGCCGAAAAGCTGGAGGCCCAGGGCATCCCCTGTGAGCGCAAGAGCATCTACACCGACATCGATGCGCTGCGGGAGATGGGCTATGAGATCCTTTTGCAGCGGGGCCGGGGCGGCGGTTACTGGCTGGCCCACCGCACCTTTGAGCTGGCCGAGCTCAAGCTGCTGGTGGATGCGGTGCAGAGCTGCCGGTTCATTCCCCAGGAAAAGACGGGCGCTCTGATCGGCAAGCTGGAGCAGCTGGCCTCCCACTACCAGGCCGCCCAGCTGCAGCGCCAGGTGTATGTGGCGGGCCGGCCCCGCAGCCAAAACCCCCAGATCCTTTACAGCATCGACGCTTTGCACGAGGCCATCAACGCCGGGCGGCAGGTGTCTTTCCACTATGCCAACGGCAAGGACCACACGGTCAGCCCCTGGCAGCTGGCCTGGGACGGCGGCAGCTATTATCTGATCGCCTACCAGGAGTATGACAGCAAGGCGGGGGTGCGGCATTACCGTGTGGACCGCATGAGCCGTGTGCAGGTGCTGCAGGACAAGCCCTGCGCCGGCAGCGCTCTGCATGAGAACTTCAACCTGCCGGCGTACCTGAAAAAGCACTTCAATATGTACGGCGGCCCCGAATACAGGGTGACCTTGCGCTGCGCTCCCGAGCTGCGGGAGGCCATGCTGGACCGCTTTGGCCGGGAGACCATCCTGATCGACGAGCCGGACGGCAGTTTCCACTTCACCACCCCCGTCTGCGTCAGCGGGCCCTTTTTGGGCTGGGTGTGCGGGTTCGAGGGCAAAGTGGTGGTCACCGCCCCGGCAGAAGTACGCGCCCGCCTGGCCCTGCTGAGCCGCCGCATGGCCGATGTCTATGGGTGCTGAACGCCCAGCCGCAAAACTGGACCAATAATCTGCTGGATGCGCCCCGCTTTCGCGGGGCGCTTTTTTGCTGCCTCCAGATCCCCGACGCACAAAGTTAGAGTACACGAACTAAAGAAAATAAAGAAAAAAAGGGAAAATTTGAAATTGGGTCTTGACACCGGGGGGGGTATGTTATGATAGGCACACAAAGGAAAGGACCTTCCTTTGAACCTGTTTTGGGTCT
>NZ_NFHX01000003.1:0-231224 GCF_002161515.1 Faecalibacterium sp. An58
CCGCGCACCTTGAGATTTGAATAGACAGCGTTGAGAATTGTGCTTTCTCTACCTGCTGGATTCTGGAAAGGATGAACGGATATGAAAAACCGAGTTTGCACATTGTATCGCGTTTCCACTGACAAACAGGTGGACCACAACGACAAGAACCAGGCCGACATCCCCATGCAGCGGAAAGCCTGCCACGCCTTCTGTGACAAAATGGGCTGGACCATTGTCCATGAGGAGCAGGAGGAAGGCGTTTCCGGGCATAAGATCCGGGCAGAAAACCGGGACAAATTGCAAATTATCAAGGGGCTGGCCAGACAGAAAAAGTTCGACATCCTGCTGGTGTTCATGTTCGACCGCATCGGGCGCATCGCCGACGAGACCCCCTTTGTGGTGGAATGGTTCGTCAAGCAGGGCATCGAAGTGTGGAGCACCCAGGAAGGGCAGCAGCGTTTTGACAGTCACACCGACAAGCTCACCAACTACATCCGTTTCTGGCAGGCCGATGGGGAGAGCGAAAAGACTTCCATCCGCACCAGGACCGCTCTGGGACAGCTCGTTGAGGCGGGCGGGTTCAAGGGCGGGCTTGCCCCCTATGGCTATGATCTGGTCAAAAGCGGGCGCTTCAACAAGCGCAAACACGAGCTTTACGACTTGGTGGTCAATGAGAGCGAGGCCGCCGTGGTGCGGACCATCTTTGAAAAGTACGTCCACGAGGGCTACGGCGCGCAGCGGATCGCCACTTACCTGAACCGGCAGGGCTACCGAGCCAGAACAGGGAAGATGTGGCACCACGCCACCATCCGCGGCATCGTCTGCAATCTGACCTATACGGGCGTCCTGCGGTGCGGCGAGAGCCGCTCCCAGGAACTGCCCCATCTGCAGATCATTGAACCGGAGCTGTTCGAGGCGGCCCAGCGCATCCGCGCCGCCCGTGCTGGCAGCGCCGTGCAGGAACGCCATGTCCCCATGAACACAAGGGGAAAGTCCCTTCTGTCTGGGAACGTGTACTGTGGCCACTGCGGCGCACGGCTGGCCCTGACCACCAACGGGAAGTCGTATCCCTGCAAGGAAGACCCACACCGGGTGGTCAAGCGGGTGCGGTACATCTGCTATGGCAAGACCCGCAAGCAGACCGACTGCAACGGTCAGACCGGTTATACCGCTCACATCCTGGACGGCATTATCGACAAGCTGGTGCGCCGCATCTTTGAGCGGATGAAGGCTATCCCCAAGAGCGACATCGTCAATCTTCGCTATCAGGAAAAGATGGAGGAACGGAAATGCCTGCTCCAGAGCGTCCGGGCTGACTATACAAAAGCAGCCCATGAACTGGATATGTTGAAAGTAGAGGTGATCAAAGCCCTGCGCGGAGAGAGTTCCTTCCCCAAAAATCTGCTGGGCGCAATGGTGACAGAGGCTGAAACCAAGTGCCGGGAACTGCAGGAGAGCATGGAGGCGGCACAGACTGCCTACGATGAAGGAAAAAACGTACTGGCCAGCCTGAACGCTCAATACGACGAGATCATCTCGTGGTCGGAGCTGTACGACACCGCCAGCATCGAGGCGAAAAAGATGATCGTCAGCTCTCTCATCCGCAGGGTAGACGTTTACCGCGGCTACAAGCTGCACATCGAATTTACCATCGACTTTGAGCAGTTCTGCCGGGGCCTGGATTTTGAAGCGGTTGCAGAGCAAACAAAAAGACCTGCCTTGCAATAAGGCAGGTCGTATATCTAAGAATACCCAGGGCACCTGATTTTGGTGGAGATAAGCGGGATCGAACCGCTGACCTCTTGAATGCCATTCAAGCGCTCTCCCAGCTGAGCTATACCCCCATGTTAGGGTGCTCTGGGTATTTCTTATTCGATTGTAAAGCGTGTTGCTCACCTGAGCAACATTTTGGAAAGTGAAGAACCCGAGGGGTATGTAACCATTTCAACCGGGCTCCCAGCTGAGCTATACCCCCAGATGTTCCGTTTTGTGGGCCGCCGCGGTGGTGTTTGACCGGCGACGTCAGTTATTATAGCAAAGGGCGGGGAGAATGTCAAGCCTGTTTTTGACTTTTTCTGCAAAAAAGCCGCCGGGCGTTGAAGCCTGGCGGCAATGCGTTGTTTTCTGCGCTCAGCCTTTGCGCTCCTGCGGCGCGAACAGCTGGGGCGCGGCCTTGTAGATCAGCAGGGCGCCTGCCATGGTCAGCAGGGTCTCAGGGAGCATGTAGCTGGCGTTGTAGCCCAGGCTGTAAGTCCAGGCGGCCAGGCCCTCGTTCAGGTTGCCCCACACCAGCACGCCGGACAAGAAGCTGCAGATGAACCGCAAAAAGCCCACCGCAAAGGTTCCCACCGCGATACCAACGGCGCGGTTCCTGAAGGGGCGGGCAAACAGATCGGCCAGGCCCAGCGCCATAAAAGCCAGCACATAGTCCAGCAGCACCTCGCCCAGGAAATACAGGAAGCTGGGCACCGGCGGTGCATAGAAGCCCAGCAGCATCTGCAGCAGGCTGTTTACAAAGCCGGTGAACAGGCCCCACTTGGCTCCATGCCGGAAGGACACCAGCACGAAGGGCAGCATGCTCAGGAAGGTGACGCTGCCGCCGTTGGGCAGTTCATAGATCTTGAAGTTGGACAGTACGGTGCCCGCTGCGATCATCAGGGCGCATTCCACAAGGATGCGGGTCTTGGAGTAAGTTTTGGTCATGGGAAAGATCCCTCCTCAAAAATAGTACACAAAAACAAAATGCGCCCGCTGGCATTCAGCAGGCGCACGGGGTGTTCACAAAACGGACGTTCCGCAAACTTACCTACGCCGGCATTACCCGGATCAGGTTAAAGGGTGCTCCGCCTGTGCGGATCTCAGCCTTTCGGCGCCCCTGTTTTCATGTCCGTCTTTCAGTATAAGCGCAGCAGGGCAAATGTCAAGACTTTTGGGATACAAAAAGCCCCCGGCTACCAGCCGGGGGCGGGATAAGTACGAGGTCAGCGCTTGATGTCGTAGTTCATGTTCATCAGGTTGCGGATGGTCCCCACATCGTCGGTGATGTTGGCGTCGCCATGGATGGTGTGCTTGATGGCGCTGCTGGCCACCGCAAAGTTGATGATGTCCATGGCCTTGTAGTGGTGCAGCATGGCGTAGATCAGGCCGCTGGCGAAGGCGTCGCCGCCGCCCACCCGGTCCAGGATGTTGAAGGTGAACAGCTTGCTCTCAAAGGTATGGCCGTCCAGCCACATGAAAGCCTTCAGGCTGTTCTCGCTGCCGCTGTGGGCGTAGCGCACATGGCGGGCGATGCACTTGATGTTGGGATAGCGCTCAATGAAACGCTGGAAGATCTCGTCCTGCTGCTCGTAGCTGGGCTGGAGGGGTACGCCGTCCTTCCAGTCGCCCTTGCTGTGATCGTTCTCGTCCTTCCACAGATGGTAGGGCTCGATGCCCAGCAGTACGTCCACATAGGGCAGGCACTCGGTGCAGAAGTCCCGGGCGTCCTCCCAGCTCCACAGGCTGCTGCGGAAGTTGCCGTCAAAGCTGACGGTCAGGCCCTTCTGTTTGGCCACTTTCAGCAGGTCCATGGTCAGGGTACGGCAGTTGGGGGCCAGGGCCGGGGTGATGCCGCTCAGATGCAGCCAGTCAAAGCCGTCCAGCAAAGCATCCAGGTCCACCCGGGAAAAATCGTACTCGGTGATGGCGCTGTGCTTGCGGTCATAGGTGACCTTGGAGGCCCGGATGCCGTAGCCCGTCTCCAGATAATAGGTGCCCAGACGGTGGGTGGGCACATCCTCGGGGGTGGCCAGGATCATGGGAGTGCAGTGCACGTCGTTGGAGCGCAGCATACGCACGGCGCTCTTGCCCAGGCTGTTGTTGGGCACTACGCTGAAAAAGGTGCTGTCCACCCCGAGGTTGGCCAGAGCCAGGGCGATGTTGGCTTCGCTGCCGCCATAGCTGGCCTCAAAGCTGGAGGTCATACGGATCTTTTCGTAGTTGGGCGGGGTCAGCCGCAGCATGATCTCGCCGCAGGTGATGAACTTGGGGGCGGTGGTATCTTTGCTCAGCAGGGGGTTATAGTGTTCCATAAGGTTCCTCCTTCAGTTTCCCATGGGAGTGGATGCAGCCAAACTGCCGCATTGTAATTGTTGTATCCATTATATTTCTTTTTGGAACGGATTTCAAGCAGTCTTGCTGAAACAAAGGAGAAAAATATACCAAATTTTCGTCAAATTTGCTGTGCATCTGGATGAAAACGCGCACTTCCGGCGCAGCTGCGCGGGTTTGGAGAGAGGGGCAGAAGTTCACACGCCGGTCAGATCGAAGGCGGGGGTATATTCTTCCCGGGCGCTGCTTTTCTGCTGCATAAAGCCGCTGGTCAGGCCCTTGTCCACCGCATCGTTGACCACCCGGCGGTATTCGTAGGTGGTGATCCGCCGGCCGATGCCGTGTTCTGCCGCCTTGTAAAAGGGGGTGTACTGGCTCATGATGCTGGGCACCAGGCACCCGGGGTCGGCGTCGTTCCAGGCGGCCATCTGGTCCAGCACCCGGAAGCTGTCGTCGATGTGGCCGGGCAGGGCCAGATGCCGCAGGATCACCCCGCGGCGCAGCATCCCGTCGGGGCCGTAGACCGGGCGGCCCGTCTGGGCCATCATGGCCTCGATGGCCTGCTTTGCCACCGCAAAGTAGTCGGGGGCGGCGCTCATCTCAGCCGAGAGGGCGGGAGAGACGTATTTCAGGTCGGCCAGCCAGATGTCGATGAAGCCCTGCCAGCGCCGGATGCTGTCCGGCGTCTCGTAGCCGCCGGTGTTGCAGACGATGGGCAGGTCCAGCCCGGCGTCCCGGGCCAGGGTCAGGGCGGCGATGATCCAGGGCTGCCACTGCCCCGGGGTAACCAGATTGATGTTGTGGGCCCCCTGGGCCTGCAGGTCCAGAAAGATCTGGGCCAGCCGCTCCACCGTGACCTCCTTGCCAAAACACTGGGCGCTGATGGGGTAGTTCTGGCAGTAGCAGCACTGGAGGGCACACCCCGAGAAAAAGACGGTGCCGCTGCCCCGGGTGCCGCTGATGCAGGGCTCTTCCCAGAAATGCAGGGCGGCCCGGGCCACCTTGAGGGCGCCCCCCGCGCCGCAATAGCCGGTGCGCCCGGCGGCCCGGTCAGCGCCGCAGCGCCGGGGGCAGAGGGAGCAGCGGCTGGGGATGACGAATGATGTAGACATATTGCATAAAGTCCCTTCCAAAAGATTTACCGGTGTGTTTCGCAAACAGTATACCATTTTTTGCCCCCGCCGTGTTATACTGATACAGAAAAAACTTGTATACCGCTGCACAGGGAGGGACAAGCGATGCAGACTGAACACGAGGAGATCCGCCGCAACCTGAAATATCTGCGGCTGCTGGCCCGGGATTACCCGTCCCAGGCGGCTGCGGCCAGCGAGATCATCAGCACCCAGGCCCTGCTCAAGCTGCCCAAGGGCACCGAACATTTCATGAGCGACCTGCATGGGGAGAACGAAGCCTTTGTCCACATCCTCAACTCGGCTTCGGGGGTGATCCGGGAGAAGGTGGACCAGGTGCTGGGCCAGGGAGTGCCCCCCGAGACCCGGGCCGAGCTGGCCACCCTGATCTACTACCCGGCCGAAAAGCTGCCTCAGCTCAAGGCAAAACAGCCCACCGAGGCCGCGCTGGAGGACTGGTACAGCCAGACGCTGTTCCGCCTCATCGACATCTGCCGGCTGGTGTCCTCCAAGCACACCCGCAACTATGTGCGCTCCTGCCTGCCGTCCAGCTGCGGCTACATTCTGGACGAGCTGCTCCACGCCCACTTCGAGGACCACGACAAGGACCTCTACTATGGCCAGATCGTGGGCAGTATCATTGAGAACGGGCGGGCCGAGCGGTTCATCACCCGGCTGTGTGAACTGATCAAGCGGCTGGCGGTGGATAAGCTGCACATCGTGGGGGACCTGTTCGACCGGGGGCCCCGCCCCGACATCATTCTGGACCTGCTGCTGCGCCATCACAGCGTGGACATCCAGTGGGGCAACCACGATGTGGTGTGGATGGGCGCGGCGGCCGGCAGCCCCATCTGCTGCGCCACCGTTCTCAAGACCACCCTTGCTTACCACAACCACGGCATGATCGAGGACAGCTATGGCATCAATCTGCGGCATTTGCAGCGGATGGCCGACCAGTATTACGGCCGGGACGATCTGACCATCTGGATGCCCCACACCGACGCCGCCCGCGGCCCCTACACCGAGGGGATGCTCTACCGCTGCGCCGTCATGCACAAGGCCATTTCCATCATCCTGTTCAAGTTGGAGTGCGCGGTCATCGACCGCAACCCCGATTTCCAGATGCAGGGGCGGGACTTCCTGCGCCGGATCCACTGGGACAGGGGGACGGTGGACATCGGCGGCCGGGAGTACCCGCTGCGGGACACCAGTTTCCCCACGGTGGACCCCGCCGACCCCGCCGCCCTGAACGAGGACGAGCAGATGGTGGTGGAGCGGCTGGTGGCCTCCTTCCGGCAGAGCGCCCGGCTCCAGCAGCACGTCCGGTTCCTCTACGCCAAGGGCAGCGTCTACCACATCGAAAACGGCAACCTGCTCTATCACGGGGCGGTGCCCATGACCGCGGCGGGAGACTTTGCCGCCGAGCGGTTTGAAGGGCGGCTGTATGCGGGCCGTGCCCTGATGGATTACTGCGACCAGCGGGCGCGGCTGGGCTATTATGCCCCCGAGGACAGCCCGGCCCGGCGCAGCGGCCAGGACTTTTTGTGGTATCTGTGGTGCGGCAAGCTGTCCCCACTGTTTGGGCGCAGCGCCATGACCACCTTTGAGCGGCTGTATGTGGCCGACCCCGCCGCCCACGTGGAGGTGAAGGACCCCTACTATACCTGGTACAACGAGGAGTCGGTCTGCCGGCGCATCCTGGCGGAGTTCGGGCTGCCGGGCTCCTGCCATATCATCAACGGCCATGTGCCGGTCCAGGAGAAAAACGGTGAGAGCCCCATCAAGGGGGGCGGACGGCTGATCGTCATCGACGGCGGGTTCTGCCGGGCCTACCACGACAAGACTGGCATCGCGGGATATACCCTGACCTACTCCAGCCGGGATATGTCCCTGCGCACCCATCAGCCCTTTATCAGCGCAGAAAAGGCCATCACCGAGAATATCGACATCGTTTCGCGGGAAAATATCCTGGAGCAGGAAAACCGCCGGGTCCTGGTGGAGGACGTGGATGAAGGGGAGGTCCTGCGGGAAAAAGTGCACGACCTCAAGCAGCTGGTGGCCGCCTACCAGCTGGGCTGGATCAAGGAGACCGCCATCGAGGACCGGGTGTGGTGAGCCGCAGCGGCCGGGGCGGTGTTGTACATTCTGTGAAAAAGGGAGAAAAAAGCAGAATGAATATGGAGAATCTGGGCAAAACAGAAAATAAGGGCAAACCCACGGCCTGAAACTTTGCTTTTTTCGGAGAGTTGTGTATAATAAGGTGAGCCGCAATGGGGCGGCCTCTGTTTGCCGTCCCCAAAATGCGCCTGCCTGTGTGCAAAAACTGCGGGGCGGGCCGGAGGGAAAGCGGCGTGGGACGTTTATGCAATCTGCGGACCCATGAAGGAGATCATTACTTTGGAGAAGTTTGTTATTACAGGCGGCAAGCCTTTGCAGGGCGAAGTCACCATATCGGGCGCCAAAAATGCGGCAGTGGGCATCCTGCCTGCCACCATCCTGGCCGGCGGCGTCTGTGTGATCGAGAATCTGCCCAATATCAGCGACGTGTCGGTGAGTCTGAACATCCTCAGCGCTCTGGGCGCTCAGGTGCGCATGCTGCGCAAGAACACCTATGAGATCGACACCACCCATCTGATGGGTACCAATGTGCCGGACGATCTGTCCCGCCAGATGCGGGCCAGCTATTACTTTTTGGGGGCGCTGCTGTCCCGCTTCGGCAAGGCCCAGGTGGCCATGCCCGGCGGATGCAACCTGGGTCCCCGTCCCATCGACCAGCACCTCAAGGCGTTCAGCGCCCTGGGCGCCCAGGACAGCGTGGATTACGGCATGATCACGGTCCGGGCCAGGGAGAAACTGCGGGGCGCCCGCATCTTCTTTGACAAGGTCAGCGTGGGCGCCACCATGAACGCCATGCTCTCCGCCGTCATGGCCGAGGGCCAGACCGTGCTGGAGAACTGCGCCAAGGAACCCCATGTGGTGGACCTGGCCAACTTCCTGAATATGTGCGGCGCCGATGTGCGGGGCGCAGGCACCGACGTCATCAAGGTGCGGGGGGTCACTCAGATGCATGGGTGCACCTACAGCATCATCCCCGACCAGATCGAGGCCGGCAGCTATATGGTGGCCGCCGTGGCCACCGGCGGGGACGTGCTGATCAAGAACGTCACCCCCAAACACCTGGAGCCCATCACCGCCAAGCTGCGCCGCTGCGGCGCCGAGGTGGAGGAGTTTGACGACTCGGTGCACGTCTGCCGCACCGGGCCCATCCTGCCCACCAAGATCAACACCATGCCCCACCCGGGCTTCCCCACCGATATGCAGCCCCTGATGGGGGTGCTCCTGAGCGTGGCCAAGGGGACCAGCACCATCACCGAGGGCATCTGGGACAACCGTTTCCGCTATGTGGACGAGCTGCGCAAGATGGGGGCCAACATCCAGGTGGACGGCCAGGTGGCGGTCATCGAAGGGGTGGACCACCTGATCCCCGCGCCCCTGCGGGCCAGTGACCTGCGGGCCGGCGCGGCCATGGTGGTGGCGGCCCTGATGGCCGACGGCACCAGCGAGATCGAGGAGATCAGCCACATCGAGCGGGGTTACGAGAACATCGTGGAGAAGCTCCAGGGCCTGGGGGCCGATATCCGCAAGGTGGAGCGGGTGCCCGCCGCGCTGGAGCAGGCGCTCTGATCGGATCGATGTACGACAGCGGGAGCTGCATCCCAGGGGTGCGGCTCCTTTCCTGTGGGGCGGGGAGGGCCCCTTTGGATGGCAGAATTTATCTCGCTTTATTCCGGATCGTCGGGCAACTGCAGCGTGGTGCGCTGCAAGGATGCCTATCTGCTGGTGGATATGGGCAAAGGGGTGCGGGTGACCACCGGGGCCCTGCGGGAGCTGGGTCTGGACGCCGCCGGCTGCGGGGGCATCCTGGTCACCCATGAGCACAGCGACCACATCAAGGGCCTGGCGACCTTCCTCAAGCGGCATCCTTTGCCGGTGTATGGGGCCGAGGCTACCCTGCAGGCGCTGGAGGCCTCGGGGACCGTCCCGGCGGCCTGCCCTCTGCGGGTGATGGACGAAAAAGCCGGGGAGGAGACCGATGTAGCCGGGTTTGGCGTGCGTGCCTTTGCCACCAGCCACGATGTGCCCTGCGTGGGCTACCGCATCTGTACCCCCGACGGCAAAGTGATGACCATTGCCACCGACCTGGGTACCCTGACCCAGCCGGTGCACCAGGCCCTGGCCGGGTGCGACCTGGTGGCGCTGGAGAGCAACTACGATCCCTATATGCTGCGCAACGGGCCGTATCCGTATTATCTGCGGGCCCGCATCGAGAGCCCCCGGGGCCACCTCTCCAACGACGAGTGCAGCGAGAAGCTGCTGGAGCTGGTGCAGGGCGGGTGTGAGAAATTTGCCCTGTGCCACCTGTCCCAGGAGAACAACACGCCGGCCCTGGCGCTGCAAACCGTCTTTACCACCCTGGGGGCGGGGAGCGTGGTGCCCGGCAAAGACTGTGTGGTGCAGGCCCAGCGCCGCAGCGAGATCAGCCCCGCGCTGGAATTTTGAGCGAAACGGTTGACAAAAGCCGCGTACATGCTATAATTTAATCGGTGCGGCCCGGCGGGCCGCAGCCGGAATCAAAAAAGGTTACTTGGCTATGACAGGGCCAGGGGTGCGGCGCAGCCGCGCAGAGAGAGGGCTTTCCAGCTGCAAGGCCCTCCGGTCTGACCACACCCCATGCCACCCTCGAGCTCCCGGTGAGATAAGCCGGGCGCGGCGCAGCGTTATTGCGGCAAAAAGAGGCGGCAGGGCCACAGCCCGCCGCAAATTGGGTGGTACCACGGAGCAGTTACACGGCAGCCTTCGTCCCTGGTCGGGGCGGGGGCTGTTTTTGTTTCCGCTCCGCTGCCGTGTCATATCTAGAACAAGGAGAGAATCGTATATGCAATGGACCGGTTTGAATGAACTGCGTGAGAAGTACCTCAGCTTTTTTGAGGGCAAGGGCCACCTGCGCCTGGGCAGCTTCCCCCTGGTGCCCAAGGATGACCCCAGCCTGCTTTTGATCAACAGCGGCATGGCCCCCATGAAGAAATGGTTCCTGGGCCAGGAGGAGCCGCCCCGCCACCGGGTGACCACCTGCCAGAAGTGCATCCGCACCCCCGACATCGAGCGGGTGGGCATCACCGCCCGCCATGGCACCTTCTTTGAGATGCTGGGCAACTTCTCGTTCCAGGACTACTTCAAGGATGAGGTGATCCCCTGGGCCTGGGAGTTTTTGACCAGCGACGAGTGGATGGCCATTCCCAAGGACAAGCTGTATATCTCGGTCTACCTGGACGACGACGAGGCCTATGACATCTGGACCCAGAAGGTGGGCATCGCCCCCGACCACATGGTGCGGATGGGCAAGGAGGACAACTTCTGGGAGCACGGCTCCGGTCCCTGCGGCCCCTGCTCCGAGATCTACTTCGACCGCGGCCCCGAGTACGGCTGCGGCAAGCCCACCTGCGGCCCCGGCTGCGACTGCGACCGCTATATGGAGATCTGGAACCTGGTGTTCAGCCAGTTCGATTCGGACGGCAAGGGCCACTATGAGCGTCTGCCCAAGCCCAACATCGACACCGGCATGGGCCTGGAGCGTCTGGCCTGCGTGATGCAGGGGGTGGGCAACCTGTTTGAGGTGGACACCGTCCAGAGCGTGCTGCACCATGTGGAGCACATTGCCGGCAAGACCTATAAGCAGAACGAAAAGACCGACGTGTCCATCCGCGTCATCACCGACCATATCCGCAGCTGCACCTTTATGGTGTCGGACGGCATCCTGCCCTCCAATGAGGGACGGGGCTATGTGCTGCGCCGTCTGCTGCGCCGGGCCGCCCGCCATGGCCGCCTGCTGGGCATCCAGGGCCCCTTCCTGGTGGACCTGGTGGAGACGGTGATCCAGTCCAGTGAGAGCGCCTATCCCGAGCTGCGGGAGCACGCCGCCTACATCAAGAAGGTGGTGGGCACCGAGGAGGCCAACTTTGCCCGCACCATCGATGCCGGCATGAACATCCTCACCGGCCTGATCGACGCCATGGAAAAGGCCCATCAGCACATCCTCAGCGGCCTGGACGCTTTCAAGCTGAACGATACCTTCGGCTTCCCCCTGGACCTGACCCGGGAGATCGCCGCCGAGCAGGGCATCCAGGTGGACGAGGACGGCTTCCACGCCGAGATGACCAAGCAGAAAGAGCGCGCCCGCGCCGAGCGCCTCAAGAAGAATATTTCGGGCTGGAGCGCCGACCTGTTCGGTGAGCTGACCGCAGCCCCTACCGTCTTTACCGGCTACGACACCCTGACCGATACCGGCGTGGTGGTGGCCCTGTCCGATGAGGAGACCCTCACCGACGGCATTTCCACCGATGACCAGGCCAAGGAAGGGGTGCTGGTGGTGCTGGACAAGACCCCCTTCTACGCCGAGATGGGCGGCCAGGTGGCCGACCACGGCGTGCTGTCCGGCGACAACTGCGCGCTGCGGGTGCTGGATGTGAAAAAGACTCCCAAGGGGTACTTCGTCCACACCTGCGTGCTGGAGAACGGCTATGTGCGGGTGGGCGACACCCTGACCGCTCAGGTGGACAAGGAATACCGCTGGGCCATTGCCCGCAACCACACCGCCACCCACCTGATGCAGGCTGCCCTGCGGGAGGTGCTGGGCGACCATGTGCACCAGGCCGGTTCCTATCAGGACGCCCATGTCACCCGGTTCGACTTTACCCACTTCAGCGCAGTGACCCCCGAGGAGCTGGCCCGGGTGGAAAAGATCGTCAACGATAAGATCTACGACTCCATGCAGGTGGATGTCCGCAGCATGGCTCTGGACGAGGCCAAGAAGATGGGCGCCATGGCCCTGTTTGGCGAGAAGTACGGCGAGATCGTCCGGGTGGTGGACGTCTGCGGCTGGTCCACCGAGTTCTGCGGCGGCACCCATGTGCAGAATACCGCCCAGATCGGCGGCTTCAAGATCATCAGCGAGTCCTCGGTGGCGGCAGGCATCCGCCGCATCGAGGCCGTCACCGGCAAAAACCTGCTGATGCGCGCCAACGCGAATGAGATGGTGCTGCGCAGCACCGCCGCCGCCCTCAAGGCCAACAACGTGGCCGACGTGGTGGCCCGCGCCGAGGCCGTGATGGCGGAGAACAAGGCCATGCACCGGGAACTGGACAACATGAAGGCCCAGGTGGCCGCCTCCAGGGTGCAGAGCCTGTTCGAGGCTGCCGAGGAAGTGGGCGGCGTCAAGATCGTCACCGCCTACTTTGCAGGCACCACCGGCGACACCCTGCGCGGGATGTGCGACACCCTGCGCGAAAAGGCCGTCAAGCCGGTGGTGGCCGTGCTGGTGGGCAGCGACGGCGCCAAGATCTCGATGGCGGTGGCTGTCAACAAGCTGGCGCAGGAGAAGGGTCTCAAGGCGGGCAGCCTGGTCAAGGAGCTGTCTGCCATCGCCGGGGGCAAGGGCGGCGGCAAGCCTGATTTTGCCATGGCTGGCCTGAAGGACCCCAACAAGATCGACGAGGCCCTCCACGCCGCCGCAGGCGTTGTGGCCCAGCAGATGAACTGATGGCCCGACCGCGGCCTGCCGGGCCGCGCTGACCGATAAAAAGAACCATACGAAAGGAGCTGTCCCATCTATGGAAGATTGCCTGTTCTGTAAGATCGCCGCGGGGGAAGTGCCCTCCAACAAGCTGTACGAGGACGACCAGCTGCTGGCCTTTTACGACATCGACCCCCAGGCGCCGGTGCACTTTCTGGTCATCCCCAAAAAGCACATCCCGTCGGCTGCTGCCCTGACCGAGGAGGACGGGGCCCTGCTGGGCCACATCTTCGCCACCATCGCCCGGCTGTGCGACAGCCTGGGCTGCGATGGGGGCTACCGCATCGTGTCCAATGTGGGGGAGGATGCAGGCCAGAGCGTCAAGCACCTGCATTTCCACGTCATGGCAAAACGCCAGATGGGCTGGCCTGCGGGCTGAGCGCGCAGGCTGCAACAAGTAAGGAGAGATATCATGGCAGAAACCTATACCCTGAAGGTCGCGGGCCTGACCCGTGAGCTGACCATCTGCAAGGTGAACGACCACATGGACATTGCGGCTTTCATCATGCTGGGGGACACCGAGCTGACGGTGGCCGCCGCTGCGGAGCTGCTGAAAAAGTGCCCCGAATTTGATATCCTGCTCACCGCCGAGGCCAAGGGCATCCCCCTGGCCCACGAGATGAGCCGGCAGAGCGGCAAGCCCTATGTCTGTGCCCGCAAGAATGTCAAATTGTATATGAAGGACCCGGTGGTGGTGGAGGATCAGTCCATCACCACGGCCGGCAAGCAGAAGCTGGTCATCGACCGCAAAGAGTTGGATGAGATGAACGGCAAGCGGGTGCTGGTGGTGGACGACGTGATCTCCACCGGCGGCAGCCTGAAAGCCCTGGATGCGCTGGCCGAGCAGACCCACTGCGAGATCGTGGGCCAGGCCGCCGTTCTGGCGGAAGGGGACGCAGCCAAGCGCCAGGACATCATCTTCCTGGAGCCGCTGCCCCTGTTCTTCCACTGATGGGGTCAGGCGGCCGGTCTGCGCCCTGTTCCTGGGAGCGCTGGGGGCGCAGCTGACAGCTGCCTTTGAGCCGCAGGTGGTTTGGCCGCTTGCGGCTCTTTTTGCCATCTTTTGCGCCGCGCTGCTGGCTTTGGGCCGCCAGGCCCGGGGCTATGGCCTGTGGCTTCTGGCCGGGGCGGTGCTGGGGGCGGCGTTCAGCTGGCAGACAGCGGCCCGCTTTGCGGTGTGGACCGAACGGTACGACGGAGAATTGGTGGACCTGACCGCCTGCGTGGAGGATCTGCGCCCCGGCTACACCCAGGATACGGTGCGGGCCAGGCTGCGGGTACAGACGGCAAACGGCGAGGCGGCGGATTTCTGCTGCTGGTGCGACGATCTGCCCTTGTGCCAGGCCGGGGACCGGATCACGGGGCGGTTTTTGCTGGAGGCGCCGTCCATGGACAGCCGGGCGGACCGCTATGCCGATGGGGCGGCGTTCGACGCCTACTACAAGCGGCGGTTCGAGACGGCCGGCCCGGCGCCCGGATTCCGGGCCTGGTCGGCGCGGCTGCAGACCCGCCTCAGCGACGCCCTCTGCCGGGAGCTGGAGGGGGACGAGGCCGGAGCCCTGGCGGCCATGATCGTAGGGGACCGCACCCGCATCAGCCAGGAGCTGAACGATGACTACCGGGCGGCAGGCCTGAGCCATGTGCTGGTGGTCAGCGGAATGCACGTCACCCTGCTGTGCGGCTTTTTGAAGCCGGGTCTGCTGGAGAAGCGCCGCTGGCTGGACCGGGGCCAGAAGCTGGCCATCTTCCTGCCGGGACGGAGCGGCTCCCGCGTCTACCGCCGCCTGGGTCTGTGTCTGGCCCGGGAGGAGCAGGCGGCGCCCCGGCCCGCGGTGGGCGGCTGGCACGCCGGGATCCTGTGGCGGCAGCGGCTGGCGGCCCTGTGGCCGGTATGTCTGGCCGTGCTGCTGTGCGGGATCACCGGGTTTACGCCGTCGGTGCTGCGTGCGGTGGCGGCGGTGGTCATCGGCGCGCTGGGCGTATGGCTGCTGGCCCCCTCCGACCCGCTGACCAGCCTGGCTGCGGCCGGGCTGGTCATGAGCGCTTTCAACAGCTATGCGGTGTGCGATGTGGGCTTTCAGCTGTCCTTTGCGGCGGTGGCGGGCACCCTGGCCGGGGCCGCCCTGGCCAGGGATATCCTGCCGCCCCAAGATCCCCTGCCGTATGGGAACGGGGCTGCGGCCTTTCTGGGACGGCTGGGACGGAGCTTCTGGGAGGCGGGGTGCATCTCGGTGTGCGCGTCGGCAGCCACCTTCCCGGTGCTGGTGCTGCGGGGCCTCAGTGCAAGCCCCTATGCCCTGGTGTCGGGGGTGCTGATCCTGTGGCTGGTGGAGCCGCTGATGGTGCTGGGCATCGCGGCGGCTTTGCTGGGCCTGTGGGCCGGGCTGCAGCCCCTGTACCACCTGTGCGCTTGGGGCGCCGGGGTCCTGGTGCGCATCCTGAACGGCTGGGCCCGGATGGCAGCTGCCTGGCCCCGGGCCGAGCTCTCCTTTGATACCCACTATGCGGCGGTGGTCTGCCTGGTGCTGATGGGATTGTGCCTGCTGGCCCGCCGCTGGAAGATAAGGCCTGTCCACTGTCTGTACGCCGTGGTGCTGGTAGGGGCTGTAAGTCTGAGCGCCAGCTCCTGGCTGAGCCAGGGCGTGGTGGAGGTGGTCGCGGTGGGCAGCGGGCCTTCGGCGGTTCTGGTACAGGACGGCCGGGCGGTGGTGCTCTATCAGGGCGGACAGGCCGCCGTGGAGCAGGCCCTGGAGCGCCGGGGGATCCGTCAGGCCGACTGGCTGGTGGACCTGCGCACCCAGCCGGGCTACCGCGACCGCCCCGACGCGGCCCGCACCGTCACGGTGCAGGGGCTGGGCGAGAGCTGGGAGCTGAGAGATTACCGCATTGCCTGCGGGGACATCCAGGTGGAGATGGTCCATCTGAAGACAGGCAACGCCGCCCGGGTGACGGTGGGCCCCTGGCAGATCGGCGCGGCCACCCAGGGGGTCTGGCTTGGCCGGCCCCAGCCGGTGGACTGGCTGCTGGCAGGACGGACGGAAAGCGCCGCCTTTGAGGCACAGGGCGTGCTGGCTGCTTCTGCCTATGACTGGATGGAGCAGCCGCCTGCCCGCATCCTGCGGCTGCGTCCGGAGGGCGGCGCAAAGGCGATCCCATGATACACACAGACAGGAGGCGAAGCGGATGCCCACAGAGAGCAAACTGGCGGACTTGGCCCGGCAGGGCTGTCCGGTGTTCTATTTTTATTCCAGCGAGGGATATCTGGTGCGCCAGGCGGTGCGCCTGGCCTGCCGGGTGCTGGCCGACGGGGAGGAAGTGACGGTGCTGGACGGAGCCGCCCCCCAGGTGGAACAGCTGATCATGGCGGCGGGGACCATTTCCTTTTTTGGGACCCGGCGGGTGGTATGCCTGCCGGAACTGGATCCCGGGGCCTACGGCGAAAAAGATCTGGAAGCCTTTATGGATACGGTGGCCAGCCTGGAAAACGCTGTGCTGGTGCTGGGCAGCGTCTTTGAGGCCGACCGCACCGGCAAGCCCAAGCCGGGCAAACGGGCCCAGCGCCTGGTGGCCCAGTGCAAAAAACTGGGCTATGCGGAGGAGATGGCCCGTCCCGGGCCCACCGAGCTGCGCCAGATGGCGGCCGAACGGGCCCAGGCCCAGGGCGCCCAGCTGACAGGGCCCGCCCTGACCGCTCTGCTGGAGCGCTGCGGCGAGGACCCCTATCTGCTGGAGAACGAGGTGGACAAGCTGGCGGCCCTGTCGGGCTACCAGACCATCACCCCGGCCATGGTGGCGGAGGCGGGGGTGGTCAGCCTGGAGGCGGACGTCTTTGAGATGGTGCGGATGGTCACCGGCAAAAATGCGGCCGCCGCCTGCAAAAAGCTGCATATCCTGCTGCGGCTGGGCCAGGAGCCCATCGCCATCACCGCGGCCATGATCGGCAGCTATGTGGATCTGTACCGGGTCAAACTGGGGCAGCAGAACAAAAAGAATTACAGCGCCGTGTTCAAGGACTTTGGCTACAAGGGCAGCGACTACCGTCTGAAAAAGTCGGCCCAGACGGCAGCGGGCTACACCCTGCCCCAGCTGAAAGCCTGCCTTCAGGTGCTGCTGGAACTGGACCAGGCCCTCAAGAGCCAGCCGGTCAGTCCGCAGGTGCTGCTGGAGACGGCCCTGTGCCGCCTGGCCCTGGCGGGAGGCAGCCAGTGAGCGGCCGGCTGCACACCAGCCGGGTGCTGGTGGTGGAGGGCAAATACGACGCGGCCCGCCTGGCCCGTCTGACCGACGCCATGATCCTTCTGACCGGGGGGTTTGCCATCTTCTCGGATAAAAAGCGCCAGAGGCTGCTCAAAGAGCTGGCCAGAAAAAACGGCCTGATCCTTTTGACCGACTCGGACCGGGCGGGGTTCCAGATCCGCACCTACATCACCAATCTGGTGGGCGCGAAATATGTGGCCCAGGCCTATATCCCGGCCATGCCCGGCAAGGAGCGCCGCAAGGCTGCCCCTGGCAAGGAGGGCCTGCTGGGGGTGGAAGGGGTGCCCGACGAGGTGGTGCTGTGCAGCCTGCGCCAGGCGCTGGGCCCCGAAGGGGAGGACGGCCAGGAGGCCCCCGCCCCCCAGGGCCGGGCGATCACCTACGGGGATCTGTACGACTGGGGGCTGTCGGGCACGGCAGGAGCCGTCCAGCGGAAATACCGCCTGCTGGAGGCCCTGGGCCTGCCGCCCCGCCTGTCCAAAAAAGAGATGCTGGAGGTGTTCAACCGCCTGTACACCTTCGAACAGCTGGACGGCCTGCTGGCCCAGCTGGAACTGCTGTAAGACAAAAACGAAAGCCAGGGACGACCTCAGAAGGGGCCTGTCCCTGGCTGTTTGTGTAGCGTAGTCCCGGATGCGCTCAGGCTTCCAGTCCCGTCTCGATGGCCTGACAGAGGGCTGCCAGATCGCTGCCTGCCAGCAGCTCGAAACGGACCGTGCCCAACCCGGAATACCACAGCTGCAGCTCGGCGTCCAGATCACCGATGCCGGCGGTCTCGATGGCAAAGGCCTGCACCCGCTTGTAAGGCAGGATGGTGTAGGCTTTTTTCATCCCGGTGACGCCCTGGATGTTGATGGCGATGACACGCCGGTCGGTGAAGATCACCCCGTCCCGTACGCTCTGGAATTCCTGGATGATCTGCTCGCCGGGGCAGAGCAGGGGGCTCACCAGACGCGCCAGCTTGGAATCACTGACCGGGCGCAGCTTGAGGAAAGACGGATTTTCAAAGTCGATCATGGTTGATACCTCCTTGGATGGATCAAAAATTTTGTCCCAGCAGGGCCAGAGCCTGGCGGCAGTCCCGGCGGCGCAGCCCATAACGGCTGTCCACCAGCACCAGATGCGGCCGCAGCTGAGGCGCAGCGGTAAACTCGTCGGCCCGGTCGTCCAGGATGGCATAGGGCCCGGCAGGGGCATCCGCCAGCCAGGCGGCGATCTCCTCGCCTTTGGACAGGCCCAGCACAGGAGCCATCCCGTCCAGCGGCGCGCCGTGGGCGGCCAGGATAGAAGAAAGATTTTGCAGGATGCGGCGGACCAGAGGATCCTCGCTGTCAAAGCCGTACCGCCAGGAAGAGGACAGCACCACCCGCGCCCCGGCGCGCCGTACCAGCCTGCCCAGCCGGTGCAGGGCAAGGGGGTCCAGGGACGGACGGTCTATGGGACGGCGCAGCAGCCAGTCCAGCCGGGTGCTGCGCGGGGTGCACAACACCCCGTCGATATCGAGAAAAAGCACGGGCATAAATGCCGCCTCCCAGTTGACGAAACAGGTCAAACGCGTTATACTAAGAAGGATGTTCCGGGGTGTTGCGCAGTTGGTAGCGCGCCTGCTTTGGGAGCAGGAGGCCGCGAGTTCGAGTCTCGCCACTCCGACCAGGAACCGCTGCCGGTGAGGCCCGAGGGGCCGGCCGGCAGTTTTTTGATGTGCGGGGACAGAGATCTGCACTACGAAGGGACGATGGCGTCCGCCTGGGCCTGGGTGAGATAGCCGTTGCGGACCATCTGCCGCAGTACGTACTGCTGGCGCTGGGCGGCCAGGTCGGGCCGGGCGGTGAGCGAGTACACCGAAGGAGCGTTGGGAATGCCCGCCAGAAGTGTGGACTGATAGGGGGTCAGGGCGGCGGGCGGCTGGCCGAAATACCCCTGTGCGGCATCGTGGATGCCATAGTATCCGTCCCCGAAATAGATGGTGTTGACATACAGTTCCAGGATGTCGTCCTTGGAATAGCTGTCCTCCAGTGCGAAGGCCATAAAGACCTCCGCCGCCTTGCGGACGAACTGTTTTTCCTGGGTGAAAAACAGGTTTTTGGCCACCTGCTGGGTGATGGTGCTGCCTCCCTGGTCCAGGGTGCCGGTGGAGAGGTCATGCACCGCAGCCCGCACGATGGCGATGGGGTCGATGCCCGCGTGCTGATAGAATCGGCGGTCCTCCACGGCCACCACCGCGTCCAGATACAGCTGGGGCAGCTGATCCAGGGGGGTATAGCCCGGCTGGGCCCGGATGCCGGCCACCCGGTCCTGCAGGCTCTGCTGGGCCAGGGCCGCCCGGTACATCCGGTAGCCTCCGGCGCCCACCAGGCAGCACACGGCCACCGCCGCGGCCAGTACGAGCAGCAGCAGCCGGGTGAACAGTTTGCGGATGATCCTCATGGCGGTACCTCACAGGAAAATCAGGATGGACACAGCCTGCGTCGGGCTGTGTTTTTTCTATCTTAACACGACGCCGGCCTTCTGTCGAGGGGGGACAGATTAAGTTTTGCTTGAGAATGCCCCGGCGGGCTGTGCCTTGGGCGGCGGCTGTGGTACAATAGGGCAAAAGGGGAGGTGCCCATATGAACAAAGATAAGACCATCCTGATCGTGGATGACGAGGCCGAGCTGCGCCAGATGGTGCAGGGGATCTTTGCCCGGGCGGGCTATGGTCAGGTGCTGACGGCGGGTACAGGGGCCGAAGCCCTGGCACTGTGCCGCCAGGCCATGCCGGACCTGGTGATCCTGGATGTGATGCTGCCCGATATCGATGGCTTTGCGGTACTGCGCGCCCTGCGGCAGGACAGCCGGGTGCCGGTTTTGATGCTGACCGCCCGGGGCGAGGCCGAGGACAAATTCGCGGGCTTTGAGGCGGGAGCGGACGATTACCTGGCCAAGCCCTTCCTTCCGCGGGAACTGCTGTTCCGCGCCCAGGCCATCCTGCGGCGCACCTGCCCGGACACCGGGGGCCGGGTGCAGCTGGCGGCGGCCAGCGTGGATCTGGGCACCGCCACCGCCCGCCGGGGCCAGGACAGCTATCCCCTCACCGCCAAGGAACTGCTGCTGTTCCGCAAGCTGTACGAGAATGCCGGCCGCATCGTCACCACCGGGGCCCTGTGCGAAGCCGTGTGCGGGCCGGTATGGCAGGGCTATGAGAGCACCCTGGCCACCCATATCCGCCACCTGCGGGAAAAGATCGAGTCGAACCCCTCCAGGCCGGTGTCCATTGTGACGGTGAAGGGGCTGGGCTACCGGCTGGATCTGCCCGACCCCAAGGGGACGGCGCGATGAACGGGGTGGAGCGGTTTTTCCGCCGGTATGTGTTTTCCACGCTGGGGCTGCTGGCACTGCTGTTCGCGGCCAATGTGGCGGTGCTGGCGGGGCTTTTGCTGGTGGGGGAGATGACCGTGCCCACCGCCTTTTCCATCTCCGCTTTCTGCGACAACCTGACCGGGAGCGGCGGGGACTGGAAGGTGAATGTGGTGGGCCAGCAGATGCTGGATGAGCGGGAGGCCTGGGCCATGGTGCTGGACCCTGTCGGCCAGGTGGCCTGGAAATACCGGCTGCCCCAGGAGCTGGACCACCCCTATACCGCAGGGGATATCGCCCGCTTCAGCCGGTCGTATCTGGAGGACTGGCCGGTGACGGTATGGGCCCAGGAGGACGGCAGCCTGGTGGTGGTGGGCAGTCCCAAAGGGTCGATGGTCAAATACTATGTCTCGCTGGACCGGGATTATATGGACCTGCTGACCGTGCTGGCCAGCGCCATCTTTTACACAAACCTTCTGCTGGTGGTGGGACTGTTCATCCGCAGCACCCGCCGGGTGGAAAAGGCCATGGGGCCCATCCTGAACGCCATCCGGGGCCTGGCCGACGGCAAGCCCCAGACCCTGAAGGAAGTGGGGGAGCTGGCCGAGATCAGCGCCAGCCTGAACCGCGCCGCATCCTACATCGCCCAGAAGGACAACACCCGCGCCGAGTGGATCCGGGGGATCTCCCACGACATCCGGACCCCGCTGTCGGTGATCCTGGGGTATGCCAGCCAGCTGGAGGAGGACCCGGCCCTGCCCGAAGCGGCCCGCAGCCAGGCCGGTGTGATCCGCCGCCAGGGCGAAAAACTGACCAGTCTGGTGGCCGACCTGAATCTGACCACCAAGCTGGAATACGCCCTGCGGCCGGTGGAGCGCAAGCCCCTGGACCCGGTGGAGCTGGCCCGCCAGGCGGTGAGCGAAGTGCTGAACAGCGGCCTGCCCGACCGCTATGTCCTGGAATTTGCCGAGACGGACCCGGACTGCCGGATGACGGTGGCGGGGGACGGGGCCCTGCTGGAACGGATGCTGTTCAATCTGGTGCGCAACTGCATCGACCACAACCCCGAGGGCTGCCGCATCGCCGTGTCGGTGACGCCGGACGCGGGGGGCGGCTGCTGCTTCACCGTAACGGACGACGGGGTGGGGGTCAGCCCCCAGCGGCTGGCCAGCCTGAACCGGGGCGCGCCGGTGGCCAGCACCCAGGCGGCAGTCCCCGGCGGGGCGGAGCATGGGCTGGGCCTGCGGATCGTGCGCCAGATCGTCCAGGCCCACAGGGCCAGGCTGCACTTCGCCCAGACCCAGCCCCACGGCCTGACCGTGACGGTGCACCTGCCCGCGTGAAAAAAACAGACAAAAAGACCCTGCCTGGGTGTACAGGCAGGGTCTTTTGCATCTTTCAGCTCAGCTCGAACATACCGTTGTAGAGCTGATAGTATTCGCCCTTCTGGGCCAGCAAGTCGTCGTGGTCGCCGCGCTCCACGATCCGGCCGTGCTCCAGCACCATGATGGCGTTGGCGTTGCGGACGGTGGACAGACGGTGGGCGATGACGAACACGGTGCGGCCCTCCATCAGCCGGTCCATCCCTTTTTCGATCAGGGACTCGGTGCGGGTGTCGATGGAGCTGGTGGCTTCATCCAGGATCAGCACCGGCGGATCGGCCACGGCCGCCCGGGCAATGGCCAAAAGCTGCCGCTGCCCCTGGGAGAGGCTTGCGCCGTCTGAGGTGATGCGGGTGTCGTAGCCCTGGGGCAGGCGGCGGATGAAGCTGTCGGCGTTGGCGATTTTGGCGGCGGCGACGATCTCCTCCCGGGTGGCGTCCAGCTTGCCGAAGCGGATGTTGTCGGCAATGGTACCGGTGAACAGATGGGTGTCCTGCAGCACGATGCCCAGGGAGCGGCGGAGGGAATCCTTTTGGATGTCCCGCACATCGATGCCGTCGTAGGTGACGCTTCCCGCGTCGATGTCGTAAAAGCGGTTGATCAGGTTGGTGATGGTGGTCTTGCCGGCGCCGGTGGAGCCCACAAAGGCGATCTTCTGACCAGGCTTGGCATACAGGCTGATGTGCTGCAAAATGGGGTGGCCGGGCTGATAGCTGAAGGTCACGTCATGGAACCGCACATCCCCCCGCAGGGGCACCAGCTGCCCGTCCGGCTTCTGCCAGGCCCAGCGTCCGGTCTTGTGGGCGCAGGCGGTCAGGACGCCGTCCTTTTCCTCCGCGTTCACCAGGCGGATCTTACCGTCGTCCGTCTCGGAGGGCAGGTGCATGGCCTCAAAGATGCGCTCGGCGCCGGCCATGGCAGCCAGCAGGAAGTTGCTCTGCTGGGTGAACTGGTTGATGGGCATGGCCGCCTGCCGCACAAAGACCAGGTAACTGGACAGGCTGCCGATATCGGTCATGCCGGCCAGGGCCATCAGGCCCCCCACCACCGCCACGATGGCGTAGTTGATATAGGAGATGCTGACCACGGCGGGCACCATGGTGGCGGCATAGCTCTGGGCGCCGGTGCCTGCTTTGCGCAGCGCCTCGTTCCGCACTTCGAACTGGCGCAGGTTCTCGGGCTCGTGGTTGAAGACCTTGATCACCTTTTGGCCGCTGACCATCTCCTCGATGTAGCCGTTCACGTCCCCCAGCGCCTTCTGCTGGGTGGTGTAGTAGGCGGTGCTGCGCCTGGCGCTGTAACGGATGTAGAGGAACATGGCCGCATAGCCCACCACCACGATGAGGGACAGGCGCCAGTTGAGCACGAACAGCAGCACCAGGGTGCCGGTCATCTGGATGAAGCTCTGGATGGTCATGGCAAAGCTGTTGTTCAGCGCGTCGGCCACCGTGTCCACATCGTTGGTGAAATAGCTCATGATATCGCCGTGGAGCTGGGTGTCAAAAAAACGCAGCGGCAGGGACTGGATGTGGGCGAACAGGTCCCGGCGGATGTCGTACAGCACCTTCTGGGCCGCGTAGACCATGGTCTGGGTGTAGCCGAAGGCGGCCAGGGCCCCGATGCCGCAGATGACGGCGGTGGCCATGACCCCCCGGGCCAGGGCGTCCACGTCCCCGGCGCCCACGCTGTTGACCACCGGGCGGATCATATAGGTGCCCAGCAGGTTGCCCAGCGCGCTGACGGTGACCAGCACCGCCACCGCCAGGAAGAGGAATTTATGCCGCCCCATATAGGACAGCAGGGTCTTGAGGGTGGCCCAAAAATCCTTGGGCTTTTTACCGGTGATCTGCCGTGCCGGCATCGGGGCTGCCTCCTTTCATCTGCGAGTGATAGATCTCCTGGTAGATGGGGTCGCCGGCCAGCAGCTGCTGGTGGGTGCCCACCGCATGGATGCGCCCGTCCTCCAGCACCACGATCTTGTCGGTGGCCATCACCGAGGTGACCCGCTGTGCAATGATGATCTTGGTGACCCCCTCCAGGGCGCCGAGGGCCTTGCGGATCTTCGCCTCGGTGGCGGTGTCCACCGCGCTGACCGAATCGTCGAAGATCAGGACCCTGGGCTTTTTCAGCAGGGTGCGGGCGATGCACAGGCGCTGCTTCTGCCCGCCCGAGACATTGACGCCTCCCTGGCCGAGGTCGGCGTCCAGGCCGCCCGGCATCCGCTGCACGAACTCATCGGCGCAGGCCGCCCGGCAGGCATCCCACAGGGCGTCGTCGCCGGCGCCGGGGTCGCCCCAGAGAAGGTTGTCCCGCACCGTGCCCGAGAACAGGACGTTCTTTTGCAGCACGATCCCCACGGCGTCCCGCAGGGCCGTCAGGTCGTAGTCCCGCACGTCCCGGCCGCCCACCAGCACCCGGCCTTCGGTGGCATCGTACAGCCGGGGGATCAGCTGGACCAGGGTGGATTTGGCGCTGCCGGTGCCGCCCAGGATGCCCACGGTCTGCCCCGGGGCAATGTCCAGGTCGATGTCCGCCAGGGCGTATTCCGCCGCGTCGGGATGGTATTTGAAGGAGACGTGCTCGAACCGGACCCCGCCGTCGGGGATGTCGGTGACGGGGTGTTTGGGGCTGGTCAGCTCGACCGGCTCGTCCAGCACCTGCGCCACCCGGCGGGCGCTGGCCAGCGAGCGGGTCATCAGCAGAAAGACGTTGGAGATCATCATCAGGGAGTTCATCACCTGCAGCACATAGCTGAGGAAGCTGGTCAGCCGGCCCACCGTCAGGCTGCCGTGCAGGATCATGTTCCCCCCGAACCAGAGGATCAGCACCATGGCGGCGTACATGGTCAGCTGGAAGGCGGGCAGGTTGAGCACCGCGGTGCGGAAGGTGGAAAGGCTGGTGTCCATCAGCTCGGTGTTGACCTGGCGGAACTTCTCCTCCTCATACTCCCCCCGCACGAAGGCTTTGACAGCCCGGATGGCGGTGAGGCACTCCTGCACCACGTTGTTCAGATGGTCCATCGACTGCTGCAGCCGGGTGTACATGGGGGCGATGCGCCGCACCACAAAGAACAGCACCACCCCCAGCACCGGCCCGCAGACAAAGAACACCACCGCCAGCCGGGGGCTCATCATAAAGGACAGGACGATGCCCAGCACCAGCATGGAAGGGCCCCGCACCAGAGGGCGGAAGCCGCCGTTGATGGCGTTCTGCAGCACGGTGACGTCGGTGGTCATCCGGGTGATGAGGGAAGAAGTCTCAAAGTGGTCCAGGTTGCCAAAGGCGTACTGCTGCACCTTGGCGTACTCGGCCCCGCGGATCCGTGCGCCGAACCCGTAGGAGGCCCGGGCGGCATACCGCGCATACAAAAGCCCGGTGACCAGGGCTAGGAGCGCGCACAGGGACATTTCCACTCCGATGCGCAGGATGCAGCCCACGTCCCCCCGGGCCACGCCCTGGTCGATGATGTCGCTCATCAGCACCGGGATCACCAGCTCAAAGCTGGTCTCGATCACCACCAGCAGCATCCCCAGGGCCATGTCCCGGCGGTAGGGACCCATATAGCCAAACAGACGTTTCAAATCGTTCATAGCATACCTTCTTCCCGCGTATTCGCCCGGCAGACCGGGCTTGGTCCCTTTATTATAGCGCGGCGGTAGGGTTTGTCAATATCCGGCCGCGCCGCCGGTCACCGCCGCAGATCGGCGTTCCAGTCGAAGATGATGCCGGTGGCGGCTTTATACCATTGTACCAGATGGGACGGCAGGATTCCAGCACCCGCGATTTTTTGTCGAATGACCGGGGGTGTCTTATTGCAATTTTCGGTATGGAATGCTACAATGAAGGCCTGAACAAAGAAAGGGGGCTATCCTTGTGCAATATGCTGTGTTTGACCGCCCGGCGGTGACCATTTACGACCTGCCCCAGCCCACCATGCCGGGGCAGGACGGCCAGACCGTCTCGGCCATCGGGGACCAGGGCCTCTACGGCCAGAGCTGTCAGGTGCTGGAGGACGCGGGGGAGATGGTGCGGGTGCGCACCTTCTATGGGTATCCGGGCTATGCGGCCCGGGACAGCCTGCGCTTTTTGACCCGGGAGCAGATGCAGGCCTATCTGGCGGCCCCCGCCGTGATGGCGGCCCGCACCGCCGACCTGCTCAGCTGTCCCCAGGTGGCGGGCATCCCACTGCTGACAGTGGAGCGGGGCGCCCGGCTGCGGCTGGCCCCCTGTGCCGAAAAGCCCGACGGCTGGACCCGGGTGCTTCTGGCCGACGGCCGCGCCGCCTGGGTGTGGGACAGGTCTTTGGAGCCTCTGTGCTGGGAGGAGGACGCGGTCTTTACCCAGCGGGAGGGCCTGCCCTTTGACGATGCCCTGGCCCAGGCTCTGGGCGTGGAGCCGGGGCAGCTGGTGCGCCGCGCTCTGGACCGGTGGCACGGGGGAGACCCCGGGGCTTTCCGCCGGGCGCTGTGCGAGACGGCCCGAAAGTACCTGGGAGCGCAGTACCGCTGGGGCGGCCGGGCCGGCAGCGGCCTGGACTGTTCGGGCCTGGTCAGCAGCGTCTATATGCAGAACGGGGTGCTGATCTACCGCAACGCCCAGATCAAGCCGGGCTGGCCCATGCGCTCCATCCCACGGGAAAAGATGCGCCCGGGGGACGCCCTTTATTTCCCGGGGCATATCGCCCTGTACCTGGGGGAAGGGCTGTACATCCATTCCACCGGGGCGGCGGCCAGCGGCGGCGTGGTGTACAACAGCCTGGACCCGGCCAGCGGCATCTACCGCGCCGACCTGGACCAGAAGCTGACCGCCGTGGGCACGGTACTAGGGTGTATCTGAAAACGCCCCCACGCTGTTCTATTCTGCCAAAAAGCTCCATCTGCCGCGTTGCATTCCATGGAGAAGCGCAGCGCTCATGCGCCTTGCAGCTGGCGCTTTTTGGCGAATCTCTCAGCATGTTTGACTTCTCGGATGCACCCTGGAGGACGGAAAGGAAGAACGGTATGAAAGTTTGGGATCTGCACTGCGACACCCTCAGCGAGTTGCGCCATGCCCGGCAGGCGGGCCGGCCCCTCAGCTTTGCCCGCAATGGACTGCACATCGACCTGGCCAAGCTGGAGGCGGGGGACTATATGCTGCAATGCTTTGCGGCTTTTGTGAATCTGGGGGCAGAGGATGACCCCCTGGTGACCGCCCTGGAGGAGATCGACATCTTCAAGGAGTTGATGGCGGCCTACCCGGACCGCATCGCGCCGGTGTACACCGCCGCCGACATCCGCCGCAACGCCGACGCCGGCAGGATCAGCGCCATGCTGACGGTGGAGGAGGGGGGCTGCTGCAAGGGCAGCCTGGGGGTGCTGCGCCGCCTGTACGAACTGGGGGTGCGCATGATGACCCTCACTTGGAACTACGACAACCAGCTGGCAGCCTCCAATGTCAAGGAGAAGGGCCCCTTCCTGTGGCCCTGTCCCCCGGACAACCTGCATGGCCTGACCGGGACGGGCCTGGCTTTTCTGGCAGAGATGGAGCGGCTGCACATGATCGTGGATGTCAGCCACCTGTCGGACAAGGGATTCTGGGACGTCGTGCAGCACAGCACCCGCCCCTTTGCGGCCAGTCACTCCAATTGCCGCGCCCTGGCTCCCCACTGCCGCAACCTCACCGACGAGATGATCCGGGCCATGGCCCGGCGGGGCTGCATCGCGGGGCTGAACTACTGCACCGCCTTCCTGGACGACCAGCCCGACCCGGCTGCCTGCCGCAGCACGGCGGCCCTGATCGCAAAGCACGCGGCCCACTTCCGACAGGTGGGCGGAGCGGAGATGATCGCCCTGGGCAGCGATTTTGACGGCATCGGCGGCCCTTTGGAGATGGACGACTGCTCCAAACTGCCCGTGCTGGCGGATGCGCTGCGGGCAGAGGGCTTCTCGGAGGACCAGGTGGAGGGGATCTTCTGGCGCAACGCCCGGCGATTCTTTGAGGAAAACCTATGATACACGCAGGACAAAAACGAGGTATAACAACAATATGGATAAAAATATGACCCTGGAAAAGCGGATCGCCGCCGAACTGTACTCATACCGCGGGCAGATGAGCGTCTACCTGGACGACCTGCGGGGGCACACGGTGGAGATCGGGGCGGACGAGCCCTTTGAAACGGCATCCACCATCAAGGCCTACATCCTGGCGGCCCTGTATCTGCAGGCCAGCCGGGGCCAGGCCAGCCTGGAGGACCGGATCACCTACCAGCCCCAGCACTTTGTGGATGGCTCGGGGATGCTGCGGGCCCTGGGGGTGGGGGCGGCCCTCAAGGTGAAGGATGCCGCCACCCTGATGATCATTTGCTCGGACAACATCGCCACCAATATGATCATCGATTACCTGGGCCTGGACCAGATCAACCGCTGCATCCGGGAGCTGGGCTTTGCGCACACCGTGCTGCACAACACCCTCCACTTTGACCGGTACAGCCAGCTGGGCACCACCACGCCCCGGGATTACGGCAGCCTGTTCGCGCAGGTGGCCCGGGGCAGCCTGGTCAGTCCCCAGGCCAGCCGGGAGATGCTGACCATTTTCCGGGCCCAGCACTACAACACCATGCTGACGGCCGATTTCCCGCCCTACTACCTGGACTGCGAGGAGACCGGCGACCCGGAACTGATCTGGGTGGCCAGCAAGAGCGGCAGCATGAACGCCTGCCGCAACGACGGCGGCATCGTACACACCCCCTATGGGGAATACGTCATCGTGCTGATGAACAAGAACTTTGAGGACATCATCGAGTACAACGCCCATCCGGCCATGGTGTATGGGGCCAGGGTCAGCCGTATGGTGCTGGACCAGGTGCTGGCCTGTGAGGGCAGCCTGTGGCTGACCGGTCCGTCGGATGGAGCGGAGCGCCGGTTTTGAAATACAACGCAGAGGGAGATTATGATGGGTGATATTACGGTAAGCAGCCCGATGCTGCTCTTTTTGATCTGTATGACCGGTTTTGCCGGGGTGGTGGACTCGGCGGCGGGAGGCGGCGGACTGATCAGCCTGCCGGCCTACCTGTTTGCGGGGCTGCCGGTGCACTATACCTATGGGACCAACAAATTCAGCGCCGCCTGCGGCACCACCTTTGCCACGGCCAAATTTTTCCGGGGCGGCGCGGTGGACCTGCAGGTGGGCCTGCTGGCGGCGGCGGGCAGCTTTGTAGGCAGCGCCGCGGGCAGTCATCTGGCCGTGTGGCTCAGCGACGGCGTGCTGCGCCTGATGATGCTGTGCATCCTGCCGGTGGCGGCGGTGGTCATCCTGACCCAGTGGAAGCGCCCCGACCGCGACTGCGGCGACTGCCCGCTGACCCGGGCCAGGATAGCCCAGGCCCTGGCCATCGGCGTGGGCATCGGATGCTACGACGGTCTGTTTGGCCCGGGCACCGGCACCTTTGCCATCATTGCGTTCAGCACCCTTATGGGGTACGATATGCGCCGGGCCAGCGGCAACGCCAAACTTCTCAACCTGGCCAGCAACTATGCCAGCCTGGTGACCTATCTGGCCTCGGGCCTGGTGGTGTTCCACATCGCCATCCCCTGCGCCATCAGCGGCATCGTGGGCAACCTGATCGGCAGCCGTCTGGCTCTGCGGGGCGGCGCCAAGGTGATCCGCCCCATGATGCTGGTGGTGCTGGTGCTGCTGCTGGGCCGCCTGACCGCCCAGGCTGCGGGCCTGGCCTGAATCCAATCAAAAAGGCCAGTCGTAGCAAGTACGGCTGGCCCTGTGTTTTATCGTGGTTACAACGTGAGATCCGGGTCGAAGAAGGACACCGCAAAGGCCCCCGGCCCCGCGTGGGTGCCGATGACGCAGCCGATCTGGCCCAGATGGGGCTGGGGCAGATGCAGGTTGTGGGTCAGATAGGTCTGGATGGGCTCCACCTCCCGGGGGTTCTCGGTGTAGAAGGCGGCCGTCTCGAACCGGGGATTGACCCCACCCATCCCCTCTACCTTTTTAAAGAGGGCCACATAGGCTCCGGGCAGGCCCCGGGCGCTGCCGATCAGCTTGACCTTGCCTTCCGCCACGGCGATCAGAGGTTTGACCCCCAGCATCCCGCCGGCAAAGGCCACGCCCGCCGGCAGGCGGCCGCCTTTGCGCAGGTAGTTCAGGTCGTCGATGACGGCGGCCAGATGGACGTGCTTTTTGGCCTGCTCGATGGCAGCCACGATCTGGGCGGCCGGTTTGCCCTCGTCCCGCAGACGGACGGCCAGCCGCACCAGCAAAGCCTGGGCCAGGGTGGCGGTGGTGCTGTCGATCACGAATACGTTGTCACAGCCGGCCATCTCGGCCCCGAGCCGGGCCGACTGACAGGTGCCGGACAGCTTCTCGGAGATCAGGATGGCCACCACCTGGTCCCCCTCGGCGGCCGCCTGGGCAAAGGCGTGCTCAAACAGGGCCGGGCTGGGCTGGCTGGTGGTGGGCAGCTTCTTGCAGCGGCTCAAGGCCTGGTAGTATTCGTCGGGGGTCATGTCGATGCTGTCCCGGATGACAGACCCGTCCTCAAAGGTGACGTTCAGGGGAATGACAATGATGCCCAGCTTCTCCGCCTCGGCGGGTGTGAAGTCGGCTGCGGAATCGGTCAGGATGCGTACCATACGTTTCTTTTACCTCCCTAACGGGCAGGGGATGCCCGGCCCTCTCTCTCCCTGCGCCGCAACAGGTGCAGGCTGTGTATAGTATACCGGCCATCCGCCGGAAAGTCAATTCTTTGAACAAAATGGTCATGCCGCGTTTTGCGGCGCATATGCGAACATTTTAAAAGGAGGACCCTGCATGACAGATCATGAGCTGATGGGCGCGGCCCTGGCCGAGGCGGAGAAGGCCGCCGCCCTGGGAGAAGTGCCGGTGGGTGCGGTGGTGGCCCGCCGGGGCGAGATCGTAGCCGCTGCCCACAACACGCGGGAGACCGAGCGCAACGCGGTCCACCATGCCGAGCTGCTGGCCATCGACCGGGCCTGCAAGGCTTTGGGGGGCTGGCGGCTGTGGGAATGCGAGCTGTTCGTCACCCTGGAGCCCTGTCCCATGTGCGCGGGCGCCATTCTCAACAGCCGCATCCGGCGGGTGGTATACGGCGCCGCCGACCCCAAAGCCGGGTGCTGCGGTTCGGTGACCGACCTGTTTGCCCTGCCTTTCAACCACCATCCGGCGGTGGAAGGAGGGCTGCGGGCAGAGGAGGCTTCGGCTTTGCTGGCAGAGTTCTTTGTGCGCCTGCGGGCCCAGCGCGGCACGCGGAAAAAATGGCGCCCCAAAGATCCCGAGACAAAAGAATGACAATTTTTTTACACCCTCTTTCTTTTTTCGCGCCGATGGTGTATAATATACGATGGTATTTTGCCGAATGTTCCCGCTTTTATGCTCAAAAATGCCGCAGGGCCGGCGATTCCGGCGGATGCAGTTCAGGCGGCGCGGCAGCGGGCACAGGGGCAGGCCCTGTGAAGCATCGGCAGCCGATTTATCAAGCAGGAGAAAAAGCCCATGCGCGAAGATGATTTTGAGCTGACTTTTGATCTGGACCCCCCCGCGGAGGACCATGAGCCTTCCGCTGCGGCCTCTGCAGATCCGGCCCCTGCCGCAGAGGCGCCCAAGACAGAGCCGGCAGCAGAGCCTGTGCCCCAGGTCCGCCCGGAACAGGCGCCGTCTGCTGCGGCAGCCCGGCACACGCCGGGCCGGGGCGTGCTGGTATCGGGCGGGGACCGGGGCATCGGCGCCGCTGCGGCCCGCGCCTTTTATCAGGCGGGGTATCGGGTGGCGGTGCTCTACCACACCAACGCCCAGGCGGCGGCGGACCTGGAGGCAAGCCTGCCCGGCTGTGTCGCGCTGCAATGCGATGTGGCCAGCCGCCCTGCCTGTGAGGCGGCCTTTGCCGCGGCGGAGGCGATGCTGGGCCATGTGGACATCCTGGTCTGCAATGCCGGCATTGCCCAGCAAAAGCTGTTCACCGACATCACCCCGGAGGAATGGCAGCATATGCTGGACGTCAACCTGACCGGCGCGTTCCATCTGTGCCAGCTGGCCCTGCCCGGCATGATCCGCCGCAAATGGGGACGGATCCTGACGGTGAGCAGTATGTGGGGCCAGACCGGCGGCAGCTGCGAGGTGCACTATTCCGCCGCCAAGGCTGGCCTGATCGGCCTGACCAAGGCCCTGGCGCGGGAAGAAGGCCCCAGCGGCATCACCGTCAACTGCGTGGCCCCCGGGGTCATCGACACCGATATGATGGCCGCCTTTACCCCGGCAGACCGTCAGGCATTGGCGGAGGAGACCCCGGTGGGGCGTCTGGGCAGCCCCCAGGAGGTGGCCCGGGCCCTGCTTTTCCTGGCAGGGGAAGAAGCCGGGTACATCACGGGGCAGGTGTTTGGGGTGAACGGCGGTCTGGTGATATGATCCGCCGTCCCCCGCTGGCCTGTTGAGGAAAAAGGAGAGATTATTATGGGCATGACCTTAAAAGAGATGCTGCGCAAGGGCGCAAGCGATGGCACCGTCAACGCCGACGAAGTGCGCGCACTGGCCCAGGAGTGCGGTCTGGATACCGAAAGCCTGTACACCATTCTGGAAGAACGGGGCATCAAGATCCAGGAGAACGAGGCCGCGCTGGATGTGGACAGCATCCTGGCCGAGGTGGAGAGCGCCGAGAACAGCGCCAACGAGACCGACTACGATGAACCGGAGGACGACCACATCGAGGAGAACCCTGCCGATCTGAAGGCCGCCATGGATGAGCTGCTGGACGACCCCGTCAAGAATTACCTGAAGCAGATCGGCCAGATCCCCCTGCTGTCGGCGGAGCAGGAGGTGGAGCTGAGCCGCCGCATCCACGCGGGCGCCGAGGCGGCCCGCATCCTGCAGGCCGACCGCCGCAAGTACAACCGCCCCGATTACATCAAAAAGAATACCGCCCGCTTCTCCTTTGAGGAGGACGAAAATTCCCCCGACTATGAGGAGCCGGAGGATGCAGAGGACACGGAGGACCGCCGGGACAAGGAAAGCCCCGAGGATGCCGCTGAGGACGCCGCCGAGGAAAAGGAAGCCATGGAGGCTGTGGAGGACGGCCCTCTGAGCGATGAAAAGCGGGAGGAGCTGCTGAAGGCCCGGCAGGACGGTCTGAACGCCCGCCGCAGCCTCAGTGAGGCCAACCTGCGCCTGGTCGTGTCCATCGCCAAAAAACATGTGGGCCACAATCTGGCTTTCCTGGACCTCATTCAGGAGGGGAACATCGGCCTGATCAAGGCGGCCGAAAAGTTCGACTGCGCCCGCGGTTTCCGCTTTTCCACCTATGCCACCTGGTGGATCCGGCAGGCCATCACCCGCGCCATCGCGGACCAGGCCCGCACCATCCGCATCCCGGTCCATATGGTGGAGACCATCAACCGGATGCGCCAGGCCACCAGCCAGCTGGTCTACCAGAACGGCCATGAGCCCACCGCCGAGGAACTGGCCAAGGCCATGGATATGACGGTGGAGCGGGTGCGGGAGATCCAGCGGATGGCCCAGGAGCCCGCCAGCCTGGAAAGCCCTGTGGGCGAGGAAGAAGATTCCTCTCTGGGAGACTTTGTGGCCGACGAGAACGCCGAGGCCCCCGGCAAGGCCGCAGACCGCGCCATGGTGGCCCAGCAGATCAACCTGGCCCTCAAGAGCCTGACCCCCCGGGAAGAAAAGGTGATCCGGCTGCGCTTCGGCCTGGACGACGGCCGTCCCCGCACCCTGGAAGAAGTGGGCCGGGACTTTGGCGTCACCCGCGAGCGTGTACGCCAGATCGAGGCCAAGGCCATCCGCAAGCTGCACAGCCGCAAATGCCTGACCTTGCTCAACGGCTTGATCGAGTAATGGTTGCATCCGGCAGCCGTTTGTGGTATACTGAATGACGATGCACGGCGTGTCCGCCCGGGCCCGCCGTGCTTGCAATGCGCCATCGCCAAGCGGTAAGGCAGGGGACTTTGACTCCCCCATCGCAGGTTCGACTCCTGCTGGCGCAACTTGATAAGACCCCGCATGGATGCTTGAAAAACCAAGTGTCCATGCGGGGTTTTTGTTTTTGCGGCCTGTTTGCAGGCGATTCGAAAAAGTCCGCAAAAACGCCCCTGTGTCACACCGTCAAGGTGCAGCACAGGGGCGTTTGTTGGATCTCTTGCTTTGGTCTGCGCGGCCCGTTTGGGGTCGAACGGATCTCCGGGCAGCGGATGGATCTTGCGCCGGCTTACTTCAGCACTGCGCCGAAATTGGCGCTGGTGACCATGCGGGCATAGCGGCTCAGCCAGCCCGACTGGACGTTGGGCTGGGGCGCTGTATAGCGCTCCTTGCGGGCGGCCAGCTCCTCCTCCGACACTTCCAGTGTGATCTTGGCGTTGGGGATGTCGATGGTGATGGTGTCGCCCTCCTCGATCAGGCCGATGGGGCCGCCGGCGGCAGCCTCAGGGCTGACATGGCCGATGGCGGCGCCGCGGCTCGCGCCCGAGAAACGCCCGTCGGTGATCAGGGCCACGGTGGTGTCCAGCTTCATGCCGGCCAGGGCCGAGGTGGGGTTGAGCATCTCCCGCATCCCGGGGCCGCCGCGGGGGCCTTCGTACCGGATGACCACCACGTCCCCGGGCACGATCTTGCCGGCGTAGATGGCGGTGATGGCCTCCTCCTCGCTGTTGAATACACGGGCCGGGCCGCTGTGGGTCTGCATCTCGGGCGCCACGGCGCTGCGCTTGACCACACAGCCGTCGGGGGCGATGTTGCCCCACAGGATCTGCAGGCCGCCGGTCGGGCTGTAAGGATCGTCGATGGGCCGGATGGCCTTCTCGTCCAGGATGTGGGCGCCGGCGATGTTCTCACCCAGGGTCTTGCCGGTGACGGTGGGGACGTCCAGATCCAGCAGGCCCTTCTTGGCCAGCTCGGCCTGTACCGCCGGGATGCCGCCTGCCGCGTACAGATCCGGCATATGGGTGGGGCCGGCGGGAGCCAGGTGGCAGAGGTTGGGGGTGCGGGCCGAGATCTCGTTGAACATGGCCAGGTCGATGGGGACGCCCGCCTCATGGGCGATGGCCAGCAGGTGCAGCACCGTGTTGGTGGAGCAGCCCAGGGCCATATCGCAGGTCAGTGCGTTGCGCAGGGAGCGCTCGTTGATGATCTGGCGTGCAGTGACCCCCTTGCGAACCAGGTCCATCACGGCCATGCCCGCGTGCTTGGCCAGCTGCAGCCGCTTGGAGTAGACGGCGGGGATGGTGCCGTTGCCGGGCAGGGCGATGCCCACCGCCTCGCACAGGCAGTTCATGCTGTTGGCGGTGTACATGCCCGAGCAGCTGCCGCAGCTGGGGCAGCAGTTGCAGGTGCAGTCCTCCAGCTGGGCGTCGGTGATCATCCCGGCCTTGTAGGCGCCTACCGCCTCGAACATCTTGCTCAGGCTGACTTCCTCGCCGCCATAGGTGCCGGCCAGCATGGGCCCGCCCGAACATACCACGGCGGGTACATCCAGCCGGCAGGCCGCCATCACCATGCCGGGCACGATCTTGTCGCAGTTGGGCACCAGCACCAGGCCGTCCAGCTGGTGGGCCTGGCACATGGTCTCGACGCTGTCGCAGATCAGTTCCCGGCTGGGCAGGCTGTATTTCATGCCCACATGGCCCATGGCGATGCCGTCGCACACCCCGATGGCGGGCATCAGGATGGGGGTGCCCCCCGCCATCTGGACCCCGGCCTTGACCGCGTCGGCGATCTTGTCCAGGTTCATATGGCCGGGCACGATCTCGCTGTAAGCCGAGATGACGCCGATCAGGGGACGGTCCAGTTCCTCGGGGGTGTAGCCCAGGGCATAGAACAGGCTGCGGTTGGGGGCGCGCTCCGAGCCCTTTTTCACATTGTCGCTTCTCATGGGGGTGGTCTCCTTCCTTGGACATACAAAACCGGCCCCGGCACAGGGGTGCTCCGAACCGTTTCCGGCGCCTGGCCGCCGCCTGCATCCGGGCAGGGGCGCGCAGAGCGGGGATTCAGATGCACCCCGGGCCGCCGGGGCCGGCGTGTGGTTATTTCTTCAGCCAGCTCATCATGCTGCGCAGCTCAGCGCCCACCTTCTCGATGGGGTGCTCGGCCTGCATCCGGCGCTGTGCCAGGAAGTGGACCTTGCGGCCGCCCTTGTCGCTCATCTCGGTGAGGAACTCGGAAGCAAAGGTGCCGTCCTGGATCTCGGACAGGATCTTCTTCATCTCCTTGCGGGTCTCCTCGGTGATCAGCCGCTTGCCGGTGCGGTAGTCGCCGTACTCGGCGGTGTTGGAGATGGAGTAGCGCATCTTGGAGAAGCCGCCCTCGTTGATCAGGTCAACGATCAGCTTCATCTCATGGCAGGTCTCAAAGTAGGCCATCTCGGGGGCGTAGCCGGCCTCCACCAGGGTGTCGAAGCCGGCGTGGATCAGCTCGCAGACGCCGCCGCACAGCACGGCCTGCTCGCCGAACAGGTCGGTCTCGGTCTCCTCGCGGAAGGTGGTCTCCAGGATGCCGGCGCGGCCCGCACCGATGCCGGAAGCGTAAGCCAGGGCGATCTCCTTGGCCTTGCCGGTGTAGTCCTGCTCCACGCAGATCAGGCTGGGGCAGCCCTCACCCTCGGTGTACAGACGGCGGACGATGTGGCCGGGGCCCTTGGGGGCGATCATGATGACGTCCACATTCTTGGGGGCGGTGATGGTCTTGAAGTGGATGTTGAAGCCGTGTGCAAAAGCCAGGGCCTTGCCCTCGGTCATATAGGGGGCCACCTGCTTGTTGTAGATGTCGGCGCACAGCTCATCGGGCACCAGCATCATCACCACGTCGCCGGCCTGGGCGGCCTGCTCCACTTCCATCACCTTGAAGTTGGGATGGGAAGCGGCGAACTCCTCGGCCTTGACCCAGTGGCTCGAACCCTTGCGCAGGCCCACCACCACGTTCACGCCGCTCTCGGCCAGGTTCTCCGAATGGGCATGGCCCTGGCTGCCAAAGCCGATGACGGCCACCGTCTTGCCGTCCAGGATGCCCAGGTTGCAGTCGCTGTCGTAATACTTCTTGATCGCCATAATCGTTCTCCTTTTGCTGTTTTCCGTTTCAGAACAGATGAAATCCAGTCAAATTCTATCTCCGGTCCCCTCGCGAGGAGCGAAAAAACACGTTATTTGGGGCAGCTGCCCACCACGCCCGGCAGGGGGAACTGGGTGGCCCGCACCTCCTGCGGCGGCTTTTGCATGTGCTGATGCATCCCGCCCCGCTCCAGGGCGGTGACGCCGGTGCGGCACTGCTCCAGGATGGTATAGCCTTCGAACATACGCAGGAAGGCATCGATCTTCTCGGGCTTGCCGGTCAGCTCAAAGATCATGCTGTCAGGGGACAGATCGATGATCTTTGCCTTGTAGATGCTGGCGATCTCCCGCAGCTCGGCCCGGTTGGCCACGGTGGCCGCCACTTTCAGCAGCAGCAGCTCCCGCTGCAGGGCCTTCTTCTCGTCCAGCACAAAGACCTGGCGGGTCACTTCCAGCCGCTCGGTCTGCAAAAGCAGCTGGTCCAGCCGCCGCTCATCGCTGTAAACGGTGATGGTGATGCGGCTGACGGTGGGATCGTTGGTGGCCGACACGGTCAGGCTCTCGATGTTGAAGCCCCGGCGGCAGAAAAGGCTGGACACCCGGGCCAGGACGCCGGTCTGGTTGTCCACCAGCAGGCTGACCACCTGACGCTGTTCCGTACGTTCCATGCTGGTTACCTCCTTATTCCATCATGATGTCGTTGATATCCCCGCCGCCCGGGATCATGGGCAGGACCTTCTCGTCCTTGCCGATCATGCACTCGATCCAGGTGGGGCCGTCGTTCTGCAAAGCCTGGGCAAAAGCCTGCTGGAACTGGGCCAGGTTCTCGCAATGGTAGCCCTTGAGGCCAAAGCCCTCGGCCAGCTTGACAAAGTTGGTCTTGCGGTGGGGGTCGGTCTGGGAATAGCGGCTGCCGTAGAAAGCGGTCTGCCACTGGCGCACCATGCCCAGGACCTGGTTGTTGAAGATGACCGTGATGATGGGCAGGTTGTAGCTGACGGCGGTGCAGGCTTCGTTCAGGTTCATGTGGAACGAGCCGTCGCCGGTGAGCATCACCACCCGCTGGTCCCGCCCGAGGGCCATCTGTGCGCCGATGGCGGCGCCGTAGCCAAAGCCCATGGTGCCAAGGCCGCCGCTGGTGATAAAGCCCCGGCTCCTGGCGTGGTGCAGGTACTGGGCCGCCCACATCTGATGCTGGCCCACGTCGGTGACGTAGACGGTGTCGGGGCCGCACTGGCTGCAGATCTCCCCGATCACCTGGTGGGGCATCAGGCGGCTGGCGTCGGATACGGGATGGTAGTCGTGGGACTGCCAGTTCTGGATCTGGGCCATCCACTCGGGATGCTGGGCCGGCTCGATCATAGGCAGCATGGCCTGCAGGATGTAGGTCGCGTCGCCTACCACCGACAGATCCACCTCCACGTTTTTGTTGACCTCGCTGGGGTCGATGTCGATCTGGATGATGGTGGCCTTTTGGGCAAAAGTGCTGGGCTTGAGGGCCACCCGGTCCGAAAAGCGGGTGCCGATGGCCACCACCACGTCCGCCTCGCTGACGGCCCGGTTGGCGGTGTAGCAGCCGTGCATCCCAATCATGCCGATGTTCAGCGGGTCGCCGTAGGGCACCACGCCCGCGCCCATCAGAGTGTAGGTGGCGGGGATGCCCGCCTTGTGGATCAGGTCCCGCAGGGGCTGGCAGCTGGCCGCGCTGCGCACGCCGCCTCCAAAATAGACCAGGGGGCGCTGGGCGCCGTTGATGATCTCGGCCGCCCAGGACACTTCCTGCTCGTCAAAGGTGGTGACGGTGCGGATGGGCTCGGGCTGCCGGTGGGTGAACTCGCACTTGTTGGAGGTGACATCCTTGGGAATATCCACCAGGACCGGGCCCTTGCGCCCGCTCTGGGCGATCCGGAAGGCCGCACGCATGGTGTCGGCCAGGTCCTCCACCCGGCGGACGGTGAAATTGTGCTTGGTGATGGGCATGGTGATGCCCTCGATATACGCTTCCTGGAAGCTGTCCCGGCCCAGCAGGTCGGTGGATACGTTGCCGGTAAAGGCCACCATGGGCACGCTGTCCATATAAGCGGTGGCGATGCCGGTGACAAGGTTGGTGGCGCCCGGGCCGCTGGTGGCCAGCACCACGCCGGTGCGGCCGGTGGCGCGGGCGTAGCCGTCCGCTGCGTGGGACGCGCCCTGCTCATGGGCCGTCAGCACATGCTGGATCCGGTCGGCGTTCTTGTACAGCTCATCGTACAAGTTGAGGACCGCGCCGCCAGGGTAGCCAAAAATGGTGTCAACGCCCTGCTCACAGAGGACTTCGACAAAAATCTGAGAACCGTTCAGCAGCATTGTTCATCTCTCCTGTTTCCCTATACTTACTCCTGCGGACCGAAGCAGGCGGGCTCCGGCAATAAAGAAAAGCCCTCGCCCCCCGTCTGTTGACCAAGAGACAAAGACCTTGCAAAAAGCTCTCTGCGGTACCACTCTCGTTGACGCGGCTTTGGCCGCGCCCTCTCACGGGCCATGCAGCTGGTGCCTGGCCCCGCACGCTAACGGGTGCATCCGGCGCTGCTTACCGGGCGATGCCTTTGGGCAGCGCTGCTCCGGGAGGACTTTGCGCCCGGCCCGCCCGCCGCCTTGCATCCACCGGCGGCTCTCTGGAGAGCGGGGACCTGTGCGCTACTTGTTCCCATCTGCGCAGTTGATTCTCTGTATTGAACTTTACTATACTAAAAAAACAGGGGGTTGTCAATCGATATATTTTTCGCCTCGCTTCACCCAAAAGATGAAAAAAATTCACTTTTTGACCCTCTGCGCCCCCTTGCCCCTTGCACGCGGAGGGCCCGCGCACTATACTAAAATAGTATGGGCGGCTGGATCGCCCGTCGAATCTACCGGAAATGAGGGGGATCTTTCCATGAAGATACAACAGATCTGTGCGCGTCTGGCGGGGCTGGCGGTGTTCCGCAGCCTGCTGGAGGACCCTGTGGTGGCGGCCTACGGCCGTCTGGCCAAAGCGCTGGCCCAGGGGGCCGGCCTGCAGGCGGTCTGCCAGGCGGCAGGGGAGATGGAAGCGCTGCTGTTTGCGCAGGACACCGACGACCTGAGCGAGTACATCCTGGCCGCCGTGCTGGAGTGTGAGAATATCTGCGCCCGGCAGGCGGCCCGGGGCGCCCTGGCCCCCGGGCTGAAGAAAGCCCTGGAAGGGGAGCTGGACTTTTTGGAGCAGCTGTCCGCTTTGAGCCTGGACGGCCTGCTGGAGGCCGCCGGCCTGGAGGACAGCCGGCGGGAGGAGCTGGCCTTCCTGCCCCGGTGGGAGGCCCATCCCACCGGCCTGGCCGCCGCGTACACCGACCGCCTGGGCCAGATGGGCCGGCGGGGCTATGGGATGTTTGCCCGCCACCATGTCTTTATGCTGGGCGACGAGGGCAAGCTGGCGCCGGTGCGCCACCCCGACCCCCAGCGCCTGGAGGATCTGCCCGGCTACGAGCGGGAACGGGAGAAGATCATCGCCAACACCAAGGCCCTGCTGGCCGGGCTGCCCGCCAACAATGTACTCTTGTATGGGGACGCGGGCACCGGCAAGTCCAGCGCGGTGAAGGCCATCGCCAACGAGTACGCCTCCCAGGGGCTGCGGCTGGTGGAAGTGAAAAAGAACCAGCTGTACCTGCTGCCCGACCTGATGGACAAGCTGGCGGCCAACCCCCTCAAGTTCATCCTGTTCATCGACGACCTGAGCTTTGCTTCCAACGACGACAACTTTGCCGCCCTCAAGGCGATCCTGGAGGGGAGCGCGGGGGGCCGTGCGGCTAACCTCGCGGTGTATGCCACCTCCAACCGGCGGCATCTGGTCAAGGAGACCCTGTCCGACCGCACCGGCGATGACCTGCACGAAGCGGATACCCGCCAGGAACTGCTGAGCCTGTCGGCCCGGTTTGGGCTGATCGTCACCTTCCAGCGCCCGGACAAGGCCCTTTACAGCCAGATCCTGCTGCAGCTGGCCAAACAGTACCAGATCCCCATGCCCTCCGATCTGCTGATCACCCGGGGCGAGGCCTTCGCCATCCGGGCCGGGGGACGCAGCCCCCGGGCCGCCCGCCAGTTCATCGAGCAGTGCCGGGCCGGCATGGTCTGATCGTTTGCCGCGGCTTTGCGTTTGGGACCGGTTCCGACTGTACGCATCGGACGTACAGCCGGGACTTTTTTTGACCCCGGGCCACGGCTCCCGGCCGTGCGGAGGAAACGGGGAACGATTGCACAAGTTTGAACGTTTTTGTTTGTACAATAAGGCGAAAAAACGCACGAAGGATGGATTTGTCACTTTGCACAATTTTTAACGTTCACTTTTATGCAATAAATTGGACAAGAAACTGTGCAAGAAATGTGAAAAATAGGGCTTTCCGCCTTGACAATTCAAGGGAAAACCTGTAATCTATTGTTCGTACACGAACAAAAACGCCGGGCCATGCCTGGCGCGCAAGGGGGGTGGGATAGGTTGGAAAAGGATTGCGGCGCATGGATCAATCTGTTGTCCCGCAAGGTAAAACGCCGTCTGAACGCCACTTTGCAGGGGGTGGACATCACCTTCATCCAGAGCCAGGTGATCTTCTACATCCTGAACCACTGGCAGGAGGCGCCGGTTTTCCAGCGTGACATCGAACAGGTTTTCAGTCTGAGCCGTTCCACCGCCACCGGCATTCTGCAGCAGCTGGAAGAAAAGGGGCTGCTGCGGCGGGAGAGCGTGGAGAGCGACGCGCGGCTGAAAAGCCTTGTGCCCACCGACCGGGCCGCCCAGCTGGATGCGGAGGTGCGGGCCTGCCTGCGCCAGACCGAGGAGGTGCTGACCCGGGGATTGTCCGGCGGGCAGGTACAGCTGTTCAAGGAGACGCTGGCCGCCATGGCGCAGAACCTGGATGACGCCGAAGCGGAAAACGCCCGCTGACGGCGCCCTCTGCGCCCCCAACAAGTTCGCGCAAGAACAAACATTGTAAGGAGGAATACACGAGGAATGAATCATATCGTCAAGACCTTGTCCCACAGCATCCGTGAGTACAAGAAGACCTCGATCCTGACCCCTCTGCTGGTGACGGTGGAAGTGGTGATGGAATGTGCGATCCCCTTTGTGATCGCCAATCTGGTCAACCAGATGCAGGCCGGCTGTACGATGGACGTCATCGTGCGGTATGGCATCCAGCTGCTGGCAATGGCGATCATCTCGCTGGTGTTCGGCGCTGCCGCCGGCGCCACCTGTGCCAATGCATCGGCCGGCTTTGCCCGCAACCTGCGCAAGGATATGTTCTACCATATCCAGGATTATTCGTTTGAGAACATCGACAAGTTCTCGGTCTCCAGCCTGGTCACCCGTCTGACCACCGACATCAGCAACGTCCAGCTGGCCTACATGATGATCATCCGCGTGGCGGTGCGCTGCCCCCTGATGCTGGTCTTTTCCTTTGTCATGGGCTTTGTGATGGGCGGCCGTCTGGCCATGATCTTCCTGGTCACCATCCCGCTGCTGCTGATCGGCCTGCTGCTGGTCATCCGTGCGGCCACCCCTTTGTTCCGGCAGGTGTTCCGCAAGTACGACGCCCTGAACGATTCGGTGCAGGAGAACGTCCAGGCCATGCGGGTGGTCAAGAGCTACGTCCGTGAGGACTACGAGAAAAAGAAGTTTGCCGCCGCCGCCGAGAACGTCCAGCGGGACTTCACCAAGGCCGAGCGGATCATGGCCCTGAACGGCCCCATGATGCAGTTCTGCATCTACACCGGCATGGTGTTCGTCATGTCCTATGGCTCCTACACCGTCATCACCACCCAGGGCCTGGCTTTGAACGTGGGCCAGATGTCCTCCATGCTGACCTACAGCTTCCAGATCCTGATGAGCCTGATGATGCTGAGCATGGTCTTTACCATGATCACCATGTCCCAGGAGTCTGCCGAGCGTATCGTCCAGGTGCTGACCGAGGAGAGCACCCTCACCAGCCCCGCCGATGCTCTGACCGAGGTCAAGGACGGCTCGGTGGATTTCGACCACGTCAGCTTCAAGTATTCCAAGACCGCCGAGCGCAGCGCCCTGTCGGACATCGACCTGCACATCCAGTCGGGCGAGGTCATCGGCATCCTGGGCGGCACCGGTTCGTCCAAGTCCAGTCTGGTGCAGCTGATCCCCCGCCTGTACGACGCCACCGAAGGCAGCGTCAAGGTGGGCGGCGTGGATGTGCGCCGGTACGATCTGGAGACCCTGCGCAACCAGGTGGCGGTGGTGCTGCAAAAGAACGTCCTGTTCTCGGGCACCATCAAGGACAACCTGCGCTGGGGCAACCCCGGCGCCACCGACGAGCAGATGCTGGAAGCCTGCCGCCTGGCCCAGGCCGACGAGTTCATCCAGCAGTTCCCCGACAAGTATGACACCTGGATCGAGCAGGGCGGCACCAACGTCTCGGGCGGCCAGAAACAGCGCCTGTGCATTGCCCGCGCCCTGCTGAAGAAGCCCAAGATCCTGATCCTGGACGACTCCACCAGCGCCGTGGACACCCGCACCGACGCCTTGATCCGCAAGGGCTTCCGGGAGTTCATCCCCGAGACCACCAAGATCATCATTGCCCAGCGTGTGTCCAGCGTGCAGGACGCCGACCGCATCATTATGATGGAGGGCGGCCGCATCGTGGACGTGGGCAACCATCAGGAGCTGATGGAGAGGAACCAGGTCTACCGCGACCTGTACACCACCCAGAACCGCTCCAGCATCGGCCAGACCCAGAACGGAGGTGACAAGGATGCCGAATAACACCACCAGCACCCAGCGGGGCCGGCGCGCTCCCAAGGGGGTCATGCCCCGGCTGATCCGCACCATCTTTTCCTTCTATCCGGTGCTTCTGCCCATCACCATCTGCTGCATCCTGGTCAACGCCATCGTCAGCTCGATGCCGTCGGTCTTTATGCAGAACGTGATCTCCATCGTGGAGGAAGTATACCGCGCAGGGGACTGGGCCAGCGTGTCCGGGCGCATTTTCCGCCTGGTGATCATCCTGGTCACCCTGTACGTCATCAGCCTGGCGGCCGGCGCGGCCTTCAACCAGATGATGGCCATCATCACCCAGGGCACCCTGGCCAAGCTGCGGGAGAAGATGTTCGCCCATATGCAGGATCTGCCCATCCGCTACTTCGACACCCACAACCACGGCGATATCATGAGCTTCTACACCAATGATATCGACACCCTGCGCCAGCTCATCAGCCAGAGCCTGCCCCAGCTGATGATCTCCGCCATCACCCTGCTGAGCGTCTTCTGCATCATGATCTATTACAGCATCTGGCTGGCGCTGGCGGTGCTGTGCGGCGTCATCGTCATGTTCTTTACGGCGCGGTACGTCAGCAGCCACTCCTCCAGCTACTTCCTGCAGCAGCAGGTCACCCTGGCCAAGGCAGAGGGATTCATGGAGGAAATGATGACCGGCCAGAAGGTCATCAAGGTGTTCTGCCACGAGGAAGGCGCCAAGGCCGATTTCGACAAGGTGAACGACGCCCTGTTCGAGAACAGCGAAAAAGCCAACCGCTACGCCAACATCCTGATGCCCCTGCTGGGCAACATGGGCAACGTCACCTATGTTCTGGTGGCCCTGGTGGGCGGCAGCCTGCTGCTGAACGGCGCGCCCAACCTGAGCCTGTCCGGCATGGCCCTGAACATCAGCATCGTGGTGCCCTTCCTGAACATGACCAAGCAGTTTGCGGGCGCCATCGGCCAGGTGTCCAACCAGGTTAACATGGTGGTCATGGGCCTGGCCGGCGCCCACCGCATCTTTGCCCTGCTGGATGAGGAGCCCGAGGTGGACGAGGGGTACGTCACCCTGGTCAACGCCCGCGAGAAAGAGGACGGCACGCTGGAGGAATACCCCGAGCGCACCAACGTCTGGGCCTGGAAGCACCCCCACCACGACGGCACCATCACCTACACCCGCCTGCGGGGCGATGTGCGGTTCTATGACGTGGATTTCGGCTATGTGCCCGAAAAGACCGTCCTGCACGACATCTCCCTGTATGCAAAGCCGGGCCAGAAGGTGGCCTTCGTTGGCTCCACCGGCGCCGGCAAGACCACCATCACCAACCTGATCAACCGTTTCTACGACATCCAAGACGGCAAGATCCGCTACGACGGCATCAACATCCGCAAGATCAAGAAGGCGGATCTGCGCCATTCGCTGGGCATCGTGCTGCAGGATACCAACCTGTTCACCGGCACCGTCATGGAGAACATCCGCTACGGCAACCTGGAAGCCCATGACGAGGAGTGCATCGCTGCGGCCCGTCTGGCCGGCGCCGATGATTTCATCCGCCGCCTGCCCGACGGCTACAACACCATGCTGACCGGCAACGGCGCCAACCTCAGCCAGGGCCAGCGGCAGCTGCTGGCCATCGCCCGCGCCGCCGTGGCCGACCCCCCGGTGATGATCATGGATGAGGCCACCAGCTCCATCGACACCCATACCGAGGCCATCGTGCAGCGCGGCATGGACGCCCTGATGACCGGCCGCACCACCTTTGTCATCGCCCACCGTCTGTCCACCGTCCAGAACGCGGATGCCATCATGGTGCTGGACCATGGCCGCATCATCGAGCGCGGCACCCACGATCAGCTGATCGCCCAGCACGGCACCTACTATCAGCTGTACACCGGCGCACTGGAACTGGATTGATCCGCCCGCTGGGCATCGGATACACCTTCAAATCTTTCAAAAAGCCCGCCGCACAACTGTGCGGCGGGCTTTTTGCGCCTGTCTGTCCGGAAATGTACCCGGTGCAAAAGCAAACAGACCGGTTTGGAAAAGTATACCTTTCCAAACCGGTCTGAGCGTCCATTCTTTGTGAAAAATTATATCACAAAATCGTACCTCCCGCAATCGAAAACCTGCTGCACACCATCCAAAAATACCAGTCCGGAATTGTATACCCTTCCAAACCTCCGGCTGAAATTCGAATTTGAATATGGAGGTAAACGTATGAACGTCAAAAAATGTGCGGCCCTGCTGCTTTCAGCTGTTTTTGCGGTGCTGGCGCTGGCGGGCTGCGGCAGGGACGATTATTCCACGCTGGCGGCCAAAACTGTTAATGAAGCTCAAGGCCAGCAAGTATCAGTTTATTTTGATACTGACCAGAAATTCACCGATGCTCTATGGGATGCGCTGGAGGAAAAAATACAGGTTTCTGATGTACAGCAGGCTATGGCGCAAAACAGCAGTATACAGGAACTGCTAAAAAGCCGCTATTCTCTGACTGTATATGCAGCCAACGGTAAACTGAAACCGGAGGATGCGGCAAACCAAATTGCGCAGGAAATCCTTAAAATCCTCTCTGGAAAACAGAAGGACGGTTTCATCAGCATGGTCAAAGCGGACAACAACTATTACTATGTTGCTGTGCTGACCTATCGCACCGGTGGTTCCAATAGTGGAAGCAACAATAACACTGAAGACAATGAAAAACCTACGATTCCTGAAGAACCCGATTCAAAGCCTGAAGAACCCCAATGGGTTACATGGAATGCTCAAACTGGTACTCTTACATTTAAAGCTGGAGCAGCTAAAGCTATAGGTAATACGACATTGTATACCAGCGAATTTTACACTAATAAAGTTAAAAACGCGCTAATTGAATATGGAGATCTCGAAGAAGGTGCGCCATTTTCCTATTCTGATGTCATACATTTGATTACTGAAGAAGGCTGCGGATTTAAAACAATAGCTGATAATAATAATTTTAAGGATAACACAAAATTAAAAACCATCGAATTAAATGACATTCGGACCATAAATAGTTCTGCCTTTGAAGGTTGTACTAGCTTGTGTATAGAATTGAACCGAACCACTCTTCCAGATGTTCAGTTGATAGGGTATAATGCGTTTAAAAATACTGGCATTACAGCTATTGATCTCCCTAATTTTAACCCTCAACCGAATCATAGTCGAGATTATGCATTTTCAAATTGCAAGTCGTTGGTCAGTGTTAATTTGCCTGACGCCACTTCAATCGGAATAAGCGTATTTGAAGGCTGCACATCTCTAAAAAATGTCACATTGCCTGAAGTGACAGAAATTGATCCGGATGCATTTAAAAATACTGCTATCGAAAAAATTGCATTACCGTCAGCTACGGTGTTAAATGGCAGCGTATTTGAGAACTGTACGAAATTAACATCTGTGGAGTTGCCAAAAATAGAACATATTAACAACAATTATTGCTTTGATAATTGCACTAATTTAACACATCTTAGGTTAGGTGATACATTGCAAACAATAGATTACGCTTTTATTTTCGGCAGCAGATACCCATCAGATCTACACATATATTATGGAAATTCTAATGAGGCATTTGGAACCGCTGTTCAAAATGGAGACGTGGAGATCAAAGGAGATAAAGTAGAAAATCCCCGATTTCATTTTTATTTTGAAGAATCCCTCGGAAGAGAAGCCAACTATTTACCTTATAGTGCATGGCCTGTCAATTGAGCTGCGTTCATTTATGAATCAATACTTATCGTTACTGGACTACCTGGCCCTGCGGGCAGGCTGCACATACTTGAGCGACCTGCACCGGCCGGGGCCGGGCCAGCGGGCACGGCTGCGCCGGGCGCTGGCTGAACTTGCGCCCGACTGCGCGCCCCAGCGGGAATGGGATGACGCGGTGGCCTACCTCACCGGCGGGCCGACCGCGCCCAGCCCTGAAGCTGCCCAAGCCGCCCTGCTGGACTGGCTGGCCCAGCCATAAAAGAAAACGCCCCCGGCTCTCCTGCAAAGAGGGCCGGGGGCGCTGTTTGTTACCCTGCGGGCTGGCGCTTTTTCAGGATGTTGTACCCCACCACGCCGCAGATGACGATGGCGGCCCCCGCCAGGGCAAAGGGGCCGACCCGCTCGCCATAAAAGGCGGCCACCAGCAGGGGATTGAGCACCGGCTCGATGCCGGATACCAGGCTGGCCGTCACCGGCGGGGTGGTGCGCAGGCCGATGGTCAGCAGGATATAGGCCACCGCCACCTGGAACACCCCCAGCACCACCAGGCTGACCAGGGCCGTCTGGGTGAACTGCGTTTCCTGCAGCAGGAAGGGCAGGCCGGTCACCGCCGACAGTACATCCCCCCAGAATACCGCCGAGATGGCGTCGGCATCGGGGAAGTCGTTGAGCAGGAACACCCCACCATAGGCCGCCCCCGAGAGGATGGCCAGCAGGTTGCCCAGAGCGCCTCCCGCCTCCAGGCTGTCCACAAAAAAGAACAGCACCCCGCCAAAGACCACGGCGCAGGCGGCGAGGTCCAGTTTTTGGGGCTTTTTGTGCCAGAACAGCGCCGAAAACACGATCACAAAGATGGGCGCGGTGAACTGCAATACGATGGTGTTGGCGGCGGTGGTCAGCTTGTTGGCCACCGAATACAGGGCGTTGGTGCCAAAGATGCACAGCGACCCCAGCAGGATCCAGCGGTTGAACCGGGGCGGGTGCCGTATGACCGCCAGATACCCCCCGATGACCACCAGGGCGATGGCGGTTCGGCCCCCGTTGATGGCCATGCCGTTCCAGGGGATCACCTTGATGCACAGCCCGCCGATGCTGTACAGCAGAGCGGCCAGAAAAACGCACAGGGTGCCGGTGCGGGCGTTGGGCTTGTTCATAGGGCGGGGCCTCCTTTCCGGCCGGGGTGGAGCATGGCCCATTGCAGGCGGCTGAGAAACTGCGCAGCCTGCTGGCCATCCATCTGGACATGATGAAACTGGAACGAGATGGGCAGCTTTGCCCCCAGCAGCCCCCGGCGGCACTTTCCCCACAGTAAAAACGGGTTGTTGTACATCCCTGCGTAGATATTGACGGCGCTGTCCAGCGCAAACCCGGGCAGCGCGGAGGTGCCGATGACCATGTAGTCCTTCCCCAAAGCGTAGTCCCGGCCGGTGTCCCGCACCCGGCGCGTCAGGGTCAGATAGTCCCGGTTGAACCGGGCCAGGTTCCCGGAAAAGGGGACGTCGCAGGTAGCGATCCCCCCGGCCCGGGTGGCCACCACCACATTGACCGCCAGCTTGTCATAGCGCAGCAGCTTGCCGTCCACCGGCAGCAGGTAGAATTCCGGGGTCTGGCTGGCGGCCTGACCGATGCACCAGCACAGCAGCATATTGAACTTGAAGCCCCGCCGGGCCAGACGGAGCAGCCTGCCCGCATCGAAGGTGCCCGTCAGGGTGACCATGGGCATGGGCGCGCCCATCCACGCCGCAAAGGCGGCGGCCCGGCTGGTCCGGCCGGGATCGATCTCTTGTGCCATCGTTTCTCCTTTCACAGCCTGCGTACAAAGGCGTCGATTTGCTGATTGACAAAGGCGGGGTTGTCGGTGTTGGAGTTATGGCCCGCATGGGGGACCCACACCAGAGGCAGGCCGGTGGTTTTGGCCCAGGCCCGGTTGTACCGCCGCGTGCTGGCGGCCTGGTCGCGGCTGCCGCAGAGCAGCAGCGCCGGGCAGTCGATGGGGTAGGGCAGGTCCGAGGCGATGGCGTCTGCCAGCATCCGGAAGCCGTGCCCGGCCAGGGCGGCGTACTCGCTGTGGGTATAGCCGTCCATCATATGGCGCATCAGGGCCTGGCCGTAAATGCTCCGGGCGCAGCCGCTGGCCCCCGCCTGGCGCAGCGCCTGCCAGGGGTACAGGCGGTAGACCGGTTCGCACCGGCGCAGCATCCAGAGCTCGGCGGCCGTGGTATACCGCCGCCCCAGCGGGGCCGAGTCGATGGAGATGAACCCCGCCGCCTGCCCCGGAAACTGCTGCAAAAAGCTCTGGGCCACATACCCGCCCATGGACTGTCCCACCAGGCAGAACCAGCTCACCCCTTCCTGCTCCAAAATGGCGTGCAGCCACCGGGCTTTGTCGGCCAGACCGAAAGTGAGGGCAAAGGGCCGGGATGCCCCATGGCCGGGCGGGTCCCAGGCCAGCAACCGCCACCGCCCCCGGAACGCTTCGATCTGCCGGTCGAACAGTCGGTGGTCGGCGGTCAGACCGGGCAACAGTACCAGGGTCATGGGGCCCGGCGCACAGGCATCGGTCCAGTAATGGATGGAGCCCTGGGTGGTGTGATGGATCTTTTCCTGCATAGCGCTGCCCTCCCGCACGTTTTGCCTGATTATAGCAGGTTTTGCCGGTGTCTGCAAGGCCGCAGGGTTGCGGCCGGGAGCGGTTAATGGTTCGATGCAAGGATACAAGGGGGAGATTTGGGTTTTGCTTGGGCCGTGTTAGAAAAATATAAAAACGCCGCAGAAAACTGCGGCGCCGGGGGCAGGGTCAGTACAGCAGGCGGCTGCCCTTTTCGCATACTTCGTGGATCTCGTCGTATTTCTGCTCCATCAGGGGGGCGATGCGGGCGCTCTCCCGGCGCAGGACGGCCTGGTAGAGGAAATAGGGCCCGATCCAGCCTGCAAAGCCGGGGATGGCCAGCAGGATGCACAGCCAGACGATGGGCGGCTGCGCCACGGCGGCAAAGGTGGAACCCGCCATAAAGGCGGTGCCTGCCAGGGCCAGGCCCCAGGCAGCTGCGGCGGGCCGGCTGCGGCGGGCTTTTTCCAGCGAGGCCAGTTCCCCGATGCAGCTGTCAAAATGGCGCTGCAGGCGGGTCAATTCGGGGCGGTTGGCAATGGTGCGCTCCCGCCGGAACGCCAGGGTGACCCAGGGCTGCCGCTGGCGGCCTTTGGCAGAAAAGCTGCTGGCCATCGCCGGCGCGGGCTTGTTGGGGTCGGGCTGCCAGCCAAAACAGGGGTAGCTGTCCATGCACAGGGAGGCATGGGATTCGGGAACGGTGATCTCGCGGTACTCATAGCCGGTGTAGGAAGTTTGATTCATAAGGCTGTGTCCTCGCTTTGCATAGCAGATGTACCCAGAGGCAGCTGCACCGTGAAGGCCGAGCCGCGCCCCTCGGAGCTGTCCACGGTGATCCGGCCGCCGGTCCGTTCCAGCACCCGGCGGACCAGCGCCAGCCCAAGGCCGTTGCCCGCAGAGGCATGGGATGGGTCCGCCTGGTAGAATTTGTCAAAGATGTGTTTTTGCGCCTGGGGGGAAATGCCGCAGCCGGTGTCGGCCACCGTCACGACGGCCCAGCCGTCCCGGCAGGACTGGGTCAGGGTCACCCGGCCGCCCGGCGGGGTGAACTTGAATGCGTTGGACAAGAGGTTGTTCCACACCAGTTCCAGCAGGCTGGCGTCGGCCTGGATGACCGTGCGGTCCTCCAGACTGGCGTCGAACTCGATCTGCTTTTCCTCCCAGACCGGTTCAAAGGCCAGGGCGCAGTCGCTCAGCTGGCGGCACAGGTCATAGGGGACCGGCTGGGGCTTCAGCTGCTGGCTTTCCAGCTTGTTCAGCTTGAGGATGTTGGTGACCAGCGCCGACAGCCGCCGGGTGCTGCCGAGGATGGCCGCCGTGCAGGCGCGCTGCTCTTTGGGGGAGAGGCCGGGCTGCTCCAGCAGCTGGGCGTAGTTCTGGATGGCAGCCAGGGGCGTCTTGAATTCGTGGGAGACGTTGGCGATGAAATCGGTGCGCATGGTCTCCAGGCTGCCCAGTTCGGCCACCATCTGGTTGAAATCCAGGATCATACGGTCCAGGTAATCGTACCGGTCGGCGGTATGAATGGGAGGGATATAGACCGAGAAATCCCCCTGCGCCACCTGCCCGGCGGCCCGGGCCAGCTCCTTCATGGGGCGGTCGTAGGTCTGGATCATCTTTTTGCGGGTGAAAAAGGTCAGGCCGGCTGCCACCGCTGCCCAGTAGAGGATGGGCAGGCTGATCTGGACAAGATCGTTCCAGTCCTCCTCGTTGGCGAGGGTGACCAGCCCGGTGTGGACCCCCGACATCAAAAACAGGACCACAAGGTAGAGGAAGAACAGGGACAAGGGGAAAAGGGAATCCATCCGGCTGCGTTTCATAGGATCACCGCCTTATAGCCCAGGCCCCGCACCGTCTTGATCTCAAAGCTGCCGCAGCAGGCGAATTTGTCCCGCAGTTTGACGATGTAGACATCCACAGCCCGCAGGCCGGTGTCGCTCTCCACGCCCCAGAACTCGTCCATCAGCTGGGAGCGGGAAAAGGCGTGGTTGGGGTAACTGAGCAGCTTGTAAAGAATGTTGAACTCCCGGGTGGTCACGGGGATCTCCCGGCCGTCTACGGCGGCGGTCAGGGCGTCGGCGTCCAGCACCAGGCTGCCCACCGTCAGCCGGCGGCTGGCCTCGATGCGGGCCCGCCGCAGCAGCGCGCGCACCCGCATCAGCAGCTCGCTCAGGTCCACCGGTTTGACCATATAGTCGTCGATGCCGATGTCGAACCCCTTCTGCTTGGAGGACAGATCATCCCGGGCCGAGATGAACAGGATGGGGATGGTCTTGTTCAGGGTGCGCACCGTTTTGGCAAAGTGGAAGCCGTCGGTGCCCGGCATCATGATGTCGGAGATGATCAGGTCATACAGCTGGCTGTACATGGCGTCGTAGGCGGCCTGGGCGCTCAGGCAGCCCTTGGCCTGGTAGCCGCTGTTGTTCAGATAGGTGCAGACCGCCTGGGTCAGCTTGGGGTCATCGTCTACAACAAGGATATGGATCATGGCAAAAGCCCTCCTGGCTGGCGTGGTTTTGCCCCTACCATACCACAGGATTGTTTGGGTTTTGTTAAGATGGGGCCAAAAGGGGATAAAAAGCGAAAACAGCCCCTGCTCTCTCGCACGGAGAAAGCCGGGGGCTGCGGGATACCGGGTATCGTTATTCCGTTTCGATCTGGTACTGGGCAAAGCCGCTGGAGGTGACCACCTGGCCGTCCTTGGTACACCAGAGGGCCTCTACCCCGTCCAGGCTCTCGATCAGGGCCATGCCTTCTTCCAGGGGCATACAAAAGACGCCGGTGGACAGGCAGTCGGCCAGGCCCGAGTCGGAGCAGAGGATGGTGACGGCGGTGAAATAGTCGGCGGGCCAGAGGGTGTCGGGGTCGATGATGTGGTGGTAGCGCACCCCGTCCACCGTGTAGTAGCGCTGGTAGTCGCCGCTGGTCACCACCGCCCGGTCATCCGAGTCCACCACCGCGATCAGGGAAGTCTGGCTGTTGTAGATCAGCTGGTCGCTCCAGGGGCTGGCGATGCCGCTCTCCCAGGGCTGGCCCTTGGGCTTGGAGCCGATGGAGCGCAGGTTGCCGCCCACGCTCACCGACGCGCTGATCAGGCCCCGGGCCTGGGCCGCCCGGCAGACCTGCTCCACCGCATAGCCTTTGCCCACGCTGCCCACGTCCAGCCGCATCTCGGGGTCGGCCAGATAGACGGTGCCGGCCTCGTGGTCGATGACGATGTCGTTGATGTCGCAGTGCTGGGCGGCGGCCTCCAGCTCGGCCTGGGTGGGCAGGGCGTTGTCCTCGTCGGAGGGGTCGGCTTCGGCGGCCTCCCGGTAATCGTGCCAGATGGCCAGCACGCTGCCCATGGCGATGTTCAGCTTGCCGCCGGTGGTGTCGTACAGCCGGATGGCTTCATCCAGCATATCGATGATCCGCTGGTCCACCTTGACCGGGGCCACACCCGCGTTGTCGTTGATGGTCTTGATGTTGTTGATGCCGTCGTAGTCGTTGTAGATGTCATAGAGCTGGTGGTAGGCGACCAGGTCCTGATGGAGGGCGTCCATCTGCTCGTCGAACTCGGCCTGGGAATCGCAGTAGGCGATCACCTGAGTCATGGTGTCAAAGACATCGAAATAGTAGGCGGTAAAGCGCTGGGCGTTGTCGCTGACGGTGGTTTTGGGCTGGCTGGAGCAGCCGGCCAGCAGGCCCAGGCACAGCCCCAGGCAGGCCAGGGCGGCCAGCAGTCGTTTGGCTCGTCTCATCCCCGGCTCACCTGGCCTTTCTCTGCGGCCAGCTGGCCCAGCAGGTCGGCAAAAACCCACTGGCGGTTGGCGGGGGTGACCAGCGCCCGCAGGGGGATCTGGGCCTTGGCGTTGTCCAGCAGATCCAGCAGGGTGGCGGCATCCCTGGGGCGGAAGTTGGCCAGAACGATGGCGGGCGGGTAGGCGCCGGGGGCCAGGCTGAGGGTGCGGGCTGCGGCCAGGGGCACTTCACCCAGCAGCTGGGCCACGGTCTGGCCTGCGCTGGCGGGCGGCACCAGCTGCACCTTCATCCCGAAGGCGTCCGCCATCCCGTCCAGGATGCCCCGGTCGCCGGGAGCAAGGTTCCAGGCCAGGACCATGGGCACGCCGGCGTTCTGGTTGCGGGCAATATGAGCTTTCATGGGATATACCTCTTTCATGGTGTGTGTAAATCGTTCAGAGTATACCACAAACCGTCCGGAAAGAAAACAGCGCAGCCACAAAAAAGCCCCGTCCAGCCGACATGTGCGGATGGACGGGGCACATACAGGGAAATTTGGCGCTGAGAGTGTGCGAGCCGCTTTGCGGCGAGTGCGCGGTTCAGCGCTAAATTTTGTCCCCAGGGGGATACCAGGGGGAAGGAATTTCTGCCGCGCGGCTGCGCGCAGAAATGGGTTCCCCCTGGAGCGTGTCGTTTTTCGACACGCTAAAGCCCCGGCGGGGCCGGGGCAGGGAGGATCAATTCCACATTTTGCCGAAAAATTCCACTTCACGCTTCAAAAAGTCCGTCAGCTCGTCAAACTGGTCGGGGGTCAGGCTCTGGGCGCCGTCGCACTTGGCTTTGGCGGGGTCGTTGTGCACCTCGATCATCAGGCCGTCAGCCCCCGCCGCGACGGCGGCCTTGGCCAGCTGGGGCACCATCCAGGCCTGGCCGCAGGCATGGCTGGGGTCCACGACCACCGGCAGATGGGTCATCTTGTGCAGCATCACCACAGCGGCCAGGTCCAGGGTGTTGCGCATACTGGTCTCAAAAGTCCGGATGCCGCGCTCGCAGAGGATCACATTCTCATTGCCCTCCGCCATGATGTATTCGGCGCTCATCACCAGCTCCTCCAGAGTGTTGGCCAGCCCCCGCTTGAGCAGCACCGGCTTTTTCTGGCGGCCCACCGCTTTCAGCAGCTCAAAGTTCTGCATATTGCGGGCGCCGATCTGGATCAGGTCCACGTTTTCAAACAGGGGCAGGTGTTCGGTATTCATGATCTCGGTGACGATGGGGCTGCCGGTGGCCCGGCGGGCCAGCTTGAGCAGGTCCAGCCCTTCGCTGCGCATCCCCTGGAACGAGTAGGGGGAGGTGCGGGGCTTGAAGGCGCCGCCCCGCAGCAGGCTGGCCCCGGCGGCTTTGACCCGCTGGGCACAGTAGGTGATCTGCTCCTCGCTCTCGATGCTGCACGGCCCGGCGATCATCGCAAAATGCCCCCCGCCGATCTTGACCCCCTGCACGTCCACCACCGTGTCGTCGGGGTGGAATTTGCGGTTGGCCTTTTTGTAGGGCTCGGATACCCGGCGCACCGTCTCCACGACGGGGTTGGCCAGCACCCAGCTTTCGGCAATGGCTTTGGTGTCCCCGATCAGGCCCAGGATATGGGTGTCCCGGCCTTTGGAATCGTTGATCTCGAAGCCCATGCCCATGAGTTCGTGGCAGAATTCGCGCACCTGCGCTTCGGGTGCGTCCTGTTTGAGAATGATGATCATAGCGGCTCTCCCTTTCCGCCCCGGAGCGGCGTCCGGCGGCGCCTCTGCTTTGCTTCAGTGTAATGAATCGGTGGGACTACTATAACACTTCAGGAGCGTGAAGTCAAGGGGCAAAGAAAAATTTTTGCCGCAGGGCCCCTGCGGGTGTTCTTTGGGCGGAATTTGTGGTATTATAAATATATATAGGAGAGAAGGAGAGATCAGGATGGCAAAAGAAGCCAAGACCAACGCCATGCGGATGCTGGAAAAGGAGAAGGTGGCCTACACCGCCCGGGAATACCCCCATGAGGAGGGGGTGGCGGTGGACGGGGCCACCGTGGCCCGCAGCCTGGGGCTGGACCCGGCCTGTGTGTTCAAGACCCTGGTGACCCAGGGGGCCAGCCGCGGCTATTTTGTGTTCGTCATCCCGGTGGAAGCCGAGCTGGATCTGAAAGCCGCCGCCCGCAGTGTGGGGGAAAAGAGCGTAGCCATGATCCATGTGGCCGACATCAACAAGGTGACGGGCTATGTACGGGGCGGGTGCAGCCCGGTGGGGATGAAGAAGCAGTATCCCACCGTATTTGACCAGAGCGCTTTGCAGCAGGAGAAGATCTATGTCTCGGCAGGGCGGATCGGGCTGCAGGTATGCTGCGCGCCGGCCGACCTGATCCGGGCGGCTAAAGCCGGCACCGCCCCCCTGACCCGCCAGTGAGGCCGGCTTTATTGACGGCAGTTTGTGGAAAAAACGCGGCGCGTGGCGCAAAAGGCCGAAAGGCGGGGAAAGTCGTACTACCACGGGGATATGTGGGGAAAATTGCACAAAACTTTCCCGGCGGGCTTTGGGCAGGTAAAACACAAGGGAGAATTTGTGTAAAATCTCTTTGCAAAGCCGGTTTTTTGCCGTACACTGTAAACGTGAGCGGGGTGCTGTGCGCCCTGCGGGAAAAGAAGAAGGCAGGCGCCCCAGGGCGCCCGGAGGCGGACGGAGCATGGGCTTTGACAACAAGAGCTTGGCTGGGACGCAGCTGCCGGATGGACGGCTGGTTTGTCTCAATGGTTTCGGCTGGCGGCTGTCGTTTGCTTCCGCCGGGCTTTGCCGTACCGTCATGTTTGCAGAATAAGGCCGTGGTGTAGCCGCATCACAGCCTTTTTTGTTTTGCCGGGGCTTCGGCCCGCTTTTCACAGGATTTAGGATGGAGGACAAAAGAGTATGATTCGTAAAGTTGCCGTTATCATGGGTTCGGACAGTGACTGGCCGGTGGTCAAGGGGGCCTGCGCCCAGCTGAAGGATCTGGGCATCCCCTTTGAGGCCCATATCCTTTCGGCCCACCGCACCCCGGCCCAGGCTGCCGCCTTTGCCAAGGGGGCCAAAGAGGCGGGCTTTGGTGTGATCCTGTGCGCCGCCGGCATGGCGGCCCACCTGGCCGGGGCCTTTGCGGCCAATACCACCCTGCCGGTGATCGGCATCCCCATGAAGGGGGGCGCCATGGACGGCCTGGACGCTCTGCTTGCCACCGTCCAGATGCCCAGCGGCATCCCGGTGGCCACCGTGGCTTTGAACGGCGCCAAGAACGCCGCCTGGCTGGCCGCCCAGATCCTGGCTCTGTCCGACAAGCAGCTGGCCGCGCGGCTGGAGGCTGAGCGGGTCAAGATGGGCGATGAGATCGCCGCCAAGGAAGCCAGGCTCCAGCAGGAGATCGCCGCTCTGTAAAAGGAAAAGCTACACAGCACAACGAAGGAGATAGAATGTCTGATTTTGCCTATCCGCTCCATGAGGAATGCGGCGTTTTTGGAATTTACGACAAGGCCGGCACCGAGGACGTGGCGGTGGCGGTGTACGCGGCGCTGTATGCGCTGCAGCACCGGGGCCAGGAGAGCTGCGGCATGGCCGTCAACGAGGACGGCGTCATCACCGGCCACCGGGACCTGGGCCTGGTCAACGAGGTGTTCACCTCCCAGGTGATGGCCAGCCTCCGCAAGCCCGAGGCCCATATGGCCACCGGCCATGTGCGCTACGCCACTGCCGGCAGCCGGGTGCGGGCCAATGCCCAGCCCATGATCGTCCGCCACGGCCGGGGCACCATGGCCCTGTGCCACAACGGCAACCTGACCAACGCGGTGCAGCTGCGCAACGCCCTGGAGAACGACGGCGCCATCTTCCATGGGTCCTCGGACACCGAGGTGATCTGCTATCTGCTCACCCGCAACCGCCTCAAGCACGGCAGCATCGAGCAGGCGGTGGCCGCCACCATGGATTCCCTGGAGGGGGCTTACAGCCTGGTCATCATGTCCTCCACCAAGCTGATCGCCGTGCGGGACCCCCGGGGCTACCGGCCTCTGTGCATCGGCACCCTGCCGGGGGGCGGCTATGTGTTTGCCAGCGAGAGCTGCGCTCTGGATGCGGTGGGGGCCACCCTGCTGCGGGACGTGGAGCCGGGCGAGATCGTCGTGGCCGACGCCCGGGGCCTGCGCAGCATCCGGGACCGCTGCAACAGCAAGCCCAGCCAGATGTGTGTGTTTGAGTATATCTACTTTGCCCGGCCCGACAGCATCATCGAGGGCTGCTCGGTGCACGAGGCGCGGATGCAGGCGGGCCGCTTCCTGGCCCAGGAGCACCCGGTGGAAGCGGATGTGGTGATCGGCGTGCCCGACTCGGGCCTGGATGCGGCCATCGGCTATGCCGAGGCCAGCGGCATCCCCTACGGCATCGGCTTTGTCAAAAACAAGTATATCGGCCGCACCTTCATCCAGGGCAGCCAGAAGCAGCGCGAAAACAGCGTGCGCATCAAGCTGAACGCCATTGCCAGCACCGTCCGTGACAAGCGCGTGGTGCTGATCGATGATTCCATCGTCCGGGGCACCACCTCGGCCCGCATCATCAAGCTGCTGCGGGACGCCGGGGCCAAAGAGGTCCATTTCCGGGTGTCCGCCCCGCCCTTCAAGTATCCCTGCTATTTCGGCACCGATATCCCCGACCAGAAACTGCTGGTGGCCACCGGCCGCACGGTGGAACAGATCAACGAGATCATCGGCGCCGACACTTTGGGGTATCTGTCGGAGGAACATGTGGTGCAGCTGGCGCCCAAGGCGGGCTGCGGCTTCTGCACCGCCTGCTTCACCGGCCGGTACGCCGTCAAGCCCGAGGTGGTGCTCTCCACCGACATCCACGACCGTCCCCTGCGCCAGCGGCCCAAGGGGGAGAAAAAGTTAGGAGAATGAACCATGGAAAAGAGCTATTCGGAAAGCTATAAGGCAGCCGGTGTGGACATCACCGCGGGCTACCGCTCGGTGGAGCTGATGAAGCAGTATGTCAGCCGCACCATGAACCAGCACTGCATCGGCGGCCTGGGCGGCTTTGGCGGCCTGTTCGAGCTGGACTGCACCGGCATCGACCACCCGGTGCTGATCTCGGGCACCGACGGCGTGGGCACCAAGCTGCGCATCGCCATGCTGCTGGACAAGCACGACACGGTGGGCATCGACTGCGTGGCCATGTGCGTCAACGACGTCATCTGCGCCGGCGCCAAGCCCCTGGTTTTTCTGGACTACATCGCCTGCGGCAAGAACGTGCCCGAAAAGATCGCTGACCTGGTCAAGGGCGTGGCCGAGGGCTGCGTCCAGGCGGGCGCTGCCCTGGTGGGCGGCGAGACGGCCGAGATGCCCGGCTTTTATCCCGAGGACGAGTACGACCTGGCGGGCTTCACCGTGGGCGTGGTGGATAAGAGCAAGATCCTGGACAACAATACCATGCAGCCGGGGGATGTGATCCTGGCGCTGCCCTCCTCGGGCGTGCACTCCAACGGCTTCTCCCTGGTGCGCAAGGTGTTCGACCTGGAGGGCCACCCCGAGGTGCTGCAGGAAAAGCCCGCCGAACTGGAGGGCCGCACCCTGGGCGAGGCCCTGCTGGCCCCCACAAAGATCTATGTCAAGCCGGTGCTGGCCCTGCTGGAGCAGGTGCAGGTGAGAGGCATCTCCCACATCACCGGCGGCGGCTTCTATGAGAATATCCCCCGCAGCCTGAAGAAGGGCTGCTGCGCCCGCATCGCCAGGAGCGACGTGCGTACCCCGGCCCTGTTCGGCCTGCTGCAGAAAGCGGGGAACATCCCCGAGCGGGATATGTTCAATACCTTCAACATGGGCGTGGGCATGGTGCTGACCGTTCCCGCCGCACAGGCGGACAAGGCCCTGGAGATCCTGCACGCCAACGGTGAGCCGGGCGCTTACCGTCTGGGCGTCATCGCAGAGGGCGAGGGGGTCGAACTGTGCTGAAGATCGCGGTGCTGGTCTCGGGCGGCGGGACCAACTTGCAGGCTTTGCTGGACAGCGAGGCCCGGGGGGAGAACCCCCATGGCAAGATCACCCTGGTGGTGGCCTCCAAGCCGGGGGTCTACGCCCTGGAACGGGCGGCCAAGGCCGGGGTGGAAAGCTGCGTAGTCAGCCGCAAGGACTACGCTTCCCCGGACTCGTTCGACGAGGCCCTGCTGGAGGTGCTCCGGGGCCACGGCATCGACCTGGTGGTGCTGGCCGGCTTTTTGTCGGTGCTGGGCCCCAGGGTGGTGCAGGCCTATCCCCGCCGTATCCTGAACGTTCACCCGGCGCTCATCCCTGCCTTCTGCGGGCCGGGGATGTATGGGCTGCGGCCTCATCAGGCCGCCTTGGCCCGGGGCTGCAAGGTGACCGGCGCCACCGTCCACTTTGTCAACGAGGAGTGCGACGGCGGGCCCATCCTGCTGCAAAAGGCCGTGGATATCCTGCCCGGCGACACCCCCGAGACGCTGCAGAAGCGGGTGATGGAGCAGGCCGAGTGGAAGCTGCTGCCCAAAGCCGTGGCCATGGTGTGCAGCGGCGAGATCGTCTGATGACAGGAGGAAAACTGCTATGGAAAAGATCGACCTGAACGCTTACCTGGCCGGCAACGAGTATCCCGGCCGGGGCATTGCGGTGGCCAAGGCCCCCGACGGGCGCCAGATGTTCATCGGCTACTTCATCATGGGGCGCAGCGCCAACAGCCGCAACCGGGTCTTTGACCCCCTGCCCGAGCGGGGCGGCATCTGCACGATGGCTGCCGACCCGGCCAAGCTGGAGGACCCCAGCCTCATCATTTACAACCCCGTGCTGACTTTGGGTACCACCCACATCGTCACCAACGGCGACCAGACCGATACCATCTACGACGGGCTGTGCCGCGGGCTGAGCTTTGCGGACGCCCTGCGCACCCGCACCTTTGAGCCGGACGGCCCCAACTGGACCCCCCGCATCTCGGCGGTGGTGTACGCGGACGGCAGCTACCAGATGAGCATCCTCAAGTCGGCCGACGGCAACGGGGACAGCGTCCAGCGCTATTTCTTCGATTATCCCCAGCCGGTGGCAGGGGAGGGGCACTTCATCAGCACCTACAAGTGCAACGGCGACCCCATCCCCAGCTTTGAAGGGGAGCCTCTGCGCTTTGCCTGCCCCCGCACGGTGGGGGATTTCGCCCGGGGCCTGTGGAGCAGCCTGAACGAGGACAACAAAGTCAGCCTGTTCGCCCGCGTGATCGACCTGGAGAGCGGCGAGAGCGGGGACATGATCTACAACAAGTACGACGCCGTGGACAGTTCGCTGGACGACCCCGAGGAGCCGCCCCTGCTGCCCGAGGAGATGGAAGGATGACCCAGGGGCCATGCCCCTGGTTGGAATGAAGATTTGGGAGGAAAACGCCATGAATGAACTTGCCCTGAAATACGGCTGCAACCCCAACCAGAAGCCCAGCCGCATCTATATGGAGAACGGCGAGGACCTGCCCGTCACCGTGCTGAACGGCCGTCCGGGCTATATCAACTTTTTGGACGCCCTCAACTCGATTCAGCTGGTGTTCGAGCTGAAGAAGGCCCTGGGCATGCCGGCGGCTGCCTCGTTCAAGCACGTTTCCCCGGCGGGCGCGGCCATCGGCCTGCCCCTGACCGATGTGGAGTGCCGGATGTACCATGTGGACCCCGCCATGGAGCTGTCTGCCCTGGCCTGCGCCTATGCCCGGGCCCGGGGCGCCGACCGGATGTCCTCCTTTGGGGACTGGATCGCCCTCAGCGACGTGTGCGACGTGCCCACCGCCCGCCTGATCCAGCACGAGGTGTCGGACGGCATCATCGCCCCCGGCTATGAGCCGGAGGCCCTGGCCATCCTGGCCGGCAAGAAGAAGGGCAACTACAACGTGGTGGCCATCGACCCCGCCTACCGCCCCAACCCCATCGAGCACAAGCAGGTCTACGGCATCACCTTTGAGCAGGGCCGCAACGAGCTGGAGATCAACGCCGACACCATGCTGAACAACTTCGTCACCGAGAACAAGACGGTGACCGAGGAGCAGAAGCGGGATCTGATCATCAGCCTGATCACCCTCAAATACACCCAGTCCAACAGCGTGTGCTATGTTTCAAGCGGCCAGACCATCGGCGTGGGCGCCGGCCAGCAGAGCCGCATCCACTGCACCCGCCTGGCGGGCCAGAAGGCGGACAACTGGCAGCTGCGCCATATGGACAAGGTGCTCGACCTGCCCTTCCGGGAGGACGTCTCCAAGCCCAACCGCGACAACGCCATCGACGTCTACATCGGGGACACCCCCGAGGATGTGATCGGGGATGATGTGTGGGCCGAGACCTTTACCCGCCAGCCCGAACCCCTGACCGCCGAGGAGAAGAAAGAGTACCTCAGCCATGTCACCGGGGTGTGCCTGGGTTCGGACGCTTTCTTCCCCTTTGGGGACAACATCGAGCGGGCCCGCCGCAGCGGCGTCACCGCCATCGTGCAGCCCGGCGGCTCCATCCGTGACCAGCAGGTGATCGACACCTGCAACAAGTACGGCATCGCCATGGCGTTCTGCGGTGTGCGGCTGTTCCATCACTGATCCGGGAAAGGGGAAACTGCAATGAAGATTCTGGTTGTGGGCGGCGGCGGCCGCGAACACGCCATCATCCGGGCCCTGAAAAAGAGCCCCGCCTGCGGGGAGATCTGGTGCGCGCCCGGCAACGGCGGCATCGGCTACGACGCCAAATGCAAGGACATCAAGGCCACCGACGTGGAGGCCATGGTGGCTTTTGCAAAGCAGGAAGCCTTCGACTATGTGGTGGTGGCCCAGGATGATCCTCTGGCGCTGGGGATGGTGGACGCCCTGGCGGAAGTGGGCATCCCCGCGTTCGGCCCCGACCGGGCAGCCGCCCGGATCGAGGCGTCCAAGGTCTTTGCCAAGGACCTGATGAAGAAATACGGCATCCCCACCGCCGGTTATGAGACCTTTGACGACCCGGCTGCGGCGCTGGACTTTATCCGTGCCCGGGACCGCTGGCCCGTGGTCATCAAGGCAGACGGCCTGGCCCTGGGCAAGGGCGTGCTGATCTGTGAGGATGTCCGGCAGGCCGAGGAAGGGATCAAGGAGATCATGCTGGACAAGAAGTTCGGCGCTTCGGGCAACCATGTGGTGGTGGAGGAGTTCCTCACCGGGCCCGAGGTCAGCGTCCTCAGCTTCACCGACGGCAAGGTGGTCAAGCCCATGGTGTCCTCCATGGACCATAAGCGCGCCAACGACGGGGATACCGGCCTGAACACCGGCGGCATGGGTACGGTGGCCCCCAACCCCTACTATACCCCCGACGTGGCCCGGCGCTGCATGGAGGAGATCTTCCTGCCCACCATCCGGGCCATGCAGGCCGAGGGCTGCCCCTTCAAGGGCTGCCTGTACTTTGGCCTGATGATCACCCCCGACGGCCCCAAGGTGATCGAATACAACTGCCGCTTCGGGGACCCCGAGGCCCAGGTGGTCCTGCCCCTGCTGGACAGCGACCTGCTGACCGTCATGACCGCCTGCACCGGCGGCACCCTGGAGGACACCGAGGTCAGGTTCCGGGACGGCGCTGCGGCCTGCGTCATTTTGGCGTCGGGCGGCTACCCCGTCCGTTATGAGAAGGGCAAAGAGATCACCGGCCTGACCGAGGGCCAGCTGCCCGGCGCGGAGGATGTCACCGTATACCACGCCGGCACCGCCGTCCAGGACGGCAGGCTGGTCACCGCAGGAGGGCGGGTACTGGGCGTCACGGCCGTCGCCGACAGCCTGCCTGCGGCATTGGAGCGGGCCTACCAGGCGGCGGACCGGATCCGGTTCGACAAGATGCACCGCCGCAGCGATATCGGCCGGCGGGCTTTGCAGGCGCTGAACGTGCAGGAATGAGCGTTCCCGAGCGCAAGGGTAAATGAAAAGAAAGCCTGATCCTACCAGATCGAAATGAGGAGATGAGCCTATGGTATACAGGATCTATGTGGAAAAGAAGCCGGGCTTCGACGGCGAGGCCCGCCAGCTGCAGAACGAGCTGACCAGCCTGCTGGGCATCGGCAGCCTGACGGGGCTGCGACTGCTCAACCGCTATGACGTGGAAGGCATTTCGGAGCAGTTGTTCCGCCAGTGCGTGGACACGGTGTTCAGCGAGCCGCCGGTGGACAGCGTCTGCACCGAGCTGCCGGTCCATCCGGGCACGGCCTTTGCGGTGGAATACCTGCCCGGCCAGTTCGACCAGCGCGCCGACTCCGCCGCAGAGTGCATCCAGCTGATCAGCCAGGGAGAGCGGCCTCTGGTCCGCTCGGCCCGGGTCTATCTGCTGGACGGCGATCTGACCGGCGCCCAGGTGGAGGAGATCAAGAAGTATGTCATCAACCCGGTGGAGGCCCGTGAGGCATCCCTGGAGACCCGTGACACGCTGCAGATGACCTATGCGGTGCCCCAGGCGGTGGCTACCCTGACCGGCTTCGGCCAGCTGGACGAAGCGGGGCTGAAGGACTTTATCCGGGACAACGGCCTGGCTATGGACTTCGGGGACATCAAGTTCTGCCAGGATTACTTCCGCAGTGAGCAGCGGGACCCCACCATCACCGAGATCAAGATGATCGACACCTATTGGTCGGACCACTGCCGCCACACCACCTTTGGCACCATCCTGGACGATGTCCGGATCGATGACGCCATAGTGCAGGAAGCTTTCGACCGCTACATGGCCCTGCGTCAGCAGACCGGCCGGGATGCAAAGCCCCGCTGCCTGATGGACGTGGCCACCATCGGAGCCAAGGCCCTCAAGCAGCAGGGCATCCTCAAGAACGTGGACGAGAGCGACGAGATCAACGCCTGCACTGTCAAGATCAAATGCGATGTGGACGGCGAGGACCAGGACTGGCTGTTCCTGTTCAAGAACGAGACCCATAACCACCCCACCGAGATCGAACCCTTCGGCGGCGCGGCCACCTGCATCGGCGGCGCCATCCGGGACCCCCTGTCCGGCCGCAGCTATGTCTACCAGGCCATGCGGGTCACCGGCGCGGGCGACCCCCTGGTGCCGGTCAGCCAGACGTTGCCCGGCAAGCTGCCCCAGCGCAAGCTGGTCACCACCGCAGCGGCGGGCTATTCCTCCTATGGCAACCAGATCGGCCTGGCCACCGGCCAGGTGGATGAGATCTACCACCCCGGCTATGTGGCCAAGCGGATGGAGATCGGCGCGGTGGTGGGCGCCACCCCCGCCAGCCATGTGCGGCGCGAGTGCCCCGCCCCCGGGGATGTGATCGTGCTGCTGGGCGGCCGCACCGGCCGCGACGGCATCGGCGGCGCCACCGGTTCCTCCAAGGCGCACAACCACGAGAGCCTGGAGAGCTGCGGCGCCGAGGTCCAGAAGGGCAACGCCCCCATCGAGCGCAAACTGCAGCGGCTGTTCCGCCGGGAGGACGCCTGCCGGATGATCAAGCGCTGCAACGACTTTGGCGCGGGCGGCGTGTCGGTGGCCATCGGCGAACTGGCCGACGGCCTCTACATCGACCTGAACAAGGTCACCAAGAAGTATGAGGGCCTGGACGGCACCGAGCTGGCCATCAGCGAGAGCCAGGAGCGGATGGCCGTGGCCCTGGCGCCCCAGGACGTGGACCGCTTCATCGCCCTGGCCGCCGAGGAGAACCTGGAGGCCACCCCTGTGGCCACCGTCACCGAGGAAAAGCGTCTGAAGATGGTGTGGAACGGCGCCACCATCGTGGATATCAGCCGCGACTTCCTCAACTCCAACGGCGCGGAAAAGCACCAGAACGTCCACATCCAGAAGGGCACGGTCTGGCAGCCCCAGTGGGCCGGCAGCACCTTTGGCCAGCAGATGGAGAGCATGGTGGGCGACCTGAACATCTGCAGCAAGAAGGGCCTGAGCGAGCGGTTCGACTCCACCATCGGGGCGGCCACCGTCCTGATGCCCTTTGGCGGCAGCCAACAGCTGACCCCCCAGATGGCCATGGCGGCCAAGCTGCCGGTGGACGGCGAGACCACCACCTGCTCGGGCATGGCCTGGGGCTACAACCCCTATCTGACCAGCGCCGACCCCTACAAGGGAGCCATGCTGGCGGTGGTGGAGAGCGTCACCAAGCTGGTGGCGGCAGGCTTCCACTACCAGGACGCCTACCTGACCTTCCAGGAATACTTTGAGCGTCTGGGCGACAAGCCCGAGCGCTGGGGCAAGCCCCTGGCCGCCCTGCTGGGCGCTCTGGATGCCCAGATGGGCCTTGGCATTGGCGCCATCGGCGGCAAGGACAGTATGTCCGGCTCCTTTGAGGAACTGGACGTGCCGCCCACCCTGGTGTCCTTTGCCACCGCCATCGGCAAGACCCACCGGGTGGTGTCCACCGAGTTCAAGAAGGGCCACAGCTCGGTGGTGCTGCTCCGTCCCTTCTACAAAGAGGACGGCGTCACCCCCAACTTTGAGTCCCTCAAATCCAACTACTACATCGCCAGCCAGATGATGGAGGAGGGCATCGTCCTGTCCGCCTCGTCGGTGGGTTACGGCGGCATCGCAGAGGCTCTGTTCAAGATGGGCCTGGGCAACCATGTGGGCTTCCGGATGATCGCGGATATGTCTCCCGAGGAGATGTTCGAGCCCGCTTACGGCTCTCTGGTGCTGGAGATCGCCACCGGCGCGCCCGCCGGCAAGCTGCTGGGCGTCACCACCCGGGAGTACCAGTTCACCGCCTGCGGCGAGACGCTGGACAGCGCCGCCCTGCAGGAGATCTGGGAGTCCAAGCTGGAGCCGGTCTACCCCTACCGCAAGGCAGGCCCCACGGTGGAGGCCATCTCGGGCAGCGTCCGCGCGCCCGCGGCCCCCAAGGTGGGTGTGGCAAAACCCAAAGTCATCATTCCGGTCTTCCCCGGCACCAACTGCGAGTATGACACCGCCAAGGCTTTCCGCGCTGCGGGGGCCGAGCCGGAGATCCTGGTGATCCGCAATCTGACCCCGGCCGACGTCACCGCCAGCTGCGAGGCCCTGGTCAGGGCCATCGACCAGTCCCAGATCGTCATGCTGCCCGGCGGCTTCTCGGGCGGCGACGAGCCGGACGGCAGCGCTAAGTTCATCGCGTCCTTCTTCCGTTCGCCCGCCGTCACCGAGGCGGTGCGCCGGCTGCTGTTCCAGCGGGACGGCCTGATGCTGGGCATCTGCAACGGCTTCCAGGCTCTGATCAAGCTGGGCCTGGTGCCCTACGGGGACATCCAGCCCATCGGCCCCGACGATCCCACCCTGACCTTCAACACCATCGGCCGCCACCAGAGCATGCTGGTGCGCACCCGTGTGGCTTCCACCGGCAGCCCCTGGCTCAGCCGCTGCGTTCTGGGCGAGGAACACCTGGTGCCCATCAGCCACGGCGAGGGCCGCTTTGTGGCCCCCAAGGCCGTGCTGGACCAGCTGGTGGCCAACGGCCAGGTGGCTACGCAGTACATCGACGCCGACGGCCGGCCCACCATGGACCTGCGCTACAATCCCAACGGCTCGATGCTGGCCATCGAGGGCATCACCAGCCCCGACGGCCGCATCCTGGGCAAGATGGGTCACTCGGAGCGCCGGGGCGACCGCCTGTACGAGAATGTGTCGGGCGACAAATTCCAGCCTATTTTCGAGGGCGGCGTGGATTATTTCCGCATCTGATGCCCCGCGCTGAAAGGAGAAACACCAATGTCCCAGCATGACCGCTATATCAGCCCCTTTTCCACCCGGTACGCCTCGGACGAGATGCAGTACATCTTCTCGGACGACAACAAGTTCCGCACCTGGCGCCGCCTGTGGGTGGCCCTGGCCCGGGCCGAGATGAACCAGGGGCTGGACAACATCACCCCCGAGATGGTGGCCGAACTGGAGGCCCATGTGGACGACATCAATTACGATGTGGCTGCCGCCCGTGAAAAACAGGTGCGCCACGATGTGATGAGCCACGTCTACGCCTACGGCCAGCAGTGCCCCCATGCGGCGGGCATCATCCACCTGGGCGCCACCAGCTGCTATGTGGGCGACAACACCGACATCATCGTCATGCGCCAGGGCCTGGAGCTGGTGCGCAAAAAACTGATCGGCGTGCTGGCCAAGCTGGCCCGCTTTGCCCGGACCTACAAGGATATGCCCTGCATGGCCTACACCCACGGCCAGCCCGCCCAGCCCACCACCGTGGGCAAGCGCGCTACCCTGTGGGCCAACGAGCTGGTGATGGACCTGGGCGAGATCGACCACCGCCTAGCCGTGCTGCAGCTGCGCGGGGTCAAGGGCACCACCGGCACCCAGGCCAGCTTTATGGAGCTGTTCAAGGGGGATGCGGAGAAGATCCGCGCCGTGGATGCCTCCATCGCGCAGGAGATGGGCTTTGACCCCAAGGCCGTCATCCCGGTGTCGGGCCAGACCTACAGCCGCAAGGTGGATGCCTTCATCCTCAACGCCCTGGCCGGCATCGCCCAGAGCTGCATGAAGTTTGCCACCGACCTGCGCCTGCTGGCCAACTTCAAGGAGATGGAGGAGCCCTTTGAGAAGAACCAGATCGGCTCTTCCGCCATGCCTTACAAGCGCAACCCCATGCGGTGCGAGCGGATCTGCGCCCTGGCCCGCTATCTGATGGCGGATGTGCTCAACCCCAGCTTCACCGCAGGCACCCAGTGGTTCGAGCGCACCCTCGACGACAGCGCCAACAAGCGCATCGCCATGGCGGAGGGCTTCCTGGCCGCCGACGCGATCCTGAACATCATGCTCAATGTCACCGACGGGCTGGTGGTCTATCCCAAGGTGATCCGCAGCCGCCTGATGGCAGAGCTGCCCTTCATGGCCAGCGAGAACATCATGATGCAGGCCGTGGAAAAGGGCGGCAACCGCCAGGAGCTGCACGAGCGGCTGCGCCAGCACGCCATCGCCGCCGGCAAGCAGGTCAAGGAGGAGGGTCTGCCCAACGATATGGTGGACCGCATCGCCGCTGATCCCGCCTTTGGTCTGACCAGGGAGGAGATCCAGGCGGGTCTGGTGCCCGAGAATTTTGTGGGCCGCGCCCCCCAGCAGGTGGAGGAGTTCCTCGCAGAGGTGCTCCAGCCCATCTTTGACGCAAACCCCGACGCCCTGGCCCAGCACGCGGACCTGAGCGTCTGAGCCCTGCATAAAACAGATCGACCAAAAAGCCCCCGGGACGGCATGACGGAATGGCCGGCCCGGGGGCTTTTGCGCTGTATGCAGTTAAAACACCTGTGTCAGAAGCCAATGGGCGCAGTAGAGATAAAAGACCCAGTAAATGCGCAGCGCTTCCAGTAGGACAGGGATCATGGCAGCACCTCCCCAAAAGGCTGAAAAAGGCGAAAGAGGATGGACAAGACTTATTTTAGTACAAATATTTACTAAAGTCAATAGTAAAGATCTTTACTGACCTATACTTTGTCTAACCTAAAAAAAGGGGAGGCAGGGTATGGAGTATGTCAAGCGGATCCGGGACTTGCGGGAGGACCGGGACAAGACCCAGCAGGAGATCGCCCAGGTGCTGGGCACCTCGCAGACCATGTATGCCCGCTATGAGCGCGGGGCCAATGAGTTGCCCATCCGGCATCTGATCGCCCTGTGCCGGTATTATGGGGTCAGTTCGGACTATATCCTGGGGTTAAAGGATACAATGAATTGATTCCCAAAGGCGGCAAAATATGCTATACTATACAAAAAATGAAAGAGAGGGGTTTCTATGCGACTGGATAAATACCTTGCAGAGGCGGCCCAGTGCACCCGCAGCGAGAGCCGGGAGCTGATCCGCAAAGGGCGGGTGAGCGTCAACGGCGCGGTCTGCCGCAGGCCCGAACAGCAGGTCAGCGAGATGGACTCCATTGCGCTGGACGGCAAGAGCCGGCCCCGGCAGGCGTTCGTGTACATCATGCTGAATAAGCCCGCAGGGGTGGTCAGCGCCTCGGCTGACAAGCGGGACACCACCGTGGTGGATCTGGTGCACAGCGCCTATCCGAGACGCGAGCTGTTTCCGGCGGGCCGGCTGGACAAGACCAGCACCGGTTTTGTCCTCATCACCGACGACGGGGCTTTTGCCCATGACATCCTGGCCCCCAGGCACCATGTGCCCAAGACCTACCGGGTGACCATCGACACCCCCCTGACCCGGGAGATGGCGGAGGGCTTTGCCCGGGGAGTGGTGCTGGCCGACAGGGTGCAGCTGGCTCCGGCCGAAGTTTCCCCCCTGACGGCGGACGGCAGGACGGTGCGGGTGGTGCTGCACCAGGGCGTCTACCACCAGATCAAGCGGATGTTCGGGGTGTATGGGGCCGGGGTGGACCAGCTGCACCGGGAGGCCATCGGCAGCGTCTGGCTGGACCAGGACCTGGCCCCCGGCCAGTGGCGGGAGCTGACCGAGGCCGAAGTGGCCGCCATCGCGGGCCGGTGAGGGGGCCGGCTTTCACCAGACTTTCAAACAAGCATCACATTTTACCGCTAAAATAGAGGTCAGAACCACGGTTTCAAGTGGTTTTTGGCCGAAAAAATGCCCTGGGAGATAATTTCACCAAGAGAATGCAATCTTTTTTGGTGAAATATGTTGCAAAAGTAAATTCTTTTGTGTAAAATATAGATTGTAGTGCGGCGAAATTGTGGAAATATGCCAATCCGATCTTCCACCGCCGGCACAATCGAGGAAAAGGGGTATGCGTTTATGGCCAACAGAGTATTTCAGAGCGTGATCTACCAGATGAAGGACGCGATCGACCGTGTGGTAGGTGTGGTGGATGAGACTGGCGCCGTGATCGCCTGCTCGGAGCTGAATCTGATCGGCGAAGTGCAGGAGGACTTTGTGGCCGAGCGTATGTCTGGCAAGGACAGCTTTGCCCGGGGCGGCTACAGCTACCAGCAGTTCTCCAGCGCAAAGCACAATGACTACGCCGTCTTTGTGGAGGGCGCGGACGAGGTGGCGAGCCAGTTTGCGGCGGTGCTGGCGATCAGCTTGCAGAGCATCAAGCAGTATCACGACGAAAAGTTCGACAAAGCCAACTTCATCAAGAATGTAGTGCTGGACAACATCCTGCCCGGGGACATCTATGCCAAGGCCCGGGAGCTGCACTTTGCCACCGATGTGTCCCGGGTGGTGTTCATCGTCCGGGTGGTGTCGGGCGGGGACATCTCGGCTTATGACGTGGTCAGCAGCCTGTTCCCGGATAAGCAGAAGGACTTCGTGTTCAACATCAGCGAGACCGACACCGTGCTGGTCAAGGAGATCCGCAAGGGCATCGACCGCGTGGATATGGAAAAGCTGGCCGCCAGCATCGTGGACACCCTGTCCGGGGAACACTATATCAAGGCAGTGGTGGGCATCGGCACCCCCATCTCCAATGTCAAGGACCTGGCCACCAGCTTCAAGGAAGCCCAGATCGCCATGGAGGTCAGCAAGGTGTTCGACACCGAAAAGCAGATCATCCGCTACGACAACCTTGGCATCGCCCGCCTGATCTATCAGCTGCCCACCACCGTCTGCGAGATGTTCCTCAAAGAGGTGTTCAAGCAGGGCAGCATCGAGAGCCTGGACCAGGAGACCCTGTTCACCATCCAGCGCTTCTTTGAAAACAACCTGAATGTGTCCGAGACCAGCCGCGGCCTGTTCGTGCACCGCAATACCCTGGTCTACCGGCTGGAGAAGATCAAAAAGCTCACCGGGCTGGACCTGCGGGAATTCGACGACGCCATCGTGTTCAAGGTGGCGCTGATGGTCAAAAAGTACCTGTCCAACAACCCCGCCAAATATTGATGCAAGCACCCCGGCGCTCCGCGCGTCGGTGCGGACCGGCCAGCGTGCCACCGCGCGGCCGGTCTTTCCTTTGCCTGCGGGCATAAAACGCGGAAATTTATACATAACGGAGACGTACAGACATGCCAGATGTACCGATGGTAAAATTTGAACACGTATCCATGGAATATAAAAAGGGCGGCCGGCTGGCTCTGGAGGACATCGACTTCCAGGCGGACCCCGGTGAGTTCGTCTTTCTGCTGGGGCACTCGGGCGCGGGCAAATCCACCCTGCTCAAGCTGATCTTGCGGGAGATTGTCCCCACCGAGGGCAAGGTCTTTGTCAACGGCAACGACGTGGCGGCTTTGCGCCGGCACAAGATCCCCTTTATCCGCCGCCAGATGGGGATCATCTTTCAGGACTTCCGGCTGATCCCCAGCATGACGGTGTATGAGAACGTGGCCTTTGCCATGCACGTGACCAACATCTCCAAAAAGGAGATCGAACAGCGGGTGCCCTATATGCTGGAGCTGGTCCACCTGGAGGACAAGGCCAACAGCTACCCCGACTACCTGTCGGGCGGCGAGCAGCAGCGGGTGGCGGTGGCCCGGGCACTGGTACACGCACCCAAGCTGGTCATTGCGGATGAGCCCACCGGCAACATCGACCCCGAGCTGAGCCTGGAGATGATGGAGCTGCTGGAGCGGGTCAGCCGCGAGGGCAACATCACGGTGCTGGTGGTCACCCACGAGCATGAGCTGGTGCACCGGTTCCATCAGCGGGTGGTCACGCTGAACCATGGCAGGATCGTTTCGGATGTGCCCGCCGTCCAAGAGGGGGTGCTGGTATGAAACTTTCGACCTTTGGTTTCCTGACCGGGCGCGGCCTGCGCAACCTGGGCACCCACTGGGCCATGACCATTGCGTGCGTGGCGTCCCTGGCGGTCTGTATGAGCCTGAATACCCTGGCCAGTCTGGTAGAGGTCAATGTGGACAGCATGATCGGCTATCTGGGCCGGCAGAACGAGACGGTGGTCTTTCTGGACCCCGCCTGCGACGACGCCACCGCCCAGGCGGTGGGCCAGCAGATCTCTGCCATCAACGGGGTGAGCAACGTCAGCTATATGTCCAAGCAGGATGTGCTGGACACCTATGAGAGCTACATGGAGGAGTATGCCTCCCTGTGGGACGAATTTGAAAACGACAATCCCTTTAAAGCGAACTACCGGGTCACCGTTTCGGACCTGGGGCAGCTGAGCAGCATCAGCAGCCAGATGGAAAAGATCCCCGGGGTGGTCAAGGTGACGGCCCCGGTGGAGATGGGCAGCATCTTTGTGGAGATCCAGCAGGGCGTCACCCGGATGGGCCGCGCCTTTGTGCTGGTTCTGATGGTGGTCAGCGTCATCACGGTGGGCAGTACCATACGCCTGAGCGTCTTTGCCCGCCGCCGCGAGATCGAGATCATGAAGTATGTGGGCGCCACCAACTGGCTGGTGACCCTGCCTTTCCTGGTGGAGGGCCTGGCGATGGGCCTGATCGCGGGCGCCATCTCCTCGGGCGGTGTCCTGGCCCTGTATGCCTACCTGGTAGGGGCGGCCGACGGGCTGAGCGGCGTATGGGATGTGCTGGTGGGGACCTCGCTGGTGCCCCTGGACGCTGTGTGGTCCACTGTGCTCAGCAGCAGCCTGCTGGGCGGCGGCCTGGTGGGCGGCCTGGGCAGCCTGTTCTCCATCCGCAAGCATCTGAACGTGTGATCCAAAACGCTTGAACAAAGGGGGTCTTTCGGTGAAGAGGGCAAAACACGCCAAGAAGTCCCGGCTGGGCGCACGGCTGCGTCGAACGGTCAGCCTGCTGACCGCATCGCTGTGCCTGATGGCCGCCATCGGCAGCGTACCGCCGGCGGTGTCGGCTGCCAGTGTCTCTGACCTGCAAAAGCAGCTGGAGGAGATCCAGTCCAGCATGGCCCAGCACCGGCAGGAGCTGGCCAACGCCAAAAAACGGGAGAACGCCGCCGCTGCGCTGGAGGAGGATCTGCGCCAGCAGGTCCAGGTGATCCAGAGCCAGATCTCTGTGCTGGCCGGGGAGATCGCCCAGGTGCAGAACGCCATCGGTCAGAAGCAGCAGCAGATCACGGCCAAGCAGGCCGAGATCGACCAGAAAGAACTGGACATCGAAAACCAGTGGGACGACTTCAAGACCTTTATGGGCGCCATGCAGGAACTGCGGGAAGGCGGCAGCGTGGCGATGCTGTCGGCGGTCACCGACCTGTACCAGCTGCTCACCTTCAATGAGATGATGCAGGATATCTCGGTCAAGGAGACCCAGATGCTGGACGAGCTGGAAGCCGCCAAACAGGAACTGGAAAACGATTACCAGCAGCTGGCCAGCGAAAAGGCTTCCCTGGAGACCCAGAAGGCCAATCTGGACGCCAAAAACTACCAGATGAAGGCCAAGCAGAGCGAGCTGACCGCCAGCATCTCCCAGGCGCAGCTGACCCAGGAGGAGGCGGAGGCCGCCCAAAAGGCTGCCCAGGAGGCCATCGAGTCGGATGAGATGGACTACGAGGCCGTCCAGGGACAGATCCAGGCCATCATCTCCGCGGCAGCGTCCAAGCAGAGCGAACTGAGCTTCACCGGCTTTATCTGCCCGCTGCGCAGTTACAGCCGCATCTCCTCGGAGTACGGCTACCGCACCAACCCCGTCACCGGGGTGTACAAGCTGCACGGCGGCATCGACTTTGCGGCGCCGGGCGGCACGCCCATCTATGCGGCCGCCAGCGGCTATGTATCGGTGGCCGGCTGGAGCACCGGCGGCTACGGAAACTATGTGGTGATCTACCACGGTACCATGGGGGACGGCAAGGCCTACTCCACCCTGTACGGCCATATGAGCCGCATCGCCGCAAAACAGGGCACCTATGTCAACCAGGGCGATGTGATCGGGTATGTAGGCTCCACCGGCAACTCCACCGGCAACCACCTCCACCTGGAGGTGTGGCAGGGCAAGACCAACGCCGGCCGCGTCAACCCCCGCAGCTATGTCCCCATCTGAATTTTGAACAGCAAATAGAGAGAGGCGGAAAGAATCCATGAGAACCGATAAGCACAAGCGTTTTCAGCGCGCAGCCTGCATCGTGCTAGCAGTCCTGCTGGCTTTGTCCCTGCTGGGCAGCACCCTGCTGATGCTGCTGGGCTGATAGGAGGCACCGATGAACAAAAAGATATCGGTCGGGATGATGCTGACCATTGTGATCCTGGCGATGACCGTGACATTCTCGGTCACCATGCTGCTGGCCATGCGGCTGTTTGACAGCACCGTCAGCAGCGTCAAGGAAAAGGAGAGCATGTACAACAAGATCTCCGAGCTGGACCGCTATGTCCGCAGCAACGACTACTACACCATCGACGAGACCCGGCTGTACGACACTATTTCGTCGGGCTACCTGCTGGGCACCGGGGACCGGTATGCCCGCTACTATACCGCCGAGGCCTATGCCGAGCTGCTGGATATCCAGAACGGCGTCCTGATGGGCATTGGCGTCGAGGTGGCCCAGGACCAGACCGGCTATGCCAAGGTGCTGAAGGTCTATGACGGCAGCCCTGCCCAGGAGGCCGGGGTGGAGAAGGGCAACTACATCACCACCATCGACGGCGCCGACGTGCGCACCATGAGCAGCGCCGACGCCATCCAGGCCCGGCTGCGGGGCGAGGCGGGCACCACCGTCAACCTGGTCTGGCTCAACAGCGAGTCGGCGGAGCAGACGGTGGATCTGACCCGTTCCAGCTACATCACCACCACCATCGACTACCAGCTGACGGCGGGGGACGTGGGCTATATCAAGATCCGCCAGTTTGACGCCACCACCCTCAGCGAGCTGGATTACGCCATCCGCACCCTGCGCAACGCAGGCGCAGCCAGCCTGCTGTTCGATCTGCGCGACAACGCCGGCGGTCTGCTGGACGTGGCTTTGAACTGCATCGACCTGGTGTGCCCCGAAGGGGTGATGGCCTGGGCGGAAAGCCGGGACGGCACCCGGGAAGCCCTTGGCAGCAGCAACGGGGACAGTGTGGTGGATCTGCCCATGGTCTGCCTGGTCAACGGCAATACCGCCAGCGCGGCCGAACTGTTTGCCAGCTGCCTGCGGGATATGAGCGGCGCCCGGCTGGTGGGCACGACCACCTTTGGCAAGGGCACCATCCAGAGCAGCCCCCAGCGCCTGAGCGATGGCAGCGCCGTGGTGGTCACGGTGGCCCAGCTGATCCCCTCCAGCGGCGAGACTTTTGACAGCGTGGGTCTGACGGTGGACGTGGAGCGTGACCTGACCAGCGACGAGCAGGCCGCTTACTACGATTACACTTTGGAAACCGACCCGCAGATCCTCCGCGCAGTAAATACGGCTCAGACCATGAGCGGCAGCGCCACCGTGGGCGGCGTGAATGCCGCCTCCAGCGGGGCCGCCGGCAGTGAGGCTGCCAGCAGCGAGACCGCTTCCAGTGAAACTGCCAGCAGTGAAGCCGCCTCCAGCGAAGCTGCCTCCGGTGAAGCCGCCAGCAGCGAGGCTGCTTCCAGTGAGGCCGGCTGACCCGGTCCCGAGTCCGTATGTGACACCCCAAGACCCCCGGCCCTGCCGGAGGTCTTTTTGCAGCCAACAGAAAGGATTTGTATATGGAGCTGACCGACCTTGGCACCATCCGCACCCTGTGCGAAAAATACGACTTTGCCCTCTCCAAGGGCTTTGGACAGAACTTCATCGTCAACCCGGGGGTCCCCCCCAAGATCGTGGACGCCGCAGGCATCGACCGCCGCTACGGGGTGCTGGAGATCGGCCCCGGCATCGGCGTTTTGACCAGGGAGATCGCCAGCCGGGCGGGCAAGGTGGTGGCGGTGGAGGTGGACAAACGCCTGCCTCCGGTATTGCAGGAGACCCTGGCCGGCCTGGACAACGTGCAGGTGGTGCTGCAGGACGTCCTCAAGACGGACCTGCGCGCTTTGATGGCCCGGGAATTTGAGGGGATGCCGGTGGTGGTGTGCGCCAACCTGCCCTATTACATCACCAGTCCCATCATCATGAAGCTGCTGGAGGAAAAACTGCCGGTGGAAAACATCACCGTCATGGTGCAGAAGGAAGCCGCCGAGCGCCTGGCCGCCCAGCCCGGCACCCGGGCCAGCGGCGCCGTCAGCTGCGCTGTGCGGTATTTTGCCCAGCCCCGGGTGATGTTCACGGTGCAGGCGGGCAGCTTTTACCCGGCGCCCAAGGTCACCAGCGCGGTGGTCCGGCTGGATATCCGCCCCACCCCTGCGGTGCAGGTGCCGGATGAGGGCGCTTACTTTGCCCTGGTGCGGGCCGCCTTTGGCCAGCGCCGCAAGACTGCCGCCAATGCCATTGCGGCAGGGCTGGGCCTGTCCCGCCAGCAGGTGGCCCAGGCGCTCCAGGATGCCGGGCTGGACCCGCGGGTGCGCCCCGAACAGCTGACGCTGGAGGATTTTGCAGCCGTGGACGCCGCCCTGCGGGCAGGCCGATAAATTCTTCTTGCCAAAACGCCGCCGAAGTGGTATACTATCTGGGTAATAGCTTCTGCTAGTGTGGCGCAATGGCAGCGCAACTGATTTGTAATCAGTGGGTTGCAGGTTCAACTCCTGTCACTAGCTCCAGAGAAGGCCTCGCAACGATCGGGTTGCGGGGCCTTTTCCTATAACAGGAAAGCCTTGTCGGTTTGAAGGCAAAACCGCCTGTTCACTGCATCTCGCTTGTCAGTGGGCCAGCCGCCGTGCTATACTGGGATCGTACCGGTTTCTTGCCGGCACCTACGTCAAAAAGGAGGAATGCAATGTGAACGGATTCATAAAAAGCTGTGCCCTGGTCCTGGCGGCCTGCCTGCTGGCGGGCTGCGCTTCGGCCCCGGATCTGCCGCCCCAGCCCACCATGGACGAGCTGCTGGCCGAGACCAACGCCGCCCATCAGGCGGTGACCAAGCCGCAGGTGGATGCGAGCCAATATAGGACACGTCCGGCGCCGGATGAGGAAACGGTGGACTACTTTACCGGCGGCGAGCAGACGGCCTTTGACCCGGACGCCGTGGTGACTGCCGCCCAGGCCGCGGAGGATATGGAATACCTGTTCGACGCGTTCCGTACCCTGTACGGCCCTTACGATTTTTTCGGCGGGGACGAGACATTCGGCCGGCATAAGGCGGAACTGCAGGCCCGGCTGGAGGAAAAAGAGAGCTGGACCGCCGCCGAAGTGCAAGACCTTCTGCTGGAAGGGCTGCGATTTTTTGAGGATGGGCATTTTGCGGTCAACGGCCAGAGACCAAACCCGTGGAAAGTCCCTTTCTTTTTCCGCGAGTCGGCTTTTTACCGGATGGAGGACGGCTACATCCGTGAGGATGGCAAGCGGGTGGCGTCGGTGGATGGGTACGAGGATCTGGACGAGCTGTTCAAACGTTCCATCTCACCGGAAGGGGAGATCGTCTACTATCCTATCCTGCTCGAAGAGGACGGGCTCCAGGCCGGCGACGTGACCTTGACCATCCACTATGCCGATGGCAGCGCCCAGACCCTGACCGCCGAGCCGTTCGAGCGGTACAATACGCAGATCGAAGGGGATGCCATTACCGAATACCACAAGGACGGAGAGATCCCGGTATTTACGATCGATTCCTGTTACGATGGCGCTATGGACGAGATCGCAGCGGGCGCCATCATGGTTGCGAGATATCCGGTAGGGATCGTGGATCTGCGGGCCAATCTGGGCGGCTCGGATAGCGTAGGGAACACATGGCTGCGTCAGTATACCTATACGGATACAGAACGTCCCATGTACAGGAACCAATATTTGATGAATGTCTTTTCCGGTGGGAGCGGGGCCGAGGACGGCTGGATCGAAAACGACCGTGTACTGATCGTCCTGACCAGCAAAAATATTGCGTCGGCGGCAGAGACGTTTGTGGATATGGCGCACAATGTGGAAAATGTCCTTTTCATCGGAGAAAATACCTGGGGAGCGCAGGTGACGTCGGCTGCCTATCATGTCCAACTGCCCAACAGCGGGTGTGTTGTGACGATGGGGCACGGATTGTTTGAAGTGCCCCAGGACTGGGATTATTACGAGGAATTGCGCGGCTATCAGCCCGACCTCTGGGTCCCTGCCGGGGAGGCGGAGGAGCTGGCCGTCAAGCTGATGGAAAACCTGGGCGCGGTGCAGACCGAAGGCGAAGCAGCCAGCCCGGCCGCATAAGAAGGAGGCGTTTGCCATGAAAGGATCGATCCGTACGGCTGTCATCGGCATGGGGAATATGGGCAGCCAGTATGCGGCTCTGCTGGCGGCGGGGCAGGTGCCCGGTATGGAACTGGCGGCTGTCACCCGGGTGCGGCCCGAGATGCTGGCCGCCCGGGGGCTGGTGCTGCCGGCGGGGCTGCCGGTCTATCCGACTGCGGACGCCCTGTTTGCGGCGGTGGACCGGGGAGAGCTGGCCCTGGACGCGGTGATCATCGCGACCCCGCACCGCCTGCACGAGCAGCAGGCAGTGGACGCCATGCAGCGGCGGCTGGCCGTGCTCTGCGACAAACCCGCCGGCATCGCCAGCGCGGCGGCCCGCCGGATGGAGCAGGCCCGCCCCGCAGGGCTGGTGTGCGGGTATGTGTTCCAGCAGCGCACGTTCCCCACCTACCGGATGATCCGCCAGCTGGTGCGCAGCGGCGAGCTGGGCAAGCTCAAGCGGGTCAGCTGGACGGTGACCGACTGGTACCGCTCCAACGCTTACTACGCAGGCAGCGGCTGGCGCGGCAGCTGGGAAAAGGATGGGGGCGGCACTCTGCTCAACCAGTGCCCCCACAACCTGGATATGCTCCAGTGGATCTGCGGTATGCCCGCCCGCACCCGTGCGTTCTGCCACAACGGCAAGTACCATCCCATCCCGGTGGAGGATGAGGCCACCGCCTATCTGGAGTGGCCGGGCGGGGCCACCGGCGTCTTTGTGGCATCCACCGGGGAAGCCCCGGGGGTCAACCGGCTGGAGATCGCCCTGGACGACGGCCTGATCCTCTGCCAGCCCGACGGGGTCAGGATCGCCCGGCTGGACAAGCCCGAGATGGAATACCGCACCGCTCCAGGCACCGGCTTTGAGAAGCCCGCCGCCCACTGGGAAGACCGGCCCATGGAGAAAGAGCCCGAGGCCTACCGGGTGGTGCTGGCGGATTTTGCGCGGGCAGTGGCGGCCGGCCGCCCTGAGGATCTGCTGGCCCCCTGGGAGGAGGGCCGCAAGAGCCTGCTGCTGTCCAACGCCATCTACCTGTCCTCCTGGACGGGGCAGACGGTGGAGATCCCGGCGCCCGGCAGCGCAGAGGAGAGCACCTTTGAGCGTGCTTTTGAAGAAAACTGGCGGCGGCAGTTTTAAACCGCCCATCCGCGCCCGGCAGGCTCTGCTGCCGGGTTCAGCGTGTCGCAAAAGCGCCACGCTCCAGGGGGAACCCATTTCTGCCCGCAGCCGCGGGACAGAAATTCCTTCCCCCTGGTGGTTGCGGTTCCCTGCTTTTGCTGCGCCCGTCGCAGCGGGCTTGCAAAAAGCAGACCGCTGCCCCTGCTCCGCTTCGGCTGTTTCGTCCGCAGGACGCGCCTCAGCTTCGCAGTCCCTGGGGACAAAATTTAGCGCTGAACCGCGCACTCGGCCTTACGGCCTCGCACACTCTCAGCGCCAAATTTCCCTGTATGTGTCTCGTCCATCCGCACATGTCGGCTGGACGAGACTTTTTTGATAGCCTGCCGGGTTTTTTTGTGCGGGCTTCCAGTTCTTTTCAGCCGCCCGGGCCGGAATAGGGCTTTTGTTTTGGCGCCGGGCATGGTACAATAGGACTGCATCAAAGTAAAAGGCAGCCAATGGCTGTTAAGATAAAAAGACCGGCAGCCCGGATGCAATTTTTGCCAATGGCGAAACGTATCTCAGGTGAAAGGGCCTGCAATGCCGGCAAAGGAGCAACTATGTGGCGTATCAGTCAGGAAGAAGTATTCCGCCTTGCGGTGGAAAAATACAGCGATACGGTGTATCGCGCTGCGGTGCATCATTGCAGCAGCAGCGCCGATGCCGAGGACGTGGTCCAGGACGTCTTTGAAAAGCTGCTGAGATATCGCGGCGGCTTTTCCAGTGAGGAACATCTCAAGGCGTGGCTGCTGCGAGTGGCCATCAACCGCTGCCACGACCTGACCCGGGCGTCCAGCCAGAAGGATGTGCCCCTGGATGAGACCATGCCGGCCCCCGCGGCCGCCGACGGCAGTGTGCTGGAGGCGGTGCGCGCCCTGCCCGAACAATACCGCAACGCCATTTATCTGCACTATTACGAAGGGTACACGGCGGCGGAGATCGGACGGATGCTGGGCGCGCCCACCAACACGGTGCTGAGCTGGCTGCATCGGGCGCGGGCCCTTCTACATACCATGCTGGAGGAGGAGATCGAGGATGAAATGGTTTGAATACAAAATGGAGGTAGACCAGCTGCACGCTTCGGATGAGCTGAAAGCCCGTCTGCTTGCCATGCAGCCCAAACCCCAGCCCCAGAGCACTTCCCATACCCCCGTATCCCAAGACACAAAGACCAAAGGCAGGGCGGTCCGCTTTCCCCATTGGAAGCGGTGGGCCGCCGGGATCGCGGCCTGTGCGGCAGTGGCCGTGGTGGGCCTGCAGGCCCTTGGCCCCGCAGGCAGCGGCATCGATACCATGAGCCTCCGGTCTGGCGGCGCGGCGTCCAGTACGGCCCTGGCCAGCGCGCCCCAGATGGCTACTTATGGCCTGGACATGGCCAACGGTGACCTTGCGGCCCGCAGTGCCGCCGGCACCGAGAGCGCCCTGGCCGGGGACAAGATCATCTACACCGCAGACCTGACCCTGGAGACCAAAGACTACGAAGGGGCCCGCGCCAGTCTGGAGCAGGCCCTGGCCGACGCCGGCGGCTGGATGGAGAGCAGCAGCGAATCCAACTACACCGGCGAAGCCCGCACCCTGTCCATGACGCTGCGGGTGCCCGAAGCCAACTACGAGAGCTTTCTGGAGGCGGCGGGCCAGACCGGCAGCCTGGTGAACAAGTACCAGCGGGCTGACGATGTCACAGCCCAGTACACCGACGTGGCCGGCCGGATCGCCAACCTGGAAGGCCAGCGGGACCGCCTGCGGGAGCTGCAGGCCAGCGCCGCCACTCTGTCCGATCTGCTGGACATCGAAGCCCAGCTGTCCGACGTGGAGTATCAGCTGGAGAGCTGGCAGGGCCAGCTGGACTGGTACGACGACCAGATCGCCAGCTGCACCGTCACTGTCACCCTGCAGGAGGTGGAGACATACACCCCCACCGGCGGTTCCTTCCTGGAGCGGCTGGGCACAGCCTTTGCCGAAGGCTGGCAGAACTTCATCCATGGGGCGTCCGCAGTCCTGGTGCTGCTGGCGGGCCTGTGGCCTGTGGTGCTGCTGGTGGCGGCTGTCGTGGCTGTGGTGGTGATCGTGCGCCGCCGCCGCAGATGACCTTCTGGCGACTCTGCCAAAAAATTTCTCCGAAATCTATTGACATTTCCCCCGCCCTGTGCTATTATAATGGAGCACCAAGCGATACGGCTTCCAAACAAAGCCGAAGGGTGCAGATCAAAGATAGCGCGGGGTGGAGCAGTCCGGTAGCTCGTCGGGCTCATAACCCGAAGGTCGTTGGTTCAAATCCAGCCCCCGCAACCACCAATATGACCGGTTGTATCCAGCCGGTCATATTTCTTTTTGTGCCAAAAACACCTGCCGATGTGGAAAAGCATCGGCAGGTGTTTTGCGTTGAAACGGCGCCGGGATGGTCAGGGGACAGGGGCGTCATCCGGGGCCTTGGTGTCCGGTGCGGCGGGAACGGAAGGGCGGATCACTTCACTGCCCGGCCGGCTGGAGCCAAAGGAGGGCACGAACAGAAATTTCCGGATCACGAAGATCAGCCCGATGGAAAATACGCCCAGCAGGTTGTCCATGGTGGAGCCATGGCCCAGGATCATATTGCGGGCGATGGCGTACAGCAGCACCTCCAGGGCGCTGCCGGGGCTGTGCTTGGACAGCATTTTGATGAACTCGATGCCGATGACCAGGTTGAAGGCGTGTCCCAGGAAGGTCTGGAAGGCGTCGGTGCTGCCGCTGCTCCACAGGGACAGCATCTCCCGGGCTACCGGCACCGCGCTGATGAGCAGGCCCAGCAGCACCAGCACCGAGATGACCACCTCCAGCAGGCTGGCAAGCTCGGCGACCTGTTCTCGCAGGATGTATTTCAGACGTTCTTCGGTGCGACGCAGGCGGCTGCGCGCCGGGCGGGAAACATTTTCCTTCATGGTGCAACATCCTTTCTGTGGAAAAATGGGCTGGACACAAAAGCGGGTGCGCTGTATGTACATTTTAATAATACCATGGTCCGGGCTGGGATACAAGAGCGGATACCAAACAAAAAGCCGCCGCAGCCTGTGGAGGCCGCAGCGGCAGAAGCGGGCGTTCAGCCCAGCATATAGACGTACATGACGATATAGTGGCACAAGCTGCCCGCCATCACGAACAGATGGAAGATCTCGTGCATCCCGAAGTTGGGGTGGCGCCGCTCAAAGCCGGGGTGCTTGCAGGCGTAGATGACGCCGCCCGCCGTGTAAAGCAGGCCGCCGGCCAGCAGCCATCCAAAGCAGGCAGGGGACAGGCAGCTGAGCAGCTGGGGCAGCGCAAAGATGCAGGCCCAGCCCATGGCGATATACAGCACCGAGGAGATCCACTTGGGGCAGTGCACCAGCAGGAACATGAAGCATACCCCCAAAATGGTGCAGCCCCAGATGACGGCCAGCAGCAGCTCGCCCACAAAGGTGGGCAGAGCCAGCAGGCAGACCGGGGTGTAGCTGCCTGCGATCAGCACAAAGATCATCATGTGGTCGATCTTTTTCAGCAGAGGCTCGTGGGCGCTGCCGGGCGCCACGGTGTGATAGGCGGTGCTGGCCGCATACAACGCGATGAGGCTGGCGGCATAGACCGCCATGGCGAACACCGCCAGGGGCCGGCCGGTCTGGCAGGCTTTGATGAGCAGGGGCACACTGGCGCCCCCAAAGCCGATGGCTGCAATAAAGTGGGTGATGGCGCTGGCCGGGTCCTTGATATAGAGGAGGTGGCGGCGGCGGGGACAGGCGGCAGAGGTACTCATAATGGAATCATCCTTTCGGTTCTCTCCCGGATTTGCCGGACAGGAAAGGTTGTTGTAAGCGTTTTATAAGTTTTTGAAAAACTTGATACAAGGTAATATACATCACAATGGAGCTGGTGTCAAGAGGAGAAAAGGAGGAAATTGTGCGAAATTCCCCTGCCGGAGGGAATCCGCTGGAAAACTACGTCTAACTTACAGCAAGGCCCCCGTCCCAAAGGACGGGGGCCTTTTTATGGTAAAGAAGGAGGAAAAACTCAGAACAGGCCGGTGATCCTGCCGTCGTCGGTGACGTCGATGTTGACGGCGGCGGGGACTTTGGGCAGGCCGGGCATGGTCATGATGCTGCCGCAGATCACCACCACAAAACCCGCACCGGCGGCCAGGCGCACCTCCCGGACGTTCAGGCGGAAGCCGGTGGGAGCGGCCTTGAGGTTGGCGTTGTCGCTGAAGCTGTACTGGGTCTTGGCGATGCAGACGGGCAGGCTGCCATAGCCCATGGCGGTCAGCTCATCCAGGGTCTTGGCGGCGGCGGGGGTGTAGTCCACCCCGTCGGCACGGTAGATCTTGGAGGCCACCGCGCCGATCTTATCCCGCAGGGAAGCCTCCAGGGGATAGGTGAAGTGGATGGGACGGTCCTCCATGCTGTCCAGCACCGCCTGGGCCAGGGCCTTGCCGCCCTCGCCGCCCTTGGCAAAGACTTCGCTCAGGACGCATTTGACGCCCAGGCCGGCGCAGTAATCCGCCACGATGGCCTGCTCCTCGGCGGTGTCGGTGGGGAAGGCGTTGACCGCCACCACCACAGGCAGGCCGAAATTGTCCTTCATGTTCTCGATGTGGCGGCCCAGGTTGACCAGGCCGGCCCGGACGGCGTCGGGGTCGGGCTGATTCAGCTGGGCCTTGGCTACGCCGCCGTGGCTCTTGAGTGCCCGGACGGTGGCCACCAGCACGCAGGCCGAGGGAGCGATGCCCGCAGCCCGGCACTTGATATCCAGAAACTTTTCGGCGCCCAGGTCGGCGCCAAAACCCGCCTCGGTGACCACATAGTCGGCCAGGGCCAGGCTGAGCCGGGTGGCCATGACGCTGTTGCAGCCGTGGGCGATGTTGGCGAAGGGCCCGCCGTGGATGATGGCGGGGTTGTGCTCCAGCGTCTGCACCAGGTTGGGGTCGATGGCGTCCTTCAGCAGGGCGGCCATGGCCCCCGCTGCGCCGATCTGCCCCGCGGTGACCGGCTGGCCGTCGTAGGTGTAGGCGCAGACGATCCGGCTCAGGCGCTCTTTCAGGTCGTGCAGGCTGGAGGCCAGGCAGAAAATGGCCATCACTTCGCTGGCCACCGTGATGTCAAAGCCGTCCTCCCGGGGAGTGCCGTTGGCCTTGCCCCCCAGGCCGTCCACGATGAACCGCAGCTGGCGGTCGTTCATGTCCATGCAGCGCTTCCAGGTGATGCGCCGGGGATCGATGTGCAGGGGGTTGCCCTGTTGGATGCTGTTGTCGATCATGGCGGCCAGCAGGTTGTTGGCGGTGCCGATGGCGTGGATGTCCCCGGTGAAGTGGAGGTTGATGTCCTCCATGGGCACCACCTGGGCATAGCCGCCCCCGGCGGCGCCGCCCTTGATGCCAAACACGGGACCCAGCGAAGGCTCCCGCAGGCAGAGCATGGTCTTTTTGCCCAGGGCGCACAGGGCGTCGGCCAGGCCCACGCTGGTGGTGGTCTTGCCCTCGCCGGCGGGTGTGGGGCTGATGGCGGTGACCAGGATCAGCTTGCCCTGCTTGCCGGGCTTTTCGGCCAGGTGATGGTCGATCTTGGCCTTGTAGCGGCCGTAGGGGATGACGTTGTCCTCCTCCAGGCCAAGCTGAGCGGCGATCTGGGTGATGGGGCGCAGAACGGCCTCCTGGGCGATCTCGATGTCGGACTTCATCTTGCATTCTCCTTTGCTGGCAAAACAAAAAGGCAGCGCTGCGCGGCTCATGCCGCGCAAGGCTGCCCAGACGGTCGGCTTTGATCTGCCCTGCCCGCATGTGGTTGCGCTCCACAAAGAAGGGCCGCGGCCCTTCATCTTCCGTCAGCGCGGCAGGGTTTCCTTGCCTGCTAAGAATAACATAGACAGGCGGGTATTGTCAAGGCAAACCGGCAGGATTTCTTGGGCATGTTTCCAAAGCCCTCTGGCGGCTCGAGTCAAAAGGGCGGATGTACCTTGCCGCTTCAGGCCGGTACATAGCCGGCTTTCCGGATGCAGGCCGCCCCCGCCGAGGTGGACAGCCAGTCATACAGCTGGCGTTCGGGGCTGTCGGCAGCTGCCGAAGCGCGGATGACCGCATAAAAGTCGTTGCACAGAGGGTAGCTCTGGTCGGCGATGGTCTGGGCCGAGGGCTCCACCCCTTCCACGGCCAGCAGCCGCAGCCCCGGCTGGCTGTACATCTGGTCGATGTAATAGTAAACCGAAAAGCCGATGGCGTTGGCGCTGTTGTTGTACTCGGCCACCCGGTCCACCAGTTCGCCCATGGCGGCGGGGGCCAGCTCGGTGGGGGCTTCCATCAGTTCGCCGTCCCCGATCAGCAGCTTTTTGAACAGGGTCTGGCTGCCGCTGTCCTCGCCCCGCTGGAAAGCGACGATGGGGCTGTCCGCCCCGCCCAGCTCCTTCCAGTTGGTGACGCGGCCCGCGTAGATGTCCCGCAGCTGGTCCAGCGTCAGGCCCTGGACAGGGTTATCCTGGTTGACGATAAAGACCAGGGCGTCCCGGCCCACGGCCTTCTGTTCCAGGGGGATGCCGGCCTGTTCCATCTCGTCTTTGACATAGTCGGGCGCCTCATAGACCAGCAGCATCTGCACATAGATGGAGTCGTAGACGGCCAGGTTCTCCCAGGCATAGGCGGTGGTGCTGACCGTGACGGCGCTTTGGGCCTCGGCCAAATCGATGCCGGTAGTGTCGGCCATCATCTGGGCCATCAGGGGGATGCAGGCGGTGCTGCCGTCCAGCCCGGGGAACTCCTCCGGTGTCAAAAAGGGGTCGGGCTCCACCTGGCTGGAAGCCGCACTGGAGGCGGGCGCTTCGCTGGAGGCGGGTGCCTCGCTGGAAGAAGAAACGGGGCTGCCCCCACACCCTGCCAGCAGGGCGGCGGCCCCGGTCAGGCCCAGGGCGGCCAGAAAACTGCGTCGGGAAAGGATGGGTCGATCGGTCATGGCATATACCTCCTTGTGTTCACCAGGCGGCAGGGTCTTCGTCCCCTACGGCGTCAAAGATGCTTTCATGATAGAGCCACTGGCCCTCGGCGTCCATAAAGCCCTGCTCAAAGCCGCGCCGGGCCATAAAGCAGCCCTCGGGCAGGCTTGCGACACTGCCGCTGACCACGCTGGCCAGGCCTTTCAGGACCGGCTGGCCGGTGTGGTCGAGGACGTCGTACAGCCAGCTGCCGCCGATGCCCTGCCGCAGCGCGGCGTAAAGGGGGCCGTCGGGGCCGGTGGCCAGGTAATAGACAGAGGAATACTCATATCCCAGTCCGCTGGGGGCATAGGAACCCGCCTGCAGGCCGTTCTCGTTCCAGATCTGCATTTCCACCAGGTTGTAGTCGCTGTCATGGCCCAGCAGCAGGGCATAGCCGCTGTCCAGCGAGGCCAGGGTCAGGGTGGAGCCCGGCTGGGCCTTCACCGCGAAGGACGTTTGGCTGCCGTCGGGGCCGTAGAGCAGCAGGGTCCCGTCGGCCAGCAGAAAGCCCATCCCGTCCTCCTCGATGACATAGGACCCGAAATCCTGCAAAGGGTGGGTGACGCCGTCCGGCATGACCAGCAAAGGCGCGTTGGATGTCTCGTCGTAGCCCAGCAGGGTGAGGCCCCCGGGCTGATAGAGCAGGCAGGAGGAGCCATAGTCGGCCAGAGGGGTGGGGTCATCCACCGAGCGGACGTAATAGCGGCCGTCCCCCGCCTCGCAGCAGACATAGCCGTCCCCGCAGAAGCTCCGGTAGCCCTCGATCACCGCGCCGTCTGCGGGGCGGTAGAGGTGGATGCTGCTCTGGCCGAAGGGGTGGACGCAGAGCCACCCGTCCGACCCTTCGTAGCCGGGCTCATAGACCGAGCAGTTCTCAAACACCTGCAGCTGGGAACCATCGGGCCCCAGCAGGATGGCGTTGGTGGGGGTGTAGCCGTCCGCTTCCTGGGCACTGCCGGGTACATTGACGACGGTATAGCCACCGTATACCATATAGCAGCTGACCGTTCCCGCGGGCAGGGGCAGCTCGGCGCCGTCCGACAGGCGGATCAGCTTGGGGCCGCCGCTGTCCGAACCGATGCCGCTGCCGTCGTAGAGGGTGCCGGGAGAGAGGGCCAGCAGCTGCCGGGAGATGGAGGCGGCGTAGTTCCCCGGCCCGGACCACAGCAGATCCCCCTCCGTGTCATAGACCTCGGTGCGCCGGGTGCCGTCGGGATCGTTGGTGGCCAGCAGCCAGCCGGCCTGGGCGCCGGTGTCCACATCGTACAAGAGGCTGATGGACTCGGCGGGGGTGGCGCGGTAGATCACCCGATCGCCCTGCAGCAAGGTGCCGCCTCCATAATTTTCAAAGGCGCCCAGAAAGCGCAGCACCCCATCGTCCAGGCGGCTGTCTGCCGCAGGGGCGGGATCGGGGGTCTGGCTGCTGCTGCCGCCGCTGGAAGAAGGGGCGGGCTGGACGGTGGGAGCGCACCCCGCCAGCATGGCCCCTGCCAGCGCCAGACAGGCTGCCGGAACGAAAAACCTTGCATATCTCATGCGGATCACCTCTCTTGGATCATCGACAAGGGAACTTTCTATCTTGAATACGGTCCTTGCAGGCAAAAGATTGCAGCAAAAGCAAAAAATCCCCCGTCCCTTGCAAAGGACGGGGGAAGAAAAGCAGTCAGCGGCGGTTCTCAAAGTCGCTGTGCACCCGCAGCCGGCTCATGGCGCGGGCCAGGTTGTACTGAGCCACCTTGTATTCCTGAATGCTGCGCTTTTGCAGCAGGGCCTCTTTGGCCGCGTCGGCGGCTCGGCGGGCCCGGTTGGCGTCGATCTCCTCGGGGTGCTCGGCGGTATCCACCAGCACCAGCACGTCGTTGTTCTCCACCTTGACCAGGCCCGAGGAAACGGCGGCGATCTGCTCCTGGCCGGCCTGGTCGCCGTCGGCAGGGCGGTAGCGCAGTTCCCCGGGGGAAACGGCCGAGATCATGTTGGCGTGCCGGGCCTGGATGCCAAAGGAGCCGTCGGGGCAGGGAACGACCAGATTGTCGCACTCGCCTTCAAAGAACAGGTCATCCGAGGCCAGCACACGCAGATGAAAGGTGTTCATCACAGCTCACCTGCCTCGATCTTGGCGGCTTTTCTGGGCACTTCCTCGATGGTGCCCACGTTGAAGAAGGCAGCCTCGGGGTACTGGTCCATCTGGCCGTCCACAATGGCGGCAAAGCCCTTGACCGTCTCGCTCAGGGGAACGTAGACGCCGGGGATGCCGGTGAACTTTTCGGCCACATGGGTGGGCTGGGACAGGAAGCGCTGCACCTTGCGGGCGCGGCTGACGATCTTCTGGTCCTCCTCGCTCAGCTCATCCATGCCCAGGATGGCGATGATGTCCTGCAATTCGCGGTACTTTTGCAGGATCTCCTGCACCTTGCGGGCCACCCGGTAGTGCTCCTCGCCCACGATGTCGGGCTCCAGGATGCGGGAGGTGGACTCCAGAGGGTCCACGGCGGGGTAGATGCCCTGCTCCACGATCTTGCGGCTCAGAACGGTGGTGGCGTCCAGATGGGTGAAGGTGGTGGCGGTGGCGGGGTCGGTCAGGTCGTCGGCGGGCACGTAGACGGCCTGCACCGAGGTGACCGAGCCGTCCTTGGTGGAGGTGATCCGCTCCTGCAGCTCGCCCATTTCGTTGGCCAGGGTGGGCTGATAGCCCACGGCGGAGGGCATCCGGCCCATCAGGGTGGATACCTCGCTGCCGGCCTGGACAAAGCGGAAGATGTTGTCGATGAACAGCAGCACATCCTTGTGCTCCTCATCTCGGAAGTGCTCGGCCATGGTCAGGCCCGACAAAGCCACCCGCATACGGACGCCGGGGGATTCGTTCATCTGGCCAAAGACCAGGGCGGTCTTGTCGGCGATGCCGCTCTCGTTCATTTCGCGCCACAGGTCGTTGCCCTCGCGGCTGCGCTCGCCCACGCCGGTGAAGATGGAATAGCCGTTGTGGCTGGTGGCGATGTTGTAGATCAGCTCCTGGATCAGCACCGTCTTGCCTACGCCGGCGCCGCCGAACAGGCCGATCTTGCCGCCTTTGGCGTAGGGCTCCAGCAGGTCGATGACCTTGATGCCGGTCTCCAGGATCTCAACGGCGGGGTTCTGCTCCTCAAAGGGAGGGGGCTTGCGGTAGATGCTCTTGACGGGCACATCGGCCGGTACGGGCTGGCCCCCGTCGATGGGCTGGCCCAGCACGTTGAACATACGGCCCAGCACGGCCTCGCCCACCGGCACCTGGATGGTGTGGCCGGGGGCCTGCACCTCCATGCCGCGGGCCAGGCCCTCGCTGGCGGCCAGCATGACGCAGCGGACGGTGTGGTCGTTCAAATGCTGCGAGACTTCCATCACGTGCTGGCTGCCGCCGACGGTGACGGTCAGCGCCTCGCGGATATGGGGCAGGGGCGGCGTGCCGAAGGCAACGTCCACCACAGGGCCCGAGACCTGTACGATTTTACCTGTATTCAAGTGGGTCACACATCCTTTCGTGCATTGCGGGCCGCTTCGCGCTTATGCCGCTGGGCCTTGGCGCCGGCCGACACCTCGGTGATCTCCAGGGTGATGGCCGACTGCCGCACCCGGTTGTACTGCAGCGACAGCTCGTCCAGCAGCCGCTGCGCGTTCTCGTTGGCCGAGTCCATGGCGGTCATGCGGGCGTTCTGCTCACTGCAGAAGCTGTCGATCAGGGCGCTGTAAATAAAGCCCGAGATATAGCTTTCGATCATGTTGTCCAGCACGGTGGCCATATCGGGCATGAACTCAAAGCTGTCCGAGGCGTGATCCTCGTCGGTGGAAGCAAAGTGGGCCCGGTGGAAAGGCAGCAGGCGGGTGCTCTGGGCTGCCGAGGACAGGCTGTTGGCCATATCGGTGTAGACGATATAGATCTTTTTCCACAGGCCCTTGTTGTAGCCGTCCAGCAGGATGGCGCTGATCTCCCGGGCGCGCTGCAGGGTGGGGTTCTGGGCCGTGTAGAGAAAACTCTGCTCGATGGGGATCTGGTGCTGGTTGAAGTAGTGCCGCCCGTATTCGCCCACCACGAACAGCTTGGTGCCCGGGTGGTCGGCCAGGATATGCATGGTCTCCTTGACGGCGTTCTGGTTGTAGGAGCCGGCCAGGCCCTTGTCCGCCGTGATGACCAGGCAGGCATAGGGCCCGCCCTTGATGTCGTCCTCATGGGGCGGGTAGAAGTACCGGTTCTGGATGTCGCTGGAGGTGCGGAAGATCCGCTTGATCTCGGCCCGGAGCGCCTCAAAATAGGGGCGGGTATGGGCCAGGTCCTCCCGGGCGCGGCGCAGCTTGGTGGAGGAGATCAGGTACATGGCGTTGGTGATCTTCTGGGTCTGGCGAACGCTCTCGATCCGGTCTTTGATCTCTTTGGTGCTTGCCATGGCTTACTGCCCCTTCTTCTGATAACCGGCCACAAAGGTGCGGGCCAGGTCGATGATCTGCTGGCGGTCGTCGTCGCTCAGCAGGCCGGTGGAGTCGATCCGCTGGCACAGGGCGGGGTCCTGCTGGCCGAACCAGGCCAGCATCTCCTGCTGGCAGGCGTTGATCTGCTCGGCGGGGATGTCCTGGAGCACATGGGCCAGGGCCGCCACCAGGGTGATGACCTGCTCGTGCTGGGTCAGGGGATGGTACTGCTTTTGGCGCAGCAGGCGCATCAGGCCCTGGCCGTAGGTCAGCTGGCGCTTGGTGGTCTCGTCCAGATCGCTGGAGAACTGGGTGAACACTTCCATCTCGCGGTACTGGGCCAGGTCCAGGCGCATGGCGCCGGCGGCCTTTTTCATGGCCTTGGTCTGGGCGTCGCCGCCCACACGGGACACCGACAGGCCCACGTTGACCGCGGGACGCTGGCCGGCAAAGAACAGGCTGCTCTCCAAAAACAGCTGGCCGTCGGTGATGGAGATGACGTTGGTGGGGATATAGGCCGACACGTCGCCGGCCTGGGTCTCGATGATGGGCAGGGCGGTCATGCTGCCGCCGCCCTTCTCGTCGGACAGGTGGGCCGACCGCTCCAGCAGGCGGCTGTGCAGATAGAACACGTCGCCGGGATAGGCTTCACGGCCGGGGCTGCGCTCCAGCAGCAGGGACAGGGCGCGGTAAGCGATGGCGTGCTTGGACAGATCGTCGTAGACGATCAGCACGTCCCGGCCCTGATGCATGAAGTATTCGCCCAGGCTGCACCCCGCGTAGGGGGCGATATATTGCAGGGAAGCCGAGTCGCTGGCCGAGGCGCTGACGATGATGCAGTAGTCCATGGCGCCCCGCTTGCGCAGGTTCTCGGCCAGCAGGGCCACCGAGCTTGCCTTCTGACCGATGGCCACATAGATGCAGACGACGTTTTTGCCCTTCTGGTTCAGGATGGTGTCCAGGGCCACGGCAGTCTTGCCGGTCTGGCGGTCGCCGATGATCAGCTCACGCTGGCCCCGGCCGATGGGGAACAAAGCGTCGATGGCCAGCAGGCCGGTCTCCATGGGCTGGTTGACCGGCTGGCGGTCGATGATGCCGGGAGCGGGCCGCTCCACGGGGTAGAAGGCGTCGGCCTGGATGGGGTCGCCGCCGTCGATGGGGCTGCCCAGGGCATCCACCACCCGGCCCAGGAAGCCTTCGCCCACCGGGACGCCGGCCACCTTGCCGGTGCGGATGACGGGGTCGCCGGCCTCGATGTCGCTGCTGTCGCCGAACAGCACGCAGCACAGCTCGTGGGGGCGCAGTTCCTGTACCATGCCCCGGATGCCGTTGGCAAACAGCAGCACTTCGCCGTAGACGGCGTCCTCCAGGCCGCTGATGGTGGCGATCTCATCCCCCACCGTCAGCACGGTGCCGATCTCCTCGGGTTTGACGTTGGGCCGCCAGTCCTCGATGGTCTGGCGCATCAGGGGCAGGATGTCCTCCTGCCGCTCGTCCAGCGCATCGATGCGGCTGCGCAGCTGGGCCATGCGGCCCTTGAGGCTCCAGTCGTAGATATCGGAGCCCACCTCCAGGCGGAAACCGCCCTTCAGGCGCATATCCCGCTTCCACTCCAGCGTCAGGGGGCGGTCGGGGTAGGTGCGGGCCAGAAAGTCCGCAAACCGCTGGCGCTGCGCCTCGCTGGGCGCGTCGGCGCTGTAAAGGAGGGCGGCAGTGGCTTCATCAGGCTTTTTCATGTTGCTCATTGCGTTTCCCTTCCTCTGCCAGGTTCAAAAATTCGTCAAAGGCGTCCCGGCTGGAGCCCAGCGCCAGCTTTTCGGCGGCGGCCATGGCCAGCTCCTTCAGCTCTTTCTGGCTGTCAGCCACGGCCTTGGCGCGGATGCTCTCGGCGCTCTTGCGGGCGCCGGCGATGATCTGGTCGGCCTGCTGCTGGGCGCGGTCCAGCTGCTGCTGGGCGGCGGCCTGGGCGATCTTCTGGCTTTCGGCGCGGCGCTCCCGCAGCTCGTCCTCCACCTTGTCCAGCTGGGCCTGGTGGCTGGCGGCCAGCTTTTCGGCCTCGGCCAGCTTGTCGGCGGCAGCCTGGTCCATCTCGGCGTAGTGGGCTTCGCGCTGGTCCATGAACTTCTTCACCGGGGCATACAGGATGAAATACAGCCCGCCTGCCAGGATGACAAAGTTGAGCATATGCAGAAGGATCTGCTGGATATCGATGTTAAGAGGGAGACCACTCATAATGACACCTCCCGCCTTACAGAACGAAGATGATCAGGATGTCCACCAGCAGGGCATAGATGATGGCGGTCTCGATAAAGACCAGGGTCAGCATCATGGTGGTGCGGATCTTGCCGTCGGCCTCGGGCTGGCGTGCGATGCTCTCGGTGGCCTTGGCGCCCAGCAGGCCCATGCCGATGGCGCCGCCGGCGGCGGCCAGGCCCACGGCCACAGCCGAAGCGATGGCCTTGCCGGTGGTGGAATCGCCGGCCTCGGTCTCAGCCTGGGCGGACTGGGTGGCGGCGGGCTCGGCGGAAGCGGGCTCGTCAGCAAAAGCGGGGGCGGCCATGGTCACCACCATGGCCAGCATGACCAACAGGACGGAAAGGACTTTTTTGATGTTCAGGGTCTTCATGATCGTATTTACCTCCTAGATCAGCGGCAAAACCTCAAGCCGCAACTGCCTTCTTGTCTTTCTTTTTTTCTTGCTTGGGATGGACGGGCTCGGACACCTCGCCGTAGTACAGGGCCACCAGCATGGTCAGCACGTAGCTCTGGATCAGTGCGTGCAGCAGGGTGAACATGACGCCTACGATCACCGGCAGCACAAAGCTGAGGGTGATATAATAGTAGACCAGTTCGGTCACCAGCAGGCCGGACAGCAGAGCGCCGAACAGACGGAAGCTCATGGAGATGGGCAGGGAGAACTCCTTGAGCGTGCGGCCCACGCCGCGCAGGCCCACAGCCGACACGCCGCCCGACAGGATGAACAGATAGGACAGCACGCCCATGGCGATGGCGCCGTTGATATCCGACAGGGGAGCGGGCAGGGCGATGGAGCGGCCCGCCGTGGTGACGGCCTGCAGGCCGAACATCTCGAACAGGGTGCTGACAAAGATATAGGTGCCCGCGCCAAAGATATAGGGGCCCAGCACCTTGTTGTGGTGCGGGCTGTTGGACTGCGCCATCCCGCTGAAGGTGCCCACCCACAGCTCGATCAGCATTTGCAGCCTGCCCGGTACATTCTGGAAGCGGGGCACCGCAAAGATGCGCAGGCAGGCGGCCAGCACCAGCAGCAGGGCCGTCACCACATAGGCCGAGATCAGGCCCGGGTTTACATTCCTTATCCCAAACAGGCTCACCTGGCCGCTCTCATGGAGCACCGCGTCCCGCATGACTTCCTGCACGGTCTCGGTTTCCCCACCGGACCCGCCGGTCAGGACACACGCAGCCGCCAGCACCACGATCAGGACGAGCCACAGGATAAGTTTCCGCTTATTCTGCTTCATGGTTTTGGAAAGACTCCTTTCTACACTGTATGGTCAAATTGCAATTTTGGGTCGAGCGTATTATACTATTGACAGTCGGAATTGTAAAATATCTTGTTAATATGCTAGCAATATATTTTTTGTATGGCAAAGCGCGCATAAATCCTGAGATAAAGGAAAAGTTTCTATGACCATCAACTATGATTATTACCGGATCTTCTATGCGGTAGCCCAATGCCGCAGTTTTACCCGGGCAGCGGAGGTGCTGAAGAACAATCAGCCCAACATCACCCGCTGCATGAAGAACCTGGAGCAGGAGCTGGGCTGCAAGCTGTTCCACCGCTCCAACAAGGGCATCACCCTGACGCCCGAGGGCCAGCGGCTGTACCGGCGGGTGGCGGCGGCCATGGAGGAGATCCGTCTGGGGGAGGAGGAGCTGCGCCAGGACGGCAGCCTGGAGAGCGGCTCTTTGTCCATCAGTGCCAGCGAGGCGGCCCTGCATATGATCCTGCTGGACAAGCTGTCGGTGTTCCGCACCCGCTACCCCGGGGTGCATCTGCGGATCACCAATGAGACCACCCCCCAGGCCATCGAGCGGCTGAAGCAGGGCCAGAGCGATTTTGCGGTGATCACCGCCCCCCTGCTGACCGCCCGCGGCCTGCGCCAGACCGAGCTGGTGCGCTTCCGGGAGGTGGCGGTGTGCGGGCCGGCGTTCAGCGACCTGGCCACCCGGCGGTGCAGCCTGAGCCAGCTGGCCCGGTATCCCCTGGCGTGCATCGGCCAGGACAGCAGTACCTACGATTTTTACCAGCAGTTCTTCACCTCCAACGGGCTGTCCTTCCGGGTGGATATCGAGGTGGCGACCATGGACCAGATCCTGCCGGTGGTGGAGCATGGGCTGGGGGTGGGCTTTTACCCCGAGCAGCTGGTGGCGCCCCGCATCGCCCGGGGCGAGCTGTTCTGCATCCCGCTGGACCAGCCTGTCCCCGAGCGGGCCATCACACTGGTGGAGGACACCGCCCGCCCCCGCTCCACCGCCATGAAGGCCATCCGGGAGCTGATCTGCGGGAAAGGATGACAACAAACAGACCCCCACGGTCCGTTGCGGGACAGCGGGGGTTTTGTCTGGATTATTTGACCTGCAATTCCTGCTCACAGTAGATGCAGCGGTACTTGCCGCCGGCGCCCAGCTCAAAGATCTGGTCGCACTCCTCCTCGATGGTGGAGATGCAGCGGGGGTTGCGGCAGCAGACGATGTTCACCAGCCGGCGGGGCGGATGGGGCTTTTCCTTTTTGACGGCCTTGCCGTCCTGAATGGTGGTGACGGTGATGTTGGGGTCGAGGTAGGCCAGCACGTCCAGGTTGAGCCAGGAAGCGTCCCCCTCCACCTTGATGATGTCTTTGCGGCCCGAAGGAGCCTTGTGGCTGCGGGCGTTCTGGATCAGCGCCACGCTGGCAGTGCGGTTCCCCTTGATGCCCAGCAGGTCCATCAGGCCCACGGCGGTGCCTGCCTTGATGTGGTCGATGACGATGCCGTTCTGGATCTCGTCGATGTTCAGCATATTCATACACCCTCCTTTTGGGCTTTGGGGTCGGGCAGGCCCAGCAGCGTCATGATGAGGGCCATGCGGACGTAGACGCCGTTCTGCACCTGCTCAAAGTAGGCGGCCCGGGGGTCATCGTCCACATCCAGGGCGATCTCGTTCACACGGGGCAGGGGATGCAGCACGGCCATGTCGGGCTTGGCCAGGGCCATCTTCTCCTTGGTGAGGATGTAGCTGTTTTTCAGCCGGATGTAATCCTCCTCGTTGAAAAAGCGTTCTTTCTGCACCCGGGTCATATACAGGATGTCCAGCCCGGGCATGGATTCCTCCAGGCTGCGGGTCTCGGCATAGGGGATATCGCTGCCCTCCAGCACATCGGTGATGATGTAGTCGGGCACCCGCAGCTCCTGGGGACTGATCAGCACAAAGCGCACCCCTTCGTACCGCACCATGGTCTTGATGAGGGAGTGGACGGTCCGGCCGAACTTCAGATCGCCGCACAGGCCGATGGTCAGCCCGCTCAGGGTCCCCTTGCGGCTGCGAATGGTCATCAGGTCGGTCAGGGTCTGGGTGGGGTGCTGGTGGCCGCCGTCGCCGGCATTGATCACCGGGATGCGGGAGTAGCGGCTGGCCCGCAAAGGCGCGCCCTCTTTGGGATGGCGCATGGCCGCGATATCCGCATAGCAGGACACCACCCGGATGGTGTCAGCCACGCTCTCGCCCTTGGTGGCGCTGGATACGTTCTCACTGGGGAAGCCCAGCACGCGCCCGCCCAGATTGAGCATGGCGGCCTCAAAGGACAGCCGGGTGCGGGTGGAAGGCTCGTAAAACAGGGTGGCCAGCTTTTTGCGGGCGGCCACGTCCTGGTAGGCCGCAGGGTCCTCGCGGATGCGGCAGGCCAGGTCCAGCAGGGCGTCGGTCTCCTCCCGGGTAAAGTCAAGCGGGTCGATCAGATGGCGCATGGGCAGTTGCCTCCTTACAGTAGCTTGCGCAGGATGGAAAAATCAAAAAAGTTGGTGTAGTAGCTCAGCGCCCGCAGCACGGGCCTGCACAGCCGGGTATAACACACCTCGTCCAGCAGCAGCATGGCCTCCCCGGGGGCCAGGCGCATGGCCGAGCGGATGGTCTCATCCCCGCAGCTGGCCTTGATGTGGGCCACCGTGGAGGAGACCTGCTGGCCGCAGATGTGGTCCAGCACCTCAAAAATGGAGCCGCTCAGATCCAGCCGGGTGTAATCCAGGCCGCCCAGCAGCGCCCGGGGCAGATAGTTGACCGAGTAGATCACCGGGGTGGAATCGGCCAGCACCCGCTTGCGGATGCAGATTACCTCGGCGCCCGGCTCCAGCCCCAGGCTGCGGGCCACTTCCTCGCTGGCGCGCTGGGGCTGCACCTGGATGCCGTCTGCATGGGGATAGCTGCCAAAGGAGCGGATCAGGGGATAGTATTCCAGTTTCTGGTCCAGGCGGCTGCGCAGGGACAGCACGGCCCGGTTGACCACCGTGCCGATGCCCCGCACCCGCTCTACATAGCCCGAGCGCTCCATGGTATTGAGGGCGTCCCGGATGACGGTCCGGCTCACCCCCATCTGGGCGGCCAGATCCAGCTCGGCAGGCAGCCGGTCGGCGCCGGCGTACCGGCCGGTGCGCAGTTCTTCCAGCAGCTGGGCGACCACCCGGTCGCTGATGATGGTGCCGCCCAGGCGCCCCGAAGTGTCAGGGGTAGGTTCTTTCATCGCAATGCCTCCCTTTTCCCGCCGCAGGGCGGCGGACGGCGCCGGGCCCCGGCAGGCCCCGCACCTAAAACGTTTGAGGACAGTATACCATATTCTGACAAGTTTTAAAACCGGTTGAGGGCGGGAAAAGAGACAAAGTATGATTTTTCACAGAGTGGGCCGCAAAGTGCTCAGCGTTCCTGGGCGTACAGGCCGATGATGTTCAGCACCACTTCGGTGGCCTTGTCCATCCGCTCGACGGTGGTGCACTCCAGCACGCCGTGGAAGTTAAAGCCGCCGGTGCCCAGGTTGGGGCAGGGCAGGCCCTTCCAGCTCAGGACGGCTCCGTCGGTGCCGCCCCGCACAGGGATCTCCTCCGGCTCCAGCCCGGCCATGTGGATGGCGGTGCGGGCCGTCTCCACCAGATGGAAATGGGGCTTGATCTTTTCCAGCATATTGCGGTAGCCGTCCTTGAGCTCCACCGTGACGGTGCCGGGGCCGTAACGGCCGTTCAGCCATGCGGCGATCTGGAGCAGCTCATCCTTTTTGTACTCCAGACGGGCGGCGTCGTGATCCCGCAGGATATAGCCGAGCTTGGCCTGGTTCACGTCCCCGTACATCTGGCACAGGTGGTAGAAGCCCTGGCGGCCCTCGGTGGTCTCGGGGCGGGCCATCATGGGCAGGGCCAGATGGAACTCCATGGCCACATTGGAAGCATTGATCATGGTATCCTTGGCGCTGCCGGTGTGAACCGACAGGCCCCGGACGGTGACGGTGGCCGAAGCGGCGTTGAAGTTCTCGTACTCGATGCCGCCCACGTCGCCGCCGTCCACCGTGTAGGCAAAGTCGGCTCCGAACCGCTCCAGGTCGAACAGGCTGGCCCCCTCGCCGATCTCCTCGTCGGGGGTGAAGGCGATGCACAGTTTGCCGTGGGGCAGGCCCTGGGTGATGACGGCCTCGGCGGCGGTGAGGATCTCGGCGATGCCGGCCTTGTCATCCGCGCCCAACAGGGTGGTGCCGTCGGTGGTGATGAGGGTCTCGCCCTTCATGGAGGCCAGGAAGGGGAAAGCTTCCACTTTCATGACGGCGCCGGTGCCGGGCAGGGTGACATCCTTGCCGTCGTAGTTCTGATGGAGGATGGGGCGGACGTTCTCGCCGCTGGCGTCGGGGGCGGTGTCCATATGGGCGATGAGGCCCAGGGCCGGCCGGCCTTCACAGCCGGGGGTGGCGGGGATGGTGCCATAGACGTAGCAGTGCTCGTCCACGGCGGCGTCCTCGATCCCCATGCCCTTCATCTCCTCCACCAGCAGCCGGGCCAGATCGAACTGGCGGCCGGTGGAAGGATGGGTGCCCGACTCGGGGTCGGAGGTGGTGTAAACTTTCGCGTATTGCAGCAGGCGTTCGTAAGCGCGCATGACAAGGCTCCTTTCCTGGGGGTGAAATTCTCTGCCTTTTAGGATACTCTATTTTGCCTCCATTTACAAGAGCCGGCGGATATCGTCCGAATTCACCTTGCAGGTGAGAAAGATTCACCCCAAAAGCCTGCCGCGCCGGGGCCAAAACGTGCTATCATAAAGGCAGCCGTATCCCAAACATTGCAATGAGGAAGGTGGATCACCATGAAGATCTTCTTTTATGCCCTCCGCCCTTTTGACGAGCTGGCCTGCGCCCAAAAGCTCAGCGCCGAGACCGGCATCGCATTTGACGGCTGCGAGGATTATCCTACCTATGAGAACGCCGCCCTGGCCGCAGGCTGCGACGCCGTATCCATGACACCCTGCGACATGGGCGCGGCCATGGTGGAGCGGTTCCACCAGCTGGGGGTCAAGTACATCTGCTGCCGCTCGATCGGCTACGAGCACGTGGACCGGGAGATGGCCCGCCAGCTGGGGATGAAGGTATCCAACGTGGACTACCCGCCCCGGGGCGTGGCCAACTTTGCCATCATGCTGATGCTGATGAGCCTGCGGCGGGTGGGGCACATCCTCAAGCGGGGAGAGGTGCAGGACTACGGCCTGAAAGGCAAGATCGGCCGGGATCTGTCGGGCTGCACGGTGGGCGTCATCGGCACCGGGCACATTGGCCGCACGGTGCTGCAGCACCTGTCCGGCTTCGGGTGCCGCCTGCTGGCCTATGACCTCTACCCCAGCGAGGAGGGGGCCAGATACGCCGAGTATGTGGACCTGGACACCCTGTTTGCCCAGTGCGACGTCATCACCCTCCACACCAACGCCAACGCCGGCAACCATCACCTGATCGACGCCAACGCCCTGGCCAGGATGAAGGACGGGGTGGTGATCGTCAACACCGCCCGGGGCAGCCTGATCGACAGCGACGCTCTCATCGCTGCTTTGGAGCAGGGCAAGGTGGGGGCCGCCGCCCTGGATGTGCTGGAAAACGAGAACGGCCTGTACTACTATGACCGCTCGGGAGATCCCATCCCCAACACCGAGCTGGCTTTGCTGCGCAGTTTCCCCAACGTGCTCCTGACCTGCCACACCGCTTTCTACACCGACGAGGATGTGGAGAGCATGGTGCGGGGCGTTTTTGAGAGCGCCGCCGCCTTTGCCAGGGGAGAGCCGACCCGCCACGATGTCAGCCTGGCGTAAAACCTCATCCAAACAGGCCCTGTCCGGATGCGATGTGTCCGGGCGGGGCCTGTTTTTCGGCACACGAAAACCCCCGCAGCCAAAGCCGCGGGGGTCCCAAGGCGGGTCGTTATTTGGAGATGGACGCAATAACGGAGCGGAAGAAGAACACTTTCCGTGTATCCAGAGGCTCGGGGTCGGGCACCTCAAAGAGATAGCGCTCGGTGGCGTTGATGACGGTGGTCTCGCCCCGCTGGCACACCCGGGGAAGCTTGTAGTTGTAGTACAAATGGATGTGCCCATGGACGAACCACCTGGGCTTCAGCTCATCCAACAGGTTGTTGAAGCAGGCAAAACCCTGGTGGGGCAGATCGTCGCCGTCGTTCAGGCCCCGGGCGGGGGCGTGGGTCAGCAGCACGTCGATGCCCCCCATCCGGCGCACCTTGGGCCGCAGCCGTGCGATGCGCCGGCGCATGGCGCGCTCGGTGTACTGGTAGGGGCTCTCGCGGTTGTAGCGGATCGAGCCGCCCAGGCCCATGACCCGCAGGCCCTTCCAGTTGTAGACCCCGTCGTCCACGCAGATGCAGCCGCCCGGCTCATGCTGGGCGTAATCGTTGTCGTGGTTGCCGTGGACGTAGAGGATGGGCGCGGCGGTGAAGTTGGTCAGATATTCCAGGTAGGCGCGGGGCAGGTCCCCGCAGGACAAGATCAGGTCTACGCCATCCAGCCGCTCCCGGCATTGGGATGACCACAGCGCCTTTGAGGCTACATCCGAAATTGCGAGTATCTTCACGTTCCCTCATGCTCCGTTCTGTTTGAATTTCCTTTTACCTTTTTACCATTTGCCGTTTTGCCGCAGCGGGGGTCACTGCTTTGCCTTGGGGGCGGCCAGCGCTTCGGGCTGGCCCTTGATGACGTCCAGGCCGCAGATGTCGGCCAGGGCGCGGGTCTTGACGTCCAGCTGGTCGTAGCCGGGCAGCTCGCCCTCCACGCAGGCGTCCAGCCAATCCATCAGCATCAGCTCCTTGGGGGTGTAGACCACCTTCTGGGGCGAGTGCATCTGATGGTCCTGGGCATAGACCTTGGTGGGGAAGATGGTCAGCAGGCCGCTGTGCAGCTGGGTTTCCATCAGGCCCAGCAGCTGCAGGGAGCCGCCGGGCAGCCCGTCGCTGTAACGGATGCTGACGGCGCCGCTCTTCATGCCCCACCAGTAGTTGATGGCCTTGCCGGTGTCGGCGTTGTCCCAGCTGCCGTTGAGGATGGAGCGGATGATCTCCACATAGAACACGTCCCAGCGCCAGTCGGGCAGGCCCAGGGGCCGGATGACCCCGTCGGGCAGCCGCTGGCACAGGCCGTAATCCCGGTGGGAGTCGGGAGCTTCACGGCTGTCCCGCGCGTAAAAGAGGGTCACGTCGGGGCGGTCCGAAAAGTCCAGGGGATGGGCCGGGTCGGGCAGGCAGGCCCAGCGCAGCGCCACCCGGCCGGAGGGCCGCACCGAGCGCAGGCCCTGGGCATAGGCATTGATGGCGGCGGGGGTGCCGTAGACGGGGTTGGCGGCCACATAGCCCACCGTGTCGGTGGGGGAGAGGATGCCCGCCAGCATTCCCAGGATATAGGTGGCCTCATAGGTGCGGGGGTAATAGGTGCGCACCAGGGGGTGCGGGGCGTTGAGCGAGCAGTTCAGGAACTTGGTCTTGGGGTGCTGGGCCGCCACCTTGAGGCAGGCGGTGTGCATCCGGACGCTGGTGGTGAATACCACGTCGGCGCCGTCGTGGGCCACTTCCTCCAGCACCTGCTCGGCGTCCACCTGGGGGTCCACGTTCTCCCGGGAGGACAGGATCACCCGGTCGGTGAAGGTGTTGGCCAGGGCGTCCCGGCCCTTTTCATGGGCGCGCACCCAGGCGCTGGTGGCCTTGTTGTACTCGTGCAGAAAGACCACGCGCAGCTCGCTGGGGCGGGGGTTGAACAGATTCAGCTTGCCCTTGGTCAGGCTGGTCAGGCTGGTGAGGGGCGAGGCGGTGTCGGGGTGGGGCTCCAGCACCACTTCCACCGCCTGGTCTTTGGTCAGGACGGTGATCTCGTCCCAGATGCGGGCCAGGTTTTCCTTGATCTGGGCGGGGGTGGCGTCGCAGGCGTCCGAGTAGCGGTAGACCGACAGGTACACCAGCAGCGCATCGCCCACCGTCAGGGGCAGCTGTGCGCCTCCCAGAGCCCGGAACTGCTTGCGGAACTTGGTGTGCAGGGCATTGAAGTTCAGCCGGTCGTCATCGGTCCACTCCTCCCCCGACGCCTTGCATACCAGCTTTTGCAGCTTGGCGTAGCTGCCCGGCCGCGAAAACTGGACGATGTTCACCCGGCTCAGCTTGTAAAAATCCAGAAACTCGTAATAGATACGGTTCTCCAGGCTGTTGTTGCGGGCGGGGATGAGCCGGACGACGGTGCCGGGGATGCTGGCCGAGTCGAAGTGCTTGAGCACCGACACCCGCTTGTTGCCCTCCTCGATATAGAACTGGTTCAAAAACTCATAGGCGGTGACCGGGTTGCGGATGCCCTCCTCCAGATGGGCCTCACAGAGGTTGGACCACTTGGTGGCAAACTCGGTGTCCACGTCCAGCAAGGGCATGAAGTTGGGGGCAAAAGCGGTGTGGCGGCCGCTGGTCTTGGTGCCCACGATGCTCTCGCTGGGCATATTCACCAGGCCCAGAGGCTCGGTGGCCACAATGTCCACGTTGACAAGGATGTCGTCCAACACCGGCAGGTAAGGGTTCTGGCCCCGGGCCACATGGGCGCGGTAGTCTTTCTGACCTGCCTTGAGGGCTGCTTTATATTCTTCCATCGACATAATGTAAAAGGCTCCTTTCTTTGCAAAAAAGCCGGATCTCACACACACAAAGGCGGGGGCAGCCCGCCCTATCCTACAGTATACCACAGATTTTGCATTTTGTCTCCCTTTTGGCCCCGAGGGGCAGATGAATACAAGGCCCGGCGGCGGGATTTCGCCATTTGGGTGTTGCGCCGCAAGCCGATTTCAGGTAGGATAGAAGAAAAACGAAAGGGATACATCCATGGAAACAAAAAACCTACCCGCGCTCGAGGCGGGGGAATACGCCGGGGGCCTGTGGTATTATGAGCCCCATGTCTATATGCCCTACCGGTATGTGCTGGGGCGGCCGGGACACAGGCCGCTGGTGTGCATCGGCATCAACCCCAGCACCGCACAGCCCGGCGCACTGGACCCCACGGTCAAGAGCGTGGAGCGGCTGGCGGCCTCCAACGGCTTTGACAGCTGGATCATGTTCAATGTCTACCCCCAGCGGGCCACCGATCCCAACGATATGGACCTTGTGCCCGACCGGGCTCTGTGCGATGAGAACCTGCGGTGGCTGGCGGCGGTGCTGGCCCAAACGCAGCCCACCATGTGGGCGGCCTGGGGCACCCTGATCGAAAAGCGGGCCTATCTGCCGGGCCTGATGCGGGAGATGGTGGCGCTGACCCGGGAAAAAGATATCCCCTGGGTCACCATCGGCAAACGGAGCAAAAAGGGCCACCCTCACCACCCGCTCTATCTGCGCAAGGACGCGGTGCCCGAGCCCTTCGATGTGGAGGGGTATCTGGACAGCTGCTTTTGAGGGGGCGGCAGGATGATGCAAAGCAGCCGGCTGGGGATGTCCCCGGCCCAGTACCAAAAGATACGGGCCTGGTTTGAGGCGCGCCCGGCGGCGCTGCGTGCCCTGCGGGCCCTGGACCGGGGCCTGCCCTGGGTGACGGCGGCCTCCTACGGGGTGCTGCTGGCCGTGCTGGGGATGCGGTGGGCCGCCACGGATCAGGATATGCAGCAGCTGGCCCGCGCAGTCCTGGTGCCGGCGGCAGCTTTCCTGGGCTGCGGCTGGCTGCGCCGGGTTTTGGACTGCCCCCGGCCCTACCAGCAGCCCGGCTTTGAGGCTCTGGTGCCCAAAAAGACCCGGGGGCGGTCCTTTCCCTCCCGGCACGCCGTCAGCGGCGCGGTGATCGCCATGGCCTGGCTGCCGGTGTGTCCCCTCTGGGCCGCGGTTTTGGCGGCGGTGGATGCGGCCATCTGTGCCGAGCGGGTGGTGGCAGGGGTGCACACGGCAGGGGACGTGCTGGCCGGCGCGGCCCTTGGCTTTGCCGTGGGGTGTCTGTGCCTGTGAGGCCGCCCGGAAGATCCAAATGCAAAACGGCCCTGCTTCCGTTTGGGAGGCAGGGCCGTTTTTTGCTGGTTCAGCCGGTGAGGGCATCGTCGGGGCCGAACAGGCGCTCGTATTCACCGGTAAAGAGACGTTCGGGCAGGGCGGCAGCCAGGGCCAGGGCGGCCCGGTGCTTTTCGTCCGCAGTCAGTTCCAGGGCCAGGGGAGGGAAATGCTCCAGCACGCAGTCCAGCTGCTGCTGCACCCGCCGGGCCACAAAGATGCCCCGGTCGGTCAGATAGATCTTGCCATAGTGGGCCTTGACGATCATCCCGCGGTCCATCAGCTGGCCCAGGGCCCGGGCCACCGAGGGCCGTGTGACTCCCAGCCGCTCGGCAATGGTGCGGGAACTGACGTCCCGCTGGGTGTGGGCGGTCTGGTAGATGGCCAGCAGATAGCGCAGGTGGGCGGCGGAAAGCTCCATAAAAAGAACAGCTCCTTTCGGCACAATGGAAGCCAAAAAGCGGGCGCGGCCCCCGGAAAAGGCGGCACACACCCGCTTGCAGATCTGCTCAGTGGCAGCCGCCGCAGCCATGGCAGCTGCCGCCGGAGCCGCAGTGACTGCATCCGCTGCAGCCGCTGCACTTGCCCGACCGCAGGTCGCGGACGGTGGCGCGCACCGACAGCCCCACCAGTGCGAACACGATGGAACCCACCACGATGGTGGACAGATTGGCGGCTAGAAACTCCAGCATAACGGCAAACCTCCTTGCAGGGTGCAGGGGGATCCGGAGAGCACGCCGGCGTTTTGGGCCGGCGCGCTCCGGCACAGATCCCGGATGGGAAAAATCAGGCGTTGGCGGCGGCCTTGCGGTTCAGGCGCACGCCGTCTTTGGACTCGTAGGGGTTCTTGCGCAGCAGCAGGTACAGCAGAGCGGCCAGCAGCACCACCGCCACGACGGTGAAGGGATTGAAGGCGACCTCGCCGGTGATCAGTCCGCCCAGCTGGTAGACGATGAGGGAGACCACATAGGCGAACACGCACATATAGCCGATGGCAAAGGCGGTCCAGCGGGGGTTGTTCATCTCGCGCTTGATGGCGCCCATGGCGGCAAAGCAGGGGGCGCACAGCAGGTTGAAGATCATAAAGCTGTAAGCGGACAGGGCGGTGTAATCGGCGGCGATGTTGGCCCAGATCTCCTCGCCCTCCTCGGACACTTCGGCCAGGCCGTACAGCACGCCCAGGGTGGCCACCACGTTCTCCTTGGCGATCAGGCCGGTGACGGCTGCGGTGGTGGCGCGCCAGGTGCCAAAGCCCAGAGGCGCAAAGATGGGAGCGGCCACGCCGGCGATGGCGGCCAGCAGGGACGTATTGGTGTCCTCCACCATTCCGAAGCCGCCGTCGGTGAAGCCGAAGCCCTGCAGGAACCACAGCACCACGGTGGAGGCCAGGATAACGGTACCGGCCCGCTTGATGTAGGACCAGCCGCGCTCCCAGGTGGCGCGCAGCACGTTGCCCCAGGCGGGCACATGGTAGGCGGGCAGCTCCATGACGAAGGGCGCCGGGTCACCGGCAAAGGCCCTGGTCTTTTTCAGGATGATGCCGCTGACCACCACGGCGGCGATGCCGATGAAATAGGCGCTGGTGGCCACCAGACTGCTGCCCCCGAAGATGGCGCCGGCCAGCAGGCCGATGATGGGCATTTTGGCGCTGCAGGGGATGAAGCAGGTGGTCATGATGGTCAATTTGCGGTCCCGGTCCTGCTCAATGGTGCGGCTGGCCATGACGCCGGGAACACCGCACCCCGAGGCCACCAGCAGGGGGATGAAGCTCTTGCCCGACAGGCCGAAGCGGCGGAAGATGCGGTCCATCACAAAGGCGATACGGGCCATGTAGCCGATATCCTCCAGGATGGCCAGCAGGAAGCTCAGCACCAGGATCTGGGGCACAAAGCCCAGGGCTGCGCCCACGCCGGCCACAATGCCGTCGTTGATCAGGCCCACCAGCCAGTCGGCGCAGCCGATGGACAGGAGGAAGCCCTCCACGGCGGGGGGCACGATCTCGGTGAACAGTACGTCGTTGACCCAGTCGGTGCCCATGGTGCCGAAGGAAATGGGGGTGCCGCCCATGGCGATGGTATAGATGACCAGCATCACCACCGCAAAGATGGGCAGGGCCGCCACCCGGTTGGTGACGATGCGGTCGATGCGGTCCGAAACGGTCAGGTTGTCCTTGCGGGCCTTGCGGGTATAGGCCTTCTGGATGACGGTGTGGATGAAGGTATAGCGCTGGTTGGTGACGATGCTCTCGGCGTCGTCGTCCAGCTCCTGCTCCACGGCGGCCACAGCCTGCTCCACCTGGGCGGCGGTGGCGCTGTCCAGGTGCAGCTCGGCCATCACCTTTTCGTCCCGCTCAAACAGCTTGACGGCGTACCAGCGGACAAAGCGGCTTTCCACCTTGCCCTGCACCAGGCCCTCGATGGTCTCGATGGCCTTTTCCACGCTGCCGGTAAAGACCTTGGGCAGATCGGCGGGCTTGCCGCTGCGGGCGGCGGCCACGGCGGCATCGGCGGCGGCCTTGCAGCCCTCGCCCTTCAGGGCGCTCATCTCCACGGCCTTGCAGCCCATGGCGGCGCCCAGCCGGCCCAGGTCGATCTTGTCCCCGTTCTTGCGCACCAGGTCCATCATGTTGACGGCCACCACCACCGGGATGCCCAGCTCGATCAGCTGGGAGGTCAGGTAGAGGTTCCGCTCGATGTTGGTGCCGTCCACGATGTTCAGGATGGCGTCGGGCTTTTCGCTGACCAGGTAGTTGCGGGAGACCACTTCCTCCAGGGTATAGGGGGACAGCGAGTAGATGCCGGGCAGGTCCTGGATGACCACATCCTTGCTGTCCTTCAGCTTGCCGTCCTTCTTTTCCACCGTGACGCCGGGCCAGTTGCCCACGTATTGGTTGGCGCCGGTCAGGCTGTTGAACAGGGTGGTCTTGCCGCAGTTCGGGTTGCCTGCCAGTGCGATCTTGATTTCTGCCATGTACAGCTTCTCCTTTCTGTGCGCAATGCGCGATCAGTTGACCTCCACCATTTCCGCGTCGGCCTTGCGCACGCTCAGCTCATAGCCGCGTACGTTCAGCTCCATGGGATCGCCCAGCGGCGCGACCTTGCGCACATAGATCTGGACGCCCTTGGTGATGCCCATATCCATGATGCGGCGTTTGACCGGGCCGGCGCCGTTCAGGCGGGCGACGGTGACAGTCTCGCCGACCTTCGCGTCTTTCAGCGTTTTCATAGTTTGTTCCTCCTACTGCATCAAATCGCAATATACAAAACCGTCAGGGCAAGGGGCCCCGGCCGTTTTACCAAAACAGGGGCGGATCAGAACAGGATCCGGTTGGCCATGCCGCCGTCCAGGGCGATGCGGCCGTCTTTGACCTGCAGGATCAGGCTGCCGCCGATCGACTGGACCACCGTTACATTGCTGTCCACCACAAAGCCGAGTTCGGCCAGATGCTGGCGCACTTCGTCCCGGCCGGTGATCCGCCGGATGGTGACAGTCTGTCCCGGCCTTGCCATTGTCAGAGGCATCATATCGATACAGCTTCCTTTCATCGGCGCGCCGCCGCAGGCAGGGGACGGCGCGGTTCGTTCATACAAACTTCACAGTAGGTAGTTTACTCTTACTAACTTCGAAAGTCAATCGCTTTGACCAAAATTTGGTAAGTTTGTAAAAACTAACAATTTTCCTCCCCGGCCGGAACCGACTTTTTGGCGCTTTTGGCGCCTGAAACGGATGCACCAAAACAAAGGCGGGGATGGAACTTGGCTCCGCCCGAACGCAAAGCTCAGGCCGCCACGGCCAGACGCAGGATGGGGGTGCCGCTGTGGAACAGCCGCAGATAGACGGCGGTGCACTTGTTCAGCTGGGCAAACAGGCGGCGGGCTGCGTCGGGGTCGCCGTAGGCTTTCCAGCAGCCGCAGCAGGTGAAGTTCTGCCCGCGGTTGCGGATAAAGCCCACCACATCCTCCAGCGGGTAGCCCAGAAAGACCCCGATCTCGTGGGGGAAATCGCCGTCGCAGGCCAGCCGTCCCGCCAGCTGGGCCAGCAGCGGCTGGCAGGCATCGCCGGCCGCCTGCAAGGGCAGGGCGTAGCCTTCCTGCTGCAAAAACTGGCGCACCTCGGGCCGTCCCAGCACCGATTCCAGCCGGGCGGGCCGGTACAGGTAGATCAGGAACCAATGCCGGATGGGGCATTCCTTCAAAACCAGCAGGCGGATGCCCCGGCCGTTCAGCTGGGCGTTCCAGCCGGCAACGGTGGCATAGAGGGCCTGCCGGTCCCGGCATTCATGGCGGAACAGGTTGGCGGCCTTCAGCCCCGCCAGAACGGGGGAGCACTGCTCGATCATCACGGTCTCGAAGTTTCTCTCCATAAGGTCATACCTCGCACAAGTCAGAATGGGTCCCTATCCAGTATGCCTGGTAATGGGCCGGGTATACAAAATGGTAAGTTGAAGCTAACCTTGCGGGCTGAAAAGAAGGCAGGAAAGTCTGCCTCAAAGGTTAGCTATTGCTAACGAGTGTATCTTACCACATCCGGACCGCCTGTGTCAAGCACAAGATGACGCAGAGAAGCGAACATGACCTTTCCGTCACGCAAAAAAAGCCTCCCTTGCGTAGGCAAGAGAGGCTTGGTGGGGTGCCCAGAGGGACTCGAACCCTCGATCTCCAGATCCACAATCTGGCGCGTTAACCGACTACGCTATGGGCACCACAGCAATGCGCCCGAAGGGACTCGAACCCCCGGCCCACTGCTTAGAAGGCAGTTGCTCTATCCAGCTGAGCTACGGGCGCACGTCCTGATCCCATTGGGGTGATATTGTTGGGACAGCCGTTCGGCACAGGCTGCGAGAGATATAATAGCATAATCGGGCCGGTCTGTCAAGAAAAAACCGGAAAAAAGTGCGGGATTTTTTTCGCCGCCCCGCCGCACCGAAAAAAGATGCGTTCCAGCGCGGACCGCAGCCAAAAAAAGCCCCGCCCGGGCAATGTGTGCACACGGGCGGGGAACAAGGATCGTGCAGCCAAAACGGGACCGCTCAGCGGTCGATGGCGTCGATGATCTGATTCGCGATGTACTTGTGGCCTGCGGTGGTGGGGTGGCCGTCGTTGGCGGTGCGGGTGCGGGGGATGCCCACATAGGTGCAGCCGGTGTCCTCGGCCAGCTGGCGGACAAAGCGGTTGTAGCGGTTGAAGAAATGGCTCCAGGTCCACAGCAGGGGGACGGGGTTGTAGCAGCCCAGCAGGAGGATCTGGGCGTCGGGATTGATGGCCCGGATGGCCTCGATGATCTGGGGCAGGTAGGTCTCCACGTTCTCGTAGGCCTGGTTGCACACCTTGGAGGCGCCGGTGGTGAGGGCGTAGAACAGGTCGCTGGTCTCCTTGAAGGTCAGCCGCATCCCGAACAGCTGCTGGGCCATATTGACAAAGGTATCAAAGTCCATATCCCGGTAGCCGCCCGACACGATGGTGTTGGCCAGCTGCTCCGACTTCCAGTTGGTGGCCTCGCCGATGGACACCACAAAGGGCACCATGGCGTCGTTCATGCCGATCTGGATGCTGATGACGTCGGCCTCGCGGATGTAATCGGGGAAGGAGGGATAGACATAATAGGTGCCGGCGGGCTGATTGAACTCGGACATCTGACCGTCCCGCACCATCTCCAGCAGGTCTTTGGTCATCAGGGCGGGCAGGCCCAGGTCAAGGGCGTGCTGCCGGTCCAGCCCAAGGCCCTGGGCTACATAGGATACATAGCAGCTCTCGGGGTAGCCGGTAAAGTTGGGGCTGATGTCGTAGAAGATCTCGGCGGGGGTGTAGGAGAAATCATTCAGGCCCACGCCGGCCGCGATGCTGTCCCCGAGGGCTACATAGGTGAAGGAGTGCTGGTCCTGGGGGCCTTCAGCCGCGTCCTCGGCGGGGGTCTCGGGGATCAGCGTGACCTGGTCCTGGGCAGGGTCCTGGGGGGCGGTCTGGCCGTCCGCAGGCGCCTGTTCGGTCACATAGATGGCGGTGGGACCGTCGGCGCCGCCGATGACGGTGACCCCACTGTCCGCGGGATCTTCCGCGAAAGCGCCCAAAGGCGTGCAGGACACCACCAGTGCTGCCGCCAGCAAAAAGCTGAGAATGCGTTTTTTCATGACAGACTCCTTCTTGTCCATCGGCCCGCAGAGGCCCGGCCCGTGCGGGACACCCGCTGAAATGCGGACAAAATATGGACAAATGACGTATTTTTGGATGGTTACATTTATCAATCATAAAAGCCCCGGGGGCAAATGTCAACCCTTTGGGGGCATTTTCCAGAATTTGGACAAAAAAACAAGCCGCTTTCTTTACAAAAGAAAGCGGCTTGCGGATGCAGGGGAAAAGGGGCTTTAGTAGTCCTGGGGCGTGACCTGGTTTTCCAGCTCGATGTAGTCCACCTTGCCCACGGGGGTCAGGGGGAGCTTGTCGATGAACTTGTAGCCCACCGGCAGGACGTATTCGGGCAGCTCGTCGGCGCACATGGCCCGCAGCTCCCGGACGATCTGGCGCTTTTTCTTCTGGCAGTTGGGATTGAGCACCACATAGGCCAGGGGCAGGCGGCCCTGCACATGATCCTTGTCGGTGCAGCCCACCACCGAGCAGCCCGAGACGGCGGGGTGGGTGCTGATGACGTTTTCGATCATGGAGGGGAAGATCTTGAAGCCGTCGTGGCGGATGATCATCCGCTTGATGCGGCTGTCCAAAAAGACGTAGCCGTCCTGGTCCATGTAGCCGATGTCGCCGCTGTGGATCCACACCCGGCCGTCGGCATGGCGGCGCATGATGATGGCGGTCTCGTCGGGCTTGTCGTAATAGCCCTGCATCATGCTGGGGCCCGAGATGCAGATCTCGCCCCGCTGCCCGATGGGCAATTCGGTCTCGGTGCCCGGCTCAAAGATGGAGACCATGGTGCCGGGCAAAGGCAGGCCCACGCTGCCGGGCTTGTTGCGGGTACCGGCGGCGGCGGTGGCGGCCGAGCAGACCTCGGTCATGCCATAGCCCTTGGCCAGGGCGTAGCGGGCCCCGTGGCTGGACAAAAAGTCGTTGACCGTCTTTTCGGCGCCCAGGGAGATGGCGTCCCCGCCGCAGCAGAAATTGAGCACGAAGGACAGGTCTTTCTTTTTCATATGAGGGTCGGCGGCCAGCACCTGGTAGTGGGCGGGCACGCCGAACATATGGGCGGGCTTATATTTGAGCACCAGCTTGCCCAGCTCGGCGGGGTCGAGGTTGGGGACGATGACCACTGTGATGCCCAGAGACAGGGGCAGATGGATGCCGCAGGCATAACCGTAGGCAATGAAGGGGGGCATGATGTTCAGCAGCTTCTGCTGGCGCTGGAACACCACCTCATAGGCGGCGAACTGCTGGGCCAGGGCGTTGAAGGCGGCGTCCCCCAGCTGTACGCCCTTGGGGCTGCCGGTGGTGCCGCCGGTGTGCACGATGACGGCGGTATGGTCGGGGTCGTAGGGCTCGCTGGCTGTGCTGGCCCCCTGGCCCGCCGCCATGAACTGCTTCCAGGTGATGACATTGGAGGCGTAGCGGTTGCGGTCGGGGTTGGCGGCGGTGTAGGCCAGCTTCATGGCGCCCTTGAGGGACTCGGCCGGGGAGAACACCAGCACCTTTTCCACGTGGGTGCGGCGGACGGCCTGGTGGCACTTGTCATAGAACAGGTTCATGCAGATCAGCATCCGGGAATCCACCTCCCGGATGTATTCGTTGATGCCTTCGGGGCTGTAGCGGGGGTCCACCAGATTGAGGGTGGCGCCCACCATGTCGCAGGCATAGAACAGGTAGATCAGCTCGGGGGTCATGACGCTGACGGCGGTCAGGATGTCGCCCTTGGCCACCCCGGCAGCCCGCAGGGCGGCAGCGGTCTTTTTGACGTTGACGAACAGGGTGGCGTAGGTGATGTGATTGTTGTAGTACATAAGGGCGCACTCGGCCAGATGGCCCTTGTTCTGGCGGCAGATGTAGTCAAAGGCCGAGCAGTTGGGTGCGGGCATATCCCGGCATTTGGGGTCGTAGGAGGCAAGCCAGGGCATTGCCTTGGACGCATAGACCGGCTCTTGGGTGACAGGCATAAAGTTCCTCTTTCTTCCGTTTTATTTTGCGGGGTTTGCGCAGGGCGGCGGGCAAAAGGCCGCCAGAGGGCGCGTCGTTCACATTATACGGTGTGCAGGCGGGGAAAGTCAATACAAACCGGCTGTCCCCTGGCTGCATACAGGGGTCAGTATAGCAGAAATATTTGACGAAATAGTGAACGCTGCCTTGTATTCACTTTGATTTTACACAAATCATCCGAAGGCAAAAAAATCCCGGACACACGGCAGATGGGTGTCCGGGACAGGCAGACGGAAAGAGGCGTCCGGCTGTGAAGCGATGTCACAGGGGACGGGCCGCCAGCCAGCGCTCCGCTTCGCCGGCGTTGCACAGCACCCAGTGGTTGGGCCGCAGTTGCTGCCAGGAGGGCGGATCGGCGTCGTAGTGATGGATGGAGGGGTCGTAGACCTCCAGTTTCTTTTGGCGCTCCAGCCGGGGGCTGGGCATGGGGATGGCGGACAGAAGGCTGCGGGTATAGGGGTGCAGGGGATGGGCCACCAGTTCTTCGGCGGCGGCCAATTCCACGATATCCCCCTTGTGGATGACGGCGATGCGGTCCGAGATATAGCGCATCACCGACAGATCGTGGGCGATGAACAGGTAGGTGATGCCCCGCTGCTGCTGCAAATGCCGCAGCAGGTTGAGCACCTGGGCCCGGATGGACATATCCAGCGCCGAAATGGGCTCGTCGGCAATGATGAATTCGGGTTCCACGATCAGGGCCCGGGCGATGCCGATGCGCTGGCGCTGCCCGCCCGAGAACTCATGGGGGAACCGGGAGGCAAATTCGGGCAGCAGGCCCACCTCCATCAGGACCTGGCGCACCTTTTCCTCTCGCTGGGCGGCGGTGAGGTCGGGGCGGACGTTCATCAGCCCTTCCCCCACGATGTAGCTGACCTTGGCCCGCTCGTTGAGGGAGGACTGGGGGTCCTGAAAGATCATCTGGATCTCCTTGATGACCTGGCGGTCCAGCTCCTTACGGATGTGCCCGTTGATCTGCTGGCCCTTGTAGAGGATCTGGCCGCCCGATGTGGGCAGGATGCGCATGATGGCCCGGCCGATGGTGGTCTTGCCCGAGCCGCTCTCGCCCACCAGGCCAAAGGTCTCGCCCTTGTAGATCTCAAAGTTGGCGTGGGACACGGCCTTATACTTTTTGCGCCCGGAGCCGTAGGTGACCTCCAGGTCCTTGACCTGGAGAAGGATCTCTGGCTGTGCCATGGTTCAGATCCCCTCCTCTCGCAGGCGGCGGACCACGGCCGGCGGCTCGATTTTGGGAGCGCGGGGGTCCAGCAGCCAGGTCTTGGCTCTGTGGGTGGGAGAGACCTCAAAATAGGGGGGCTGGCGGACGAAATCGATCTTGAGGGCCTGGGGGTTGCGGGGAGCGAAGGCGTCCCCCTGGATCTGCGCAAAGAGGTTGGGGGGCGTGCCCTGGATGCTGAACAGGTCCTCCCCCTTGACCCCCATCTGGGGCATACTGGAAAGCAGGGCCCAGGTATAGGGATGGCGGGGGTCGTAGTAGATCTCGTCGGCGGTGCCGATCTCCACGATATCCCCGGCGTACATCACTGCCACCCGGTCGGCGATGTTGGCCACCACCCCCAGGTCATGGGTGATCAGGATGATGGTCAGGCGGTATTTGACCTGCATCTCCTTGAGCAACTGCAAAATCTGTGCCTGGATGGTGACATCCAGGGCGGTGGTGGGCTCGTCGCAGATCAGGATCTTGGGGGTGCAGGCCAGGGCGATGGCGATGACTACCCGCTGGCGCATCCCGCCCGAAAACTCGTGGGGATACTGCTTGAAACGCCGTTCCGGCTCGGGGATGCCCACATCCTGCAAGTATTGCAGGGCCTTGGCCCGGGCGGCCGGGCCTTTCAGGTGCTGGTGCAGGTGCACGGATTCCAGGATCTGCTGGCCGATGGTCTTGAGGGGGTTCAGGCTGGTCATGGGATCCTGCATGATCATGGCGATCTCGCGTCCCCGCACTGCCAGCCAGTCCTTTTCCTTTTTGAGACCGGACAGCCGGATGGGCCGGCCGGCGCCGTAGTAGTCGATGGTGCCCTGGGTGATGGAGCCGTTGGCGTCCAGCAGGCCCATAAAGGACTTGGTGAACACCGACTTGCCCGAGCCGCTCTCCCCCACGATGGCCAGCACCTCGCCGGGGAAGATATCCAGGTCGATGCCCCGGATGGCGTGGAGCACGCGGCCCCGCAGATTGAAGCAGATGTGTACGTCGCGGGCGGAGAGGATGGGTGTTGTGCTGTCCAAAAGCGCGCCGCCTCCTTTACTGCAAATGATTCTTGGGGTCGGCGGCGTCCGAGAAGGCGTTGCCGATCAGGTAAAAAGCGATGGTGACAAAGCTGAGGATGATGGTGGGGTAGAGCAGCTGGTAGCGCAGCCCGGCCTGCATCATCACCTGGCGGCCGTCGTTGATCAGGCTGCCGAGGCTGGGGGTCTCCACCGACAGGCCCAGGCCGATGTAGGTGACGAACACTTCGCTGCCAATGGCGGCAGGCACCGTCAGGGCCATCCGCAGCATGATCACCGACACCAGGTAGGGCAGCAGGTTGCGCACCACGATGCGGAAGGTGGGCGTGCCGATGCACCGGCTGGCGATGTTGTAATCCCGGTCCCGGATGATGAGGATCTGGTTGCGGATGAAGCGGGCCATGGCGATCCACCCGGTAAGGGACATACCCAGGATCAGGGTGGGCACGCTGGGGCTGGCCACATAGGAGATGAGGATCAGGATGATGGTGGAGGGAATGTTGTCACAGATGTTGTACAGCTCGGTGAAAAAGAGGTCCAGCTGGCGGACATAGCCCCACAGCACCCCCACCGAGATGCCCACCACCGCCTCGATCATGGCCACAAAAAAGGCGATGATCAGGCTGGTGCGGGTGCCCGCCCAGATGCGGGCCCACAAGTCCTGGCCGATGGAGTTGGAGCCCCAGATATAGCCGTCCACCCCGGGGGCCACGTTGCGGTACTGGATGCCGGTGGCGGGGTCCACCCGGCAGTAGTTGGGGTCGATCTGGCCGGGCAGGTGGGGCTGCAGGAAGGCGAAGCCCACCACCAGCACCAGCGCTACCAGCAGGGCTACCGCGAACCGGTTGCGCAAAAAAGAGCGCAGGGTACTGCCCCAGTAGCTGTAATTGGAATAGGCTGTGGCCTCGGCCTGCTCGGCGGTGAAGCCCGCAGGGGTGAACAGCTCCTCATCGGGCAGGGACGCCCAGGCGGCGGGCCCGTCCTGGACCTGCTGCTGCAGCGCGGATTCCAGCTGCCGGGATTTGGCGTTTTTCAAAAAGAACAGCATCAGCGTCCACCTTCTTTCTTGCCCAGGCTGATGCGCGGGTCGATCAGGACCATCAGCAGATCGCCCAGGATCAGGCCGATGATGCCCACGCAGGCGTACAGCAGTACGATGCCCTGTACCATGGTGTTGTCATGCCGCTGCACGCAGGTGACCAGCAGCCCTCCCATGCCGGGGATGCTGTACAGGCTTTCGATGTAGATGGAGCCCACCACCGTATTGAGGAAGGCGGAGGGGATGTACTGCACCAGGGGGACCATGGCGTTGCGGAAAATATGCCCCAGGGCGATGCGGTCTTCGCCGGCGCCCTTGGCCCGGGCCAGCATCACATAGTCCTTGTTGCTCTCGTCCACCATGTAGCGGCGCAGCCACATGGCATAAAAGGCGATGTTGCCCAGGCTCATGGAGAACACCGGCAACACCCAGTACCGCCAGTTGCTGGCCTGGAACAGCAGCCCCACATCCAAAGCGGTGGTGCCGTACATCTGGATGTAGAGGTAGTAGACCGCCGCAGGCACCGCCTGGATCAGGATGACCACCCCGGTGCCCAGCTTGTCGGGCAGGCGGTGTTTGAACCGGCCCATCACAAGGCCCAGGGGGATGCCCACGGCCAGGGACACCAGCATGGCCAGCACCCCCATCTGCACCGAGATGGGCAGCTTTTCCTGCAGGATGTCCACCACCGGCACGTTGACGCGGTAGATGTGGCTGACACCCAGATCCCCCCGGAACGCGTCGCGCCAGAAGCGCAAAATCTGCACCGGCAGCGGGTCCAGCAGGCCCATGGATTGCAGGCCGGCCTGGATCTGGGTCTGGGTCATCTTTTCGTAGTTGGCAAAGTAACCCTCCACCGGCATCAGCCGGAGCAGGCAGAACACCAGGGTCACAATGATGAACAGGGTCAGGATCGAATGGCCGATCCGTTTGGCGAGGTATTTTACCATATCCCTTGCGCCACTTCCTTTCGGTTTGATGGGACGTATCTGAAAGGTGCCTCCACAGTCCCGTCTGGCAGGGCCGGACGCATTTGGCTTTTCAGATACAAACGGGGGCCGGCCTCCGTGGTGCAAAGGCACGGCCCCCAATGGGCTCAGCGGGCGTCCCGGTTGGCCTCGTATTCGGCCATCGAGACATAGTGGTCCAGCACATGGATGCCCTTCAGCCGCTTGTTGGAAAAACCGGTGGAGGCGTACTGGCCCTCCCAGTAATTCAGGCGGGTGGCCAGGTAGGCCGGCACGCTCATGCCCATGGGAACGACCAGGGCGTTGCTGATCAGCAGCGCCTCGGCGTTGGCAAAGGCCTCGTAGCGGGCGTTGATGTCGCTGGTGATGGTCTTGGCCTGTTCCACCGCGGTCATATAGGCCATGATAGCATCGGCGGTCTCGCCGGTGACGATGCCGTCCTCCACAGCGGTGCGCAGGTAGGCATAGCGGCCGCCGTATTCGCCGGGGGCCTGGTAGAAGGGATCGGTCTCGGTCTCAGGGTCGGAGTAGTCGGCGCCCCAGTTGCACAGCTGGAAGCAGTACTTGCCTGCGCGGCGCACCGACGACAGGTAGTTGTCCGAGGGACCCTGGGTGATCTGGATGTCGATGAAGGAGGCCCCGTCGTTCAGCACGCTTTCCAGTTGCTGCTTGAGCACCTGGCACTGGCGGTCCCAGTCGTTGGTGGAGGGGTTGTAGGGCAGCTGCACCTTGACAGGGAAGGTGACCCCCGCCGCCGTCAGCTCCTCGATGGCGGCATCCCGGTACTCCTTGGCCTTGGCCTCGTCAAAGAAGGTGGAGAAGGAGGCCAGGTCGCCGCACTGGGTGTAGTCCACCCCGTCGTCGTTGGCACAGAAGGAGGGCGGAGTGACGGTGTTCAGCATATAGCCCTCATAACCCTCAGGGGCGGTGACCGCCAGGGTGACGGCGTTGTTGATGCCGTACAGGAAAGCCCTGCGGAAATTGGTGCTGTTGATGGCTTTGGCCCAGTTGTCCGGCTCATACTCGGCGTCCAGGCCCTCCACCGTCTGGCCAGAGAACTCGTGGCGGTAGGGCATGAAGTTGAACAGATAGAAATAGGTGTAGTTGGTGTTGGGCCGGTCCATGGACACCAGATCCTTTGTCTCGGGGTCGGCCAGCCAACTGTCCAGGATATCCGAACCGATGGTGGCTTCGTCGATCTCGCCGCGGCGGATCATCTCAGGGCCGTTCACCTCGGCCTCGGCGTTGTAAATGCGGCTGACCGTCTGGATGAACACGTTGTCGGCGTCGTAGTTCTCGGGGTTTTTGGTCATCACCCAGCTCTCCAGAGGGACATACTCGGACAGATAGAAAGCGCCGCAGCTGTATGTGGTCTCGGCGGAGGTGGCGAACTGGTCCCCCATCTCCTCCAGCAGCGGGCCATAGGCCGGCTCATAGGGCAGATAGACCAGCAGGCTGAGGAAGCCGGGGAAATCGTAGGTCAGGGTATAGGTGAGGGTGTGCTCATCCACCGCCTTGACCCCCACCTCGTCAAAGCTGACCGGCTGGAAGACCTGGGCCTCGGCGCCGGGGGCGGCCACCGTGACCGCGCCTGCGCCGTCCACCGTGTAGGTGGTGCCGTCATCGGCCACATAGCCCGCCTGGGCATTGGCCAGGTTGACCTGGTAATCGTAGTAGGCCTCCGCCCCTGCGATGTAGGAGGTGACCAGGCCCACATTGGCGGCGGCATAGGCGGGGGTCAGAAGGTAGCGCAAAGCGTCCACAAAGTCCTGCGCGGTGACCGGAGCCACCACCTGGCCGTTGCAGTCCACCCAGTTCTCGTCCCGCAGCTGGAAGGTCCAGGTCAGGGAAGCCTCGTCAAAGGTCCATTCGGTGGCCAGGCCCTCCCGCAGCGCGCCCTTGTTGTCGAACTCCAGCAGGGTGTCCACGCAGTTGGCGCCCACCTGCATCTCCACATCCGAGGAGGTGGTGAGGTAGTTGAGGGTGGAAGGCTGGCTGGAATAGAGGATGGTGTAGCTGGAGGTGTCCTGGCCGCCTGCAGCGGAGGAAGCACCCGAGGAGCCGGAGCCGCAGGCAGACAGCAGACCGGCGGCGCAGGCGGCCGCAGCCGTGACGCCGGAAGCGGTGAGGAACTGACGGCGGGTGATGGTATGACGCATGAAAAACTCCCCTTTACTTTATAAAGTTTGCGCCGGTGCAAAGGCGCGTTTTGAGTGGAAAACGAAAACGGAGCAACGGAAAAACGATCCGTCACTCCGTTGTAACAGTCCATCTGGCTTTCAAGCCAGCTTGCCTTGAAGTATAACATCGAACGGGGCTTGTGTCAATGCTTTAAGGTGGTAAAATCCTGAACAGCGGCCTCTCACAGCCCCTTTTGGGCCAGCCAGGCCTGGATGACCTGGCTGAACAGGTCGGGGTACTGGGCATCTTCGGCGGCAAAGGCGGCCAGATAGGCCTCCGCCTCGGCCCGGGTGGCGGGCGTGATGCGGCGGTAGATGGTGAAGCGGGTGCCGTTGCCCATATCGAACACCGTCTCGGGGACGAAGTAGGCGTCCTGGAGGGCCAGGAACTGGTCGTTCAGCTTGGCCGCCACGCTGCTGACCTCATAGCACCAGGGGAAGGGGTCGGCGGTGATGACATACTTTGCCTCAAACAGCTGGGTGGGGAAGGACTGGGTGCCCAGAATGCCAAAGCCGAAAGCCAGCTTGTCCTCCAAAGGCCGGTCGGGCAGGGAAGCGTTTTTGAAGGTGTCGGGACAGTAGGTCATGGAATGGGGGATCATGTAGGCGAATTCACCCGTAGCGCAGTGGCTGTCCACCCAGGCAGACAGGGCCTGGATCTGGGCCAGATCCTCCCGGTCATAGGTCAGGGTGTCCAGCTGCACGAACTGGGCGAACACCGGCAGCCGTCCCAGGGCGGTCACCAGGGGTTCGGGAAGAGTCACGGTGGTGAGGGGGGACAGCCGCGCCGACAGGCTGAACGCCAGGGTAAACAGCCACAGCCCGATCTTGAGGGGGGCGCGGCGGGCCAGGCTGTCGGCCAGAGGGGCGGCGCCCAGCAAAAACAGCAGGATGTACCCGGGGGCCAGCAGCAGAGTCTGGTGGCTGCCCATGTTCTGCACCCGGGTGAACAGGACCAGGCTGAGGGCCAGCGTCCCCAGCGCCTGGCCCGCCATGGCCCCGGCCCCGTGACGGAAAGCCCATACCGCGCCGGCCAGGGCCAGGGGCAGGTAGAGCGGCCCCAGCCGCCAGGCCTGGCTGTACAGCTCCAGCCCCAGGCCGCCCACATTGTAGGCGGCAAAGCGCTGGGCGTAGCTGTAAGAGATGAGGTGCTGGAGCACCGGCCAGAACAGCACGATGGCTGCGGCCACCGACCCGGCCCCAAAGGTGACCAGACCCCGGATGCGGTCGGCGGCCCGGCGGCCCTGCCGGTGACGGGCCAGGCCCGCCGCCCCTGCCGCCACCGTGACGGCATACACGGCGTAGTAGGCCAGGATGAAATAAAGATACCACCGCCGGGTGAGCATCAGGGCCATGGTGGCAAAGAACAGGCCCACCCACCGGGCGGGGTCGGGCGCGTCAAAGCGGTAATCCAGGGTCAGCACCAGGATGATCAGGGCGAACACCAGCCCCAGCCAGTCGGGCTGGCCCAGGGCCGCCGCCAGCCGCACAAAGGGCCAGCAGGCCGACAGGGTCAGCCCCATCAGGAAAAAGCCCTGCTGGTTTTGGACCTGCAGCATCTGCCCCGCTTTGCACACCACCGCGCCCAGGGCGGCCAGCAGGCTGGGCAGCACACTCACCGCCATGCTTTTGACGTAGCTGTCCCCGGTGTGGCCGGTCAGACAGAAGGGAAATTCGGTGAACAGGCAGATGAAACTGGTGTAATCCTGGGTGAAGGAGGACACCAGATGCCACAGCCCCTGCAAAGGCCCGGCGGCAAAGGCTGCCTCGGCGGTATATTGCAGCTGGAGATAGTTGCCGTAATCCCATATGTAGATAAAGGTGCGGCTGTCCACCGCCAGACACAGGCAGATGGCCAGCAGCAGGTATGCCCCCGCCAGGACCGTCCAGTGGAAGGTCTCGAACTGCACCCCCGCCCGGCGGCCGGCCGCCAGGGTCAGGGTGAACAGCAGCGCCCCGGCCCACAAACTGAGCAGGGGGAAGAAAGCCTCTGCGGCCAGCCCGGCGACAGCTGCGGCGCACAGCAGGGCCAGGGTCAGGGGAAACAGCAGTGCCTTGCGCAGGCGGCGTCGGGGCCGGGTCTCGGTGGTTGGCATGGGGCAGACTTCCTTTCGGCTTGGGATGTTGTAATACCAGTATACCAGACCGCTTGCGGGCTGTCCATCCCTTGGCTGCCGGGGACGGCCCTGGGAAACGGAGGGCGCAGTCCGGGGGGCTTGCCCTGGACCGGCTTCGGGTGTATACTTAATAGGTGTCCGGGCGCCGTGCATTGGGCCCGGCATCGATTCTGCAAGCTACAAGGAGGCCACCCTTTATGATGAAACTGTATGGAGCCCCCATCTGCTCCACCTGCCGCGAAGTCAAGCAGCTGCTGGACGACAAGGGCATCCCCTATGAATACATCGATATCACCGCCAGCACCAAGGACCTGCGTGCCTTTTTGGCCATGCGGGATTCCATGCCCATCTACGACGCCGTCAAGGCCGAGGGCCGCATCGGCATCCCCACCTTTGTGTGGGAGGACGGTTCGGTCACCCTGGACACCGACTGGCTGAGCGCCGGCGGCGCCTGCACCGACTGCTGACACCATAGAACAGGAGAGCAACATCCCTATGTCTGAGACCAAACCCACCACCCCCCGCGTCACCCTGGGCCAATACAAGGGCCTGGCCGTCACGCGGCACGTCCGCCCTGTGCTGGACCGCACCGTCCAGCAGGAAGTATCCCATCGCTGCCGGCTGCACGCGGCCTACCAGCCCACCCAAGCCCCCGCCAAGCGGGGGGACAAGGTCACGCTGGACTTTGAGGGCTTTCTGGACGGCCAGCCCATCCCCGACAGCAAGATGGAGAACGTCACCATCCTGCTGGGCACCGGCAAGCTGATGCCCGCCGCCGAAAAGGCGGTGTACGGTCATGCCGCCGGCGAGACCTTCCACTTCGACTTTACCTATCCCCAGGATTTCCGCGTGGAGGAACTGTCGGGGGTCACCGCCGATTTTGTCATCACCATCCATGCGGTGGCCCAGCGGCACATCCCCGAGGCCGACGAGGCTTTTGCCCGCAGCCGCGGCTTTGACTCGATGGAGGCCATGAAGGACCACATCCGCGCCGAAAAGCAGGCCAGCCACGAGGCTGCCGCCGACCGCAAGGCCGGCCAGGACCTGCTGGAGATGGCAGGGGCCAACCTGACGGTGGACCTGCCCCGCCAGGCCCTGGAAAAGGAGGCCGGCCGGGAATACCAGCAGCTGGAGGCCCGGCTGAAAAAGAGCAGCATGACCCTGGAAGCCTACTGCAGATCCTGCCGCACCACCCCCGAAGAGCTGAAAGAAAGCTTCCGCAAGATAGCCGAAAAGCGGATGCGCAGCGTGCTGGCCGCCAAAGCCATCTCGGAGGCGGAGGGGATCACCGTTGCCAAGCGGGAAGTAGAGGCGGAGTACCGCCGGCTGGCCGCCCGGCACAACACCCCCGAGGAGGAGATCCGCAAGACTCTGCCGCCCGACGTCATCGCGGCCGCCCTCATCAGCCAGAAAGTGCAGCGGTTCCTGCTGGAACAGGCTGTGGTCACCTCGGTGGTGGACCCCATCCCCGGAGACGACCGGCAGACCCCCAAAGAAGGTGAATGACCTATGGGCTTTTTTACAAAAGCGGCCATGAATGCCCTGATGAACAACACCCACCCCGAGATCGAGCGGTCCCAGTGCTGGAACCTGCACCCCCACCGGGAGCAGTGCACCCTGTGCAAGGATATCTGCCCCTATGGGGAGGATATCTTCAGCCGGCCCAACCTGGTCAAGAGCTGGGATCCCTGCTCCGACTGCGGGCTGTGCGTATCGGTCTGCAAGACCCGCTGCATCACCCCGTCGGAGGAGCAGGTGCAGCGGGACCTGTCCGCCGCCGGCGCCGACGCCGACACCATCTGGATCGGCTGCGAGCGCAGCGCCCGCCACAACGATCTGGTGCGCCCCTGCGTGGGCGCTTTGTGCTGGGAGGCGCTGGCCTATCTGGCCCTGCACAAAAAACTGGTGCTGGACCTGACCCCCTGCGGCGAATGCGAGAACGACCGGTGCGCAAAGCTGCTGCGGGACAACCTGACCCGCCTGGTGGAGTTTTTGGGCCAGCCCCTCTTTGAGGCCCGCATCACCCTGGCCTATCAGCCCGATGAGGCCCCCTATCAGGCCAAGGAGCTGTCCCGCCGGGAGATGTTCGCCCATGTGGGGGATTCCTCCAAGAACGGCACCAAGTACCTGCTGCGGCAGCTGCCCATCCTGCAGGAGGAGGAACATCAGATCCAGCCCTTCCGCTACGCGCTGCACCAGCGGGTCAAGCAGCTCAAGACCGCCACCCAGACGCCCTTCCACTACGGGGTGTATCTGCCCGCTTTCACGTCCAAGTGCTTTGGCTGCGGACGGTGTGTAAAGAACTGCCGTTCGGGCGCCATCCGTCTGGAGGATCTGGAGGGCGGCCAGAGCCGGGTGGTCATCACCCCCTGGAAGTGCTCCGAGTGCGGGATGTGCGTTTCCAGCTGCAACCACCACGCCATCGACGGCCTGAAGCTGCGCCCCCTGACCAGCCTGGGTCCGGTCAGCGTGCTGCGGTTCCAAAAGCAGCTGTGCAGCGAGTGCGGCAAACCCATCCCCCCCGACAGCGCCGACGGCGTGTGCGGCGTGTGCCGGGTCAAGATCCGCACCAAAAAGCGCCAGGAGGCCGCTGCCGCCCGTGCCAAGGCCCGCGCCGCTGAGCGCGCTGCCCAGCGGGCAGCCCAGGCGGCCCAGGCCGCCGCAGAGGAGGCAGCCCCCACCGCCGCCCCTGCCGACCCTACCCCCGGCGCCTGACCCATCGCAGATAAAAGCCCCCGCCGCCCTCTTGGAGGGAGACGGGGGCGTTTTGCTTTACAGGGGGCGGGGAGCGCCCACGATCTGGTACAGCCCGGCGCCGGCCCAGTGCTCGAAATAGCCTTTCAGCTCAAAATTGCGGTCCCACTTGTCCTGGGGATAGCTGCCATAGCGGCGGCGTACGTCCTCCATCCGGGCGGCCATGTCCACCGGGCCGTCGGTGCCCGCGATGGAGTCGCACAGTTGGATCAGACGGTCGTAGTCGTCGTACACCGCCGCTTTTAGGGCCTGCTCCAGCTCGTTCAGCGCCTGGGGAGGGATGTCCCGGCGGCCGATGTAGGCGTCCATCCGCTGGATCTGGAAGGAGTGGGTCAGGCAGATGCGGGCCGCATCGTCATAGCCCAGCTGCATCATATACTGCCAGCCGTAGTAGACATGGCGCAGGTGCCCGTCGCCCCAGCGTCGGCCGATGTCGTGCAGCAGGCCCAGCACATAGGCTTTGTCGGGGTCCAGGCCGGGGCACCGGGCTGCAATGGCGCGGGCGCAGCGGGCGGCGGTGCGGCAATGGTCGTCCCAGCGGCCGTGGGTCTGGCTGACAAGGTCGTACTGCTGCCTGGCCTCGGCCAGCAGAGCCTCGGCTTTCTCTTGAGTGGGATACATAAGCGCTCCTTTCCCGGCCCTTACACAGAGGCCGGTTTGTAAGTGGACAGACTCCCGCGGCTGGGATAGAATGGGAACAGAGCAGACCGGCCGTCTCACCCGTCCTCTTTCTGGTACAGCAGGCCGGCGGCGGCCAAAGCGTCCCGGATGCGCTCGAAGGCTTCGGCGTCCGGGCAGCGGATGGTATGCAGGTGCACCCCGCCGGTCAGCCGGCTGAGCAGGGCGTCGGGGGCTGCGGCGGCCTGGCGCAGAAAGGCGTCGGCGTCGTAGCGGCTGGCGACGTTCAGATTGCCCCGCAGCTCGCCGTACAGGGCATTCTCGACGATCACATCCACCACCGTGCCTCCCAGATCCACCACGGTGTACAGCTCCTGCAGCAGCTGCTGGGGGGTGCTGTGGGCGCAGGCCAGCAGCCCGGTGTAGCCGGGGGTGGCTTCCCGCCGCAGCAGATAACCCCGGGGCGTGGCGTCGATCTGGGCCCCTGCGGCCCGCAGCAGGGCCACGTCCCCCACCACGATCTGCCGGGACACCCCCAGCTGGCCGGCCAGCGCGCTGGCGCTGAGGGGCTGGGGACTGGCCGCCAGCTTTTCCAGGATGGCCTGGCGGCGGTCGGCTGTGTGCATGGCGCGGCCTCCTTTCAGCAGCCCAGGGCCAGGATGGTGCCGTAGTTGGCGGGCAGCTGCACCGTCACGCGGCCGTCCTGCACCTGCACCGGCACGTCCTGGCTGTCCGGCAGGCCGGCCAGCAGATCCTGGGCGGCATCGGCGGGCACCGGGGCGCGGAACTCCACCTGGGCAGGGGAGCCGGCGTTGTTGAGCACGGTCACCAGAGCCCGGCCGTCCAGCACCCGTGCAAAGGCGTAGCGCTCGGTGGTCAGCACCAGCTCTTCCACCCGGCCATAGGTCAGGGCGGGCTCGCTGGCTTTCAGGCGGCCCAGCGCCGCGTACAGGGCGGCGATGGGATGGGACACCGTGCAGTCGGGATAGTCGGCCAGATCCAGGCAGGGGCGCAGGGGCCAGTCGCTGCCCCATTCCTTCCGGCCTTCCACTCCGAACTCGGAGCCATAATAGATGGAGGGGATGCCCCACAGCGTGTACACCAGGATGGCGATAGGCCGGATGTGGGCCTTCTCCCGCAGCTTGCAGGGCAGGCGCTCCACGTCGTGGTTGTCGGAGAAGGTGTACAGGCGGGTGTCCCCGCACAGGCCCGACAAGCGGCGCATGGTGTGGGCGATCTCAAAATAGTTGTGGTCGTTGTGGCCGCTCCAGAGGCCCTTGTGCAGCTCATAGTTGGTCACCGAGTGCAGCATACGGGGGTTGGCCCAGCGGCTGTAATCTCCGTGGATCACCTCGCCCAGCAGCCAGAAATCGGGCTTGAGGGTGTCGGTGAAGCGGCGCAGGTTCTCCATAAAGCCAAAGTCCAGCACGTCGGCGGCGTCCAGACGAATGCCGTCGATGTCGAAGGCGTCCACCCAGTAGCGCACCGTGTCGAAGTGGTATTGCTGGACCTGGGGGTTGCGCTGGTTCAGCTTGACCAGCAGGTTGTGGCCGCCCCAGTTGGCGTAGGACAGGCCGTCCCCGTACTCGTTGTTGCCATAGAAATTGACGTCGCAGAACCAATCCCGGTACTGGCTTTGCTCCCGGTGGGCCAGCAGGTCCTGGAAGGCGAAGAAACCCCGCCCTACGTGGTTGAACACCCCGTCCACGATCACTTTCTGGCCCCGGGCGTGGCACCGGGCCACCCACTGGGCAAACTCCGGATTGGTGCCCAGGCGGCGGTCCACCGTCCGGTAATCCACCGTGTCGTAGCCGTGGCTGCCGCTTTCAAACAGCGGCCCGATATAGAGGGCGTTGCACCCCAGGTCGGCGGCATGGGCGGCCCAGTCGTCCAGCTTGCGCCAGGCCCCGGGCACCGGCTGGCCATCGTTCTGGTGGGCGCAGCCGCACAGCCCCAGAGGGTAGATGTGATAGAATACGGCACTGTCGTACCAAGGCATAAGAAAGCACACTCCTGTCTTAAAGGTCTTGTCATCAGTATAGCACAAAACCTGCCCGGATGCATCCTCTGTCTGCGGCGGCCCCGCCGCCCTCTGCGCCCTTTTTGGCAAATGCTTCGGCGTTCTGCCGTTTTCCATACGAACCGATTTTATTCTGAACAACAAGGAGAGTATCTATGTGTGATCCCCAGGTCCCCCAGAGCTTTTGGGAAGGAGAATGTTTCGACGCATGGCGGTGGATGGGCACCCATCCCGCCTGCCGGCAGGGCCAGGAGGGCTGGCAGTTTGTGCTGTGGGCCCCGGGGGCCCTGGCGGTGGAGGTATGCGGCCCATGGGGCCGGTGCGCCATGCAGCGGGCCGAGACCGGCTGCTGGAGCGCCTTTGTGCCCGGCCTGGCCGAGGGTGACAGCTACCAATACTGCGTCACCGGGGCGGACGGGCGGATGCAGATGCACGCCGACCCCTACGCCTTTGCCAGCGAGCTGCGCCCCGGCACCGCCAGCCGTCTGGCCCGGCTGGACTTCGAGTTCGACGACGGCGCCTGGATGGAGTCCCGTTCCAAGCGGTACGACCTGCCCATGAACATCTACGAGATGCATCCGGGCAGCTGGCGGCACAAGCCCGGGGCCGGCGCCCCCGACGGTTCGGACGGGTGGTACGATTACGAGGAACTGGCGCGGCAGCTGATCCCCTGGCTGGCCGAACACCACTTCACCCATGTGGAACTGCTGCCCCTGGCCGAACACCCCTTCGACGGCAGCTGGGGCTACCAGACCACCGGCTATTTCGCCCCCACCAGCCGCTATGGAAGCCCGGCGCAGCTGGCGGCCTTTGTCAATGCCTGCCACCGCATGGGCATCGGGGTGATCCTGGATGTGGTGCCGGTGCACTTTGCCGCGGACCCCTGGGGGCTGGCCCGGCTGGACGGCACCTGCCTGTACGAATACGACAGCGATGTGGGCCACAGTGAGTGGGGCACCTGCAATTTCAACTATTACCGGGGCGAGGTGCGTAGCTTTTTGGCCAGCAGCTGCGGGCTGTGGATGGAGGCCTACCATATGGACGGCCTGCGCCTGGACGCGGTATCCCGGGCCATCTATTGGCTGGGAGACCCCGCCCGCGGGGTCAACCAGGGGGCGGTGGACTTTCTGCGGCAGCTCAACCACGGGCTGAACCAGCGCTGGCCCACCGGCGTCTACATCGCAGAGGACTCCACCAACTACCTCAAGATGACCGCCCCCACCCGCTACGACGGGGTGGGCTTTGACTACAAGTGGGACATGGGCTGGATGCACGACACCCTGGATTATTTTGCCACCCCCTTCGGGGAGCGGCCCGCCCACTATGGCAAGGTGCTGTTCAGCATGGAGTATTTTTACAATGAGCTGTACCTGCTGGCGTTCAGCCATGACGAGGTGGTCCACGGCAAGAATGCCATCATCCAGAAGCTGTGGGGCAGCTATGAGGAAAAATGCCGCCAGCTCCGGACGCTGTATCTGTATATGTTCGCCCACCCGGGCAAGAAGCTGAACTTCATGGGCAACGAGCTGGCCCACTTCCGCGAGTGGGACGAGCGCCGCCCGCTGGACTGGCAGCTGCTGGCCTATCCCTTCCACGACAGTTTCCAGCGGTACTTTGCCCGGCTTGGCTGGCTGTACGCCACCCAGCCCGCCCTCTATGCCGGCGAGTATGACCCGGGCTGCTTTGCCTGGGTGGAGCGCAGCAGCCCCGCCCGGGGCGTCTACGCCTGGCTGCGCCGGTCCAAAGGGCAGACCCTCCTGTGCGTGCTCAACACCCAGGACAGCCCCTGCCCGGGCTTCCCGCTGCGGCTGGAGACGCCGGCCGCGGCCACCGTTGTGCTGAACACCCAGGACCCCCAGTGGGGCGGCGAAGGTCCCTCCGCCGAGGGGCAGCGGCTGCACGCTCTGCCCGCCCCCGATGGCAGCGGGGTGCTGCGGGTGGACCTGCCCGCCCTGGGCGGCCTGCTTTTGGCCCTGGACGGGTAAAGATCATCTCATACGCCGGAGGCGCCGTAGTTGGCCAGCACCCGGGCGGAAGGGTCGTCCACATCGCAGCCGGGCCAGGCGCGGTTGGGCATCCAGAAGGCGGTGACGGTAGCTGCCTGGTCGTAATAATATTTCTCGAACAGCTCCCGGTACAGCAGGCTCTCCTTGGTGAAGGGCATACAGTGGGCCGAATAGTTGGCCCGGCGCATCTGGAACTGTTCATCGGTGTACAGGCTCTCGGCATAGGCTTTGATGTGGTCCACCATGCTGTGGCCCACCGCGTCCGAGAAGGCGGCTTTTTCCCGCCAGAGGATCTCGGGGGGCAGCCAGTCCCCCTCAAAAGCCTTGCGCAGCAGGTATTTGCCCTTGCCGTAGCGGTTCACCTTCATCTGAGGGTCGATGGCCATGACGTACCGCACGAAATCCAGATCCCCAAAGGGGACCCGGGCCTCGAGGCTGTTGGCCGAGATGCACCGGTCGGCCCGCAGCACATCGTACATATACAGCTCCCGGATCCGCTTTTGGCTCTCCTGCTGGAAGGCGTCGGCGGTGGGGGCGTAGTCGGTGTATTTGTAGCCGAACAGCTCGTCCGAGATCTCCCCCGTCAGCAGCACCCGCACGTCGGTATCCCGGTGGATGGCCTTGCACAAAAGGTACATCCCCACGCTGGCCCGCACGGTGGTGATATCCCAGGTGGCCAGGGTGCGGACCACTTCCTCCAGGCTGTCCAGCACCGTCTGCCGGTCGATGATCACCTCATGGTGTTCGCTGCCCAGGTACTCCGCCGTCTGCCGGGCGTATTTCAGGTCGATAGCGTCGGTGTCCATCCCGATGGCAAAGGTGCGGATGCGCCCCAGCTTGCGGGCGGCGATGGCGCACACCAGGCTGCTGTCCAGCCCGCCCGACAGCAGAAAGCCCACCGGCGCGTCGGCGTCCAGCCGCTTTTCCACCCCGGCGATCAGCTTGGTGCGGATGTTCTCCAGCACCTGCTCCATGCCATCGGCGTGGGGGGCGGGCACATCGGCCACGTCTTCATAGCGCACAAAGCGCCCGTCGCAGTAGTAGCTGCCGATGGGGAAGGGGCGGATGTCCTCGCACCAGCCCACCAGGTTCTGCAATTCACTGGCAAAGGCGATCTGGTGGCTTGTCTTGGAATAGCCGTAGAACAGCGGCCGGATGCCGATGGGATCCCGGGCGGCGATCAGACGATCTTTGCGGCTGTCGTAGAGGATCAGGGCGAACTCGGCGTCCAGATGCCGGAACATATCCAGCCCGTACTCGTAGTACAGGGGCAGCAGGATCTCGCAGTCGCTGCCCGAGCGGAACTTGTACCCCGCCCGCTGCAGGATCTCCTTTTCGAACCGGAAGCCGTACAGTTCCCCGTTGCACACCACGCAGTCGGCCCCCCGCCGGAAGGGCTGCATCCCGTCCGGCGTCAGGCCCATGATGGCCAGCCGGCCAAAGCCCATCAGCCCGAAAGGCCCTTGTACCACCCGCTGGTCGTCGGGACCCCGGCTGGCGGTGCGCAGCAGATACTCTTTGAAAGCGGCGGCGGACACATCGTGCCCCGTATAACCCATGATACAACACATATTCGTTACCCCTTTGCTTAAAAAAATACGGCAGCAAACATCCTGTTTCAGGACGAATGCTGCCGTATCCGTGGTGCCACCTGTGTTGCCGGCAGAAAGGCTCCTGCCAGCCGCTCATGGCTTTCCTCGTTGAAAGCGCCGCCGCGTAACGTGCGGCTGCCGTCCGGCCCTACTGCCGCTGTTGCCAGGCGGGTTCAGGCGGAAGCTCACGGGTGTTCTTCGCGGCCCGGCCCCCCGCGCGGCTTGCACCTTGCCCGCGCTCTCTGCCAAGGGACGGCCTGTGGGCCCTACTTTTCCCGGTCAAAGCTTTTGTTGGGTGTTATTGTAGCACGGCTCGACGCCGCTGTCAACCTCGGAGCCGGCGGCGCACCGCCGGCATAGCCCGTACAGGACGCTGCCCTCGCACTGCAGGGTAAAGCCGTGCTCCTCCAGCAGGTGCCGGCGCACCTCGGCCATAAAGCCGCAGTCCATATGGAAGATCTCGCCGCAGCGGGTGCACTTCAGGTGGATGTGCTCGCGGCAGTGGCGCTGCTGGTCGGTGTACTGGTACAGGGCCCGTTCGCCCTTGTCCGCCACATATTTCATCACCTGCTGGTCGGCGGCCAGCTTGTCCAGATAGCGGTAGACGGTGGTGGGGTTGGCGGGCGCGCCTGCGGCTTCCAGATAGGCCACGATGTCGGCGGCGCTCACCGCCCGGCTGGGGTTGGCCCTCAGATAGTCCAGGATCAGCTGGCGGGTGCGGGTATTGTAACTGCTGCGTGCCATAGGCGGGGGACACTTCCTTTCGGTGCTATTATAGCCTGCCCCGGCCCAAAGTGCAAGCCCGGCGGGGCGGGGGATGTCTGTGGGCCAAATGCTCTCAAATGCCCGAAACTCCGGGTGAATTTTGTGTAAAATATGGAAGGGGGCTCAAACACCGCCCCCAGGCCTTGTTTTTCTGCCCAAGTTGTGAAATAATAAAACTGAATGGCCGCCCTGTGCACGGCACTATGCCGGCACAGCCAAGCTTGCAGGGTCTTGGCACCGGCGCGCCATGGCCGCCGCCCTTTGCGGGGCGGACAGCACGACAAGCGGCCGGCTTGCAGGGCCGGCTTTTGGCCCCTGGACGGGGCCCGGTAGGGAATGGAAGGCATCATGATCATGAGAGAAAAAGAACGAGAGCTTGAACAGCAGCAACCCACCAAGACCAGCCTGAAGCTGCAGGCATACCAATACTTAAAATCCAGGATCCTCAGCTGTGAATACGCCCCCCGCCAGTTTTTGAACGAACAAAAGCTGTGCGCCGAGATGGGCAACATCAGCCGCACCCCCATGCGGGACGCCCTGGGACGGCTGGAGCAGGAGGGTCTGATCACCATTCTGCCCAAAAAGGGCCTGATGGTGTCGGCCATCACCGATGAGGACGTGCACAGCATCTACGAAGTGCGCCTGCTGGTGGAGCCCTATGCCCTGCGGGTGTATGGGGCCCAGATCCCCCGGGAGGGGCTGGAGCGCTTTGTGGGACTGATGCAGCACCCCGAGACCATCCCCGACTTCTATGCCGCGGATGACGCGTTCCACGAGCTGCTCATCAGCCCGCTGCCCAACAAGTACCTGCGGTCTGCCCACGACTCCATCACCGGTCAGAACACGCGGTTCCGCATCATGACCGGCAAGGTGGGGATGATCAGCCAGAAGGACACCTGTTCGGAGCACCTGGCCATCCTCACCCCCGCCCTGGCGGGGGATTGGGATGCTGCCGCGGCTGCCCTGACCCGCCATCTGGAGCTGGCCCGGGACAAGGCCGAGGGGGTGCTGGACCGCATCCACCTGGGCGAATAAGCTTACCCAAGGAGAACCGATTTTTATGCGACCCATCCAGTTTGGGGGCCTCACGCTGCCGCACCGGGCGGTGTTTGGCCCCATGGCGGGCTTTACCGATGCTGCCTGCCGCCGCCTGATGGCCCAGCACGGGGCCGGCTTCACCGTCAGCGAGATGGTGTCCAGCCGTGCACTGACCTTCGGCGACCACAAGACGTTCAGTCTGCTGCGGCCCCGCACCCCCGGCGCGCCCTACGGGGTGCAGCTGTTCGGGGAGGTGCCCGCCATCATGGGCCAGGCGGCCGCCGCCATCGAAGGGGAGGACTTTGACTTCCTGGACATCAACATGGGCTGCCCCGCCCCCAAGATCGTGTCGGGGGGCGCAGGCTCGGCCCTGATGCTCCACCCGGAGCTGTGCGGCGAGATCGTCGCAGCTGTCAAGGCCCACACCTCCCGCCCCGTCACCGTCAAAATGCGCAAGGGCTGGGATGCGGACCACGTCACCGCTGTGGCCTGTGCCAAAGCCTGCCAGGAGGCGGGCGCGGCTCTCATCACGGTCCACGCCCGCACCCGCCAGCAGATGTATACCCCCGGCATCGATCTGGAGATCATCCGCGCCGTCAAGCAGGCGGTGTCGGTGCCGGTGCTGGGCAACGGGGACATCCAGACCCCCGAAGACGCGCTGGCCATGCTGCGTGAGACCGGCTGCGACGGGGTGATGATCGCCCGGGGCGCTCTGGGTGACCCATGGCTGTTCGAGCGGGTCAACGCCGCCATCGAGGGGCTTCCCCAGCCCCCGGCGCCCAACCTCCAGGCCCGCATGAACGCTCTGCGCCGCCAGGTGGAGGAGATGGTGCAGCAAAAGGGCGAGCGCACCGCCATGCCCCAGGCCCGGGCCCAGGCCATCCACTATATGAAAGGGCTGAAGGGGGCCGGCGCCCTGCGCCGGGCCTGCTGCCAGCTGACCTATCTGTCCGACATGGACGATCTGATCGCTGAGGTGTTCGCCCAGCAGCGCCGGCCCGAAGAAGCGTTTTGAATCACTGGGGTGCCTCTGACAGGTCCTTTGCCCGGCGCATGGCCCGGCCTGACTTGCGGGGGCGCTCTGCCAGGACCCCTCGCACTCCCTGCCATGGCGGAGAGGGCGGGGGGCCGCTCTTCTTTATACAGGACAGGAAAGGAACCGCTTATGCAAACGACCCAGAAGGCGCTGGTCTGCGCCAGCTTTGGCACCACCGTCCCCACAGCCGCCGCCGACATCGCCGGGGTGGAACAGGCCCTGGCCGCCGCCGCCCCCGGCTGGCAGCTGCTGCGGGCTTATACCAGCGGCATGGTGCGCACGGCCCTGGCCGGCCGCGGCCAGCCGGAAGACAGCGTGCCCGAGGCTCTGGCCCGGGCCGCCGCCGCGGGCTGCCGGCGGGTGCTGGTGCAGCCTACCCACTTCCTCTGGGGGGTGGAATATGATAAACTGAAAGCCCAGGCCCTGGCCGCCGCTCCCGGCTTTGACTGGCTGCGGGTGGGCCGCCCCCTGCTGGATGACACCCGGGACCTGCGGGCTTTGGCGGGCGCCATCGGCGCGCTGTATCCCGCGGAGCCCGGCCGGGCGGTGGTGCTGATGGGCCATGGTTCGGCCCACCGGGCCAATGTGGTCTACCCGGCCCTGCAGGGGATCTTTGAGCTGCAAAGCCGCCCCGATATCCGCGTAGGCACGGTGGAAGGCTGGCCCGGGCTGGCGGAGGTGTGCGCCGCGCTGGCCCGCAGCCGGGCTTCCAGGGTGCTGCTGGTCCCTCTGATGCTGGTGGCCGGCGACCACGCCCAAAACGACATGGCCGGCCCCGGCCCCCACAGCTGGCGCAGCGTGCTGGCCGGGCAGGGCTACCGGGTGGACTGGGTGCGGCATGGCCTGGGCAGCGAAAAGGCTGTCCAGGACCTGTACGCCGCCCATCTGCGCGGCGTGCTGCAGGAGGACGGGGCCCATGGCCTTTGAACACTATATCCGCAGCGGCCAGAAGATGCTGCGCTGCGGCTACACCACCGGCACCTGCGCAGCCCTGGCTGCCGCAGGGGCGGCGAGGCTGCTGCTCACCGGGCAGGCGCCGTCCCGCCTCTCGCTGCGCACCCCCAAGGGGTGGGTGGTGGAGGTGGCCCCGGTTTTCTGCCGTCTGCTGGAGGAGGGCGGCGCCCTGTGCGCCGTGCGCAAAGACGGCGGAGATGACGCCGACGTCACCCACGGGATGCTGGTGCAGGCCGCGGTGGTCCTCACGCCCGGGCCCGGCGTCTCCATCCAGGGGGGCGAAGGAGTGGGCCGGGTCACCCGGCCGGGGCTGGACCAGCCTGTGGGGGCTGCCGCCATCAACCGGGTGCCCCGGCAGATGATCGCCCGGGCGGTGGCCCAGGAACTGGAGACGGCCGCCTGGCCCGGCGGGGCCGGGGTGACCATCTCGATCCCGGGCGGGGCGGAAACGGCCCGCCGCACCTTCAACCCTCTGCTGGGGGTGGAAGGGGGCCTTTCGGTGCTGGGCACTTCGGGCATCGTGGAACCCATGAGCCAGCAGGCCATTGTGGACACCATCGAGGTGGAGGCCCGCCAGGCCCGCCAAAGCGGAGCCCGGCTCATCCTGACCCCCGGCAACTATGGCGCGGATTTCCTCGCGGCCCAGGGCCTGGACGGTCTGGGCGTGCCGGTGGTGCGCTGTTCCAACTTCATCGGGGACGCGCTGGACATCGCCGCAGCCCAGCGCTTTGAGCAGGTGCTGCTGGCGGGCCATATAGGCAAGCTGGTCAAGGTGGCCGGGGGGATCATGAACACCCACTCCCGCCAGGCCGACTGCCGCACCGAACTTTTCTGCGCTCACGCGGCGGCGGCCGGGGCGTCCACCGCCCTGTGCCGCCGGCTGCTGGACGCCGCCACCACCGACGCCTGCATCCCCCTGCTGGATGCCGAGGGTCTGCGGGACCCTGTGCTGTCCAGTCTGACCGCCGCGGTCCAGACGCATCTGGAACGCCGGGCGGCGGGCGCCTTTGCGGTGGGGGCGCTGCTTTTTTCCAACCAGTATGGCCTGCTGGGGCTCAGCCCCCAGGCCCGGACACTCATCGACCAATGGAGGCATACCCATGCATGAACCCAAAGGCGTCCTCTACGGGGTATCGGTGGGCCCGGGAGATCCCGAGCTGCTGACCCTCAAGGCCCTGCGCACCATCCAGGCCTGCCCGGTGGTGGCGGCCCCCCGCACCAAAGGGGGCGGGATGGTGGCGCTGGACATCGCCCGCCAGGCGGCGGACCTGTCCGGCAAAGAGATCCTGCCCCTGGATTTTTCCATGTCCCCCGACCCGGCGGTCCGGGCCGCCGCCCACGCTGCCGCCGCGCAGCTGGTGCGCGCCCGCCTGGATGCCGGTCAGGATGTGGCCATGCTCAACCTGGGGGATGTGTCCATCTACGCCACCTGTTCTTATCTGATCGGGCAGCTGCGGGCCCAGGGCTATGCCACCGCCCGGGTGGCGGGGGTGCCCAGTTTCTGCGCTGCCGCCGCCCTGCTGGACGAGAGCCTCACCGATATCGACACCCCTCTGCACATCATCCCCAGCTGCCAGCAGCAGGATCTGGAAGCGGCTCTGGCCCTGCCCGGCACCAAGGTGCTGATGAAGAGCGCCCGCCGTCTGCCCCAGGTGCTGCACGCTTTGCAGGACCGGGGGCTGGCGGGCTCCAGCGCCCTGGTGGCCAACTGCGGCCTGCCGGGCCAGCTGGCCCTGCCCTCGCTGGAAGGGCTGCCCCAGACGGCTCTGGAGGCGGGCTATTTCGCCACCATCATCGTCAAAGACCCAAAGGAGGGGTGATATGGTACATTTTGTGGGTGCAGGCCCCGGCGCTGCCGACCTGCTGACCGTGCGTGGGATGCGGCTGCTGGCCCGGGCGGGCTGCGTCATCTATGCGGGCAGCCTGGTAAACCCGGCCCTGCTGGCCTATGCTCCGGCGGGCTGCACGGTCTACAACAGCGCCGAGATGACCCTGGAGCAGGTGCTGCAGGCCATCCGGGACGCCGAGGCCGCCGGGGTGGACACCGTCCGCCTGCACACCGGCGATCCCTGCCTCTATGGGGCCATCCGAGAGCAGATGGATGCGCTGGACGCCCTGGGCATCCCCTGGGACGATACCCCGGGGGTGTCCAGTTTCTGCGCCGCAGCGGCGGCTCTGGGGGCCGAGTACACCCTGCCGGGGGTCAGCCAGAGCCTGATCATCACCCGGATGGCGGGCCGCACCCCCGTGCCCGCGGGGGAGGACCTGACCGCATTGGCGTCCCATGGATGCTCCATGGTGCTGTTCCTCTCGGCGGGACTGCTGGATGAGGTGCAGGCCCGGCTGCTGCAGGGCGCATACACCCCCGACACCCCTGCCGCCATCGTCTACAAGGCCAGCTGGCCTCAGCAGAAGCTGCTGCGGTGCACCCTGGGCACCCTGGCCCGAACCGCCGCCGAAGCGGGGGTGCGCAGCACCGCCCTGGTGCTGGTGGGAGATTTTCTGGCCCAGGGGGGCTACCAGCGCAGCAAGCTGTATGACCCTGCCTTCACCACCGGCTTCCGGGAGGGCAAAGCGTGAAACTGTACTACCTGGCCTTCAGCAGCCGGGGCCTGGCCCTGGCCCAAAAACTGGCGTCGGCTTTGGGAGGCCGGGCGGAGCGCTGCGGCGGCCCCGTCACCCTGGCCGGGTGGACGGCAGACCACTTTGCCCCGGGGACGGGGCTTGTATATGTGGGGGCCTGCGGCATCGCGGTGCGGGCGGTGGCGCCCCATCTGCGCAGCAAGGAGACGGACCCTGCCGTGGTGGCTGTGGACGAGCAGGGGCATTTTGCAGTGCCTCTGGTGGCGGGACACCTGGGCGGGGCCAACGCTCTGGCCCGGGCCATCGCCGCGGCCTGCGGGGCCGTCCCTGTGCTCACCACCGCCACCGATGCGGCGGGACGGTTCCCCATCGACGACTGGGCCAGGGCCCAGGGCTGTGCCGTGGCGGATCCCCACAAGATCAAGGCCGTGTCGGCCCGGCTGCTGGACGGGCAGGGCATCCGCCTTTACAGCGACTGGCCCATCCGGGGCCAGCCCCCGCCGGAAGTCCGCCTCACCGGCCGGAAAGAGGACTGCGACGCGGCCCTGACCCTCACGGACCCGGGCAGCCCCCTGTGGCTGGTCCCCCGTGTGCTGGCGCTGGGGGTGGGCTGCCGCCGCGGCACCCCGGCCCGGACCATCGAGGCGGCCTGGCAGGCCCTTGCGGCCGGCCGGGGCCTGTGCCCCAAAAGCGTGTGCGTGGTGTGCAGCATCGACCGCAAGGCCGATGAGCCGGGGCTGTTGGAATTCTGCCGCAGCCATGGCTGGCCCCTGGCTACCTATACCGCCGCCCAGCTGCGGGACGCGCCGGGCCGCTTTACCCCCTCGGCTTTTGTAGCCCAAACGGTGGGGGTGGATAACGTATGCGAGCGGGCCGCCGTGCTGGGCGCACAGGGCGGGGACCTGCTTGTCCCAAAACAGGCCGGGGCGGGCGTCACGCTGGCTGTGGCCGCAAGGGCCTTTGGGCCGGATTGGAAGTGGACCGAATGAACAAAGTGTATGTGGTGGGCCTGGGGCCCGGCGGGGTCTATGGCATGACCCAGGCCGCCCGGGCCGCTCTGGAACAAGCCGATGTGATCTGCGGCTACGGGGTGTACCTGGATCTGATCGCCCCTCTGGCGGCGGGCAAGGAACTGCTGTCCACCCCCATGACCCAGGAGCTGGAGCGGTGCACCCTGGCCCTGGAAAAGGCTGCCGGGGGCTGCACTGCCGCCCTGGTGTGCAGCGGAGATGCGGGGGTATACGGCATGGCCTCCCCGCTGCTGGAGCTTGCCCCCCGCTACCCCGAGGTGGAAGTGGAGGTGGTGCCCGGGGTCACCGCCGCCCTGGCAGGGGCCGCCGTGCTGGGCGCGCCTCTGGGCCATGATTTCTGCATCCTGTCCCTGTCCGACCTGCTGACCCCCTGGCCGGTGATCGAAAAGCGGCTGCGGGCTGCGGCGGCCGGGGATTTTGTGCTGTGCCTGTACAATCCGGCCTCCCGCCGCCGCAAAGACCATTTGCGCCGGGCCTGCGCCATTTTGCAGGAGGCGGGCCTTGCGCCCGGCACCCTCTGCGGCTGGGTGCGCAACATCGGCCGCGGCGGCCAGACCCACCGCATCCTCACGCTGGCCCAGCTGCAGGAGGAACCGGTGGATATGTTCACCACCGTCTTCATCGGCAATTCCACCACCCGGCTGGCCGGGGACAGGCTCGTCACCCCCAGGGGGTATCAGGCATGAAAAAGCTGGTGATCTTTGGGGGCACCACCGAGGGCAGGGAACTGTCCTGCGCCCTGGCGGCCGAGGGCATCCGGGCCACGGTCTGGGTGGCCACCCCTTATGGCAGCGCCCAGCAGGGCCGGACAGAGGGGCTGACCGTCTGCACCGGCCGGCTGGACCGGCCCCGGATGGAAGAAGTTCTGACAGGGGCGGCCCTGTGTGTGGACGCCACCCACCCCTATGCGGTGGAGGCCAGCGTCAACATCCGGGCGGCCTGTGCCGGCGCCGGGGTGGAATACCTGCGGCTGCTGCGCCCGGCCAGCCCTTTGCCGCCGGACGCGCTTGACGCGCCCGATGCCTCCGGGGCGGTCCGGCTGCTGGAGCAGACCCAGGGCCCGGTGCTGGTGGCCACCGGCGCCAAGGAACTGGCCGCTTTTGCCCCGCTGGGGGGCGAGCGGCTGTATGCCCGGGTGCTGCCCACCCATGCATCTCTGGACGCCTGCGCCGCCGCGGGCATCCCTGCGGGGCACATCATTGCCATGCAGGGGCCTTTCAGCGCCGCCCTCAACCGGGCCATGCTGGAACAGTACGGCATCCGCTGGCTGGTCACCAAGGACGGCGGAGCCCCCGGCGGCTTTGCGGAGAAGGCCGATGCGGCCCGGGCTGCCGGGGCCCGTCTGGTGGTGATCCGCCGCCCCCGGGAGGCCGGCGCGTCTTATCAGGCGGTGCTGGCCCGCTGCCGGGAGGTGATGGCCCCATGACAGAAGTGACGTTGATCGGCATGGGGGCCTCGGCCGCCACCCTCACGCAAGAGGGGTATGCGGCCCTGCGGGCGGCCCGGCGGGTGGCGGGAGCACGCCGCCTGCTGGACGCTTTGCCCCCCGCTGTGACGGCGGACCGGGTGCCCGCTGTCCGCTGCGCCGATGTGCTGGCCGCCCTGCAGGGAGTGGAAGGCCCGGTGGCCGCCCTGTACAGCGGGGATACCGGCTTTTATTCGGGGGCGGACGGCCTGGTGGAGCTGCTGCGCCGGCAGGGCATCCCGTTCCGGGTGCTGCCGGGACTTTCCAGCGTGCAGCTGCTGGCCGCCCGCCTGGGCCGGCCCTGGCAGGATTGGCGGCTGGTGTCCGCCCACGGGGTCCCATATGACCCGGTGCAGGCGGTGTGCGGGGGACGCCCGGTGCTGTTCCTCACCGGCACAGGGGAGGGAAGCCCCCGGGCCCTGTGCGCCCGGCTGGCAGCTGCCGGCCTGGCCGGCCTGCCGGTGACGGTGGGGGAAAACCTGGCCTGTCCCGGCGAAAAAATCACCCAGGGCACGGCGGGGCAGCTGGCGGAAACCGCCTTCGGCCCGCTGGCCGTGCTGCTGGCCGAAGCTGCCCCCCGGGCTCCCCGGCGTGCGCCCGGCTGGCCGGACGAAGCCTTTGCCCGGGCCGACGGCATCCCCATGACCAAGCAGGCCGTCCGGGCCCAGATCCTGGCCGGTCTGGCGGTGACGCCCGGGGATACGGCATGGGATGTGGGGGCGGGCACGGGCAGCGTCAGCATCGAACTGGCCTTTGCCAATGGAGGCGCGCCGGTGTATGCGGTGGAGTGCCTGCCCGAGGCCTGCGCCCTCATCCGGGACAACTGCCGGCGCCATGGAGCCTGGAACGTCCGGGTGGTGGAGGGCACGGCCCCCGAAGCGCTGGAACAGCTGCCCGCCCCGGACCTGGTCTTTGTGGGGGGCAGCCGGGGCCGTCTTGCGCCCATCCTGGACAGGGCCCTCGCGGCAAACCCTGCGGTCCGGCTGTGCATCTCGGCCATCGCCCTGGAGACCCTGGCCGCCGCCATAGCGGCCCTCACCAGCCGGGGACTGCAGGCCCATGTGACCCAGATCGCCGCAGCCCATGCCCCCGGTACGGGGCGGCTGCACCTGCTGCGGGGGGAAAACCCGGTGTTCCTCATCACCGCAGGGAAATAAAGGAGAAACCATGGAATGTTTTCAGCTGATGGCGGCGGCCCCGGCCTCAGGCAGCGGCAAGACGGTGACGGTCTGCGCCCTGCTGGCCGCCCTTAAAAAGCGGGGTCTGGACCCCTGCGCCTTCAAGTGCGGGCCCGACTACATCGACCCCATGTTCCACAGGGCGGCGCTGGGGGTGCCCAGCTGCAACCTGGACCTGTTTTTGACCGCGCCCGCCCGGCTGCGGCAGCTGTATGCCGGGCATCTGGCCGGACATGGAGCCGCCGTGGTGGAGGCTGCCATGGGCTATTACGACGGGGCGGGCCTGACCGATGCCGCCAGCGCCTGGCAGGTGGCCGACACGCTGGATCTGCCGGTGCTGCTGGTGGTGCGCCCCGGCGGGTCCAGCCTGACCCTGGCGGCCCAGATCCGGGGCCTGCACCAGTTCCGCACCCGCAGCCATCTGGCGGCCATCCTGCTCAACGGGTGTTCGGCGTCCTATGCCGGCCGCCTGGCCCCCGTCCTGGAGCGGGAGACCGGCCTGCCGGTGGTGGGCTGCCTGCCCCGGCTGGAGGCCGCGCAGCTGCCCAGCCGCCATCTGGGCCTGTACACGGCAGGGGAGATCGCCGGCCTGGACGGCCGGCTGGAGGCTTTGGCCCAGGCCCTGGAAGCCAACACAGACCTGGACAGGCTGCTGGAGCTGTGCCGCCGTCCGGCGCCCGAGGCCCCGACAGTTCCTGCCGTCCCGCAGCGGGCGGTGGTGGCGGTGGCCAGGGATGAAGCCTTCTGCTTTTGCTATCCCGAGACCCTGGCCGCCCTGGAGCAGGCGGGGGCGCGCTGCGCCTTTTTCAGCCCGCTGCGGGATACGGCCCTGCCGGCCGGAGCCTCGGGGCTGTACCTGCCGGGGGGCTACCCTGAGCTGCACGCACAGGAGCTGAGCCGGAATGCCGCCATGCGGCAGGCGATCGCCCGGGCCGTGGAGGGCGGTATGCCCACCGTGGCCGAATGCGGGGGCTTCCTCTATCTGGGGCAGTCCCTGGCGGATGAGGCGGGCCGGAGCTGGCCCATGGCGGGGGTACTGCCGGGACAGGGCCGCCGGGCAGAGGGGCTGGTGCGGTTCGGCTACGCCACCCTCACCGCACGGCAGGACAGCCTGCTGTTCCGCCAAGGGGAGCAGGTGCCGGTGCATGAGTTCCACCATTGGGACAGCACCGCCTGCGGCAACGCCTTTGCGGCCCATAAGCCGGATGGGCGCAGCTGGGACTGCGGCTTTGCCTCCGCGAGCCTTTATGCGGCTTTTCCCCATCTCTATTTTGCGGGCAGTCCCGCACTGGCCGGACGGTTTGCAGCCGCTGCGGCCGCATACAGAAAGGAACCGCGCTATGAAGCGTTTTGATACCATCGAACAGCTCTGCCGGGCAGCCGGCGCCCCCGCAGACGATACGGCCCGGGCGCAGGCGCACAGCCGCTGGCAGAGCCTGGCCCATCCGCTGGGCAGCCTGGGCCTGCTGGAGACCATGCTGGAGGACGCCGCCGCCCTCACCGGCAGCCCCCGGCTGGATTTCAGCCGGCGCGCAGTGCTGGTGTTCTGCGCCGACAACGGGGTGGTGGCCCAGGGGGTCACCCAGACCGGCCCCGAAGCCACCGCCGCTGTGGCCCGGGGCCTGGGCGCAGGGCAGAGCCCTGTCTGCCGGATGGCCGCCGCAGCCCGCTGCGAGGTGGTGCCGGTGGACATGGGTATTTTGGATTTTGCCGGCGCGCCGGGGGTGCTCAGCCGCCGGGTGGGCAACGGCACCGGCGACATCACCCGGGGCCCCGCCATGACCGCCGCGCAGGTGCGTCAGGCGATCCTGACAGGGGCGGAGCTGGCGGCCGGGCAGGCCGCCGCAGGAGTCCGGCTGCTGGCCACCGGGGAAATGGGGATCGGCAATACCACTACATCGGCGGCGGTGGCCTGCGCCCTGCTGGGCCGTCCGGCCCGGGATTTCACCGGCCGGGGGGCGGGGCTGTCCGATGCGGGCCTGGCCCGGAAGGTGGCCGCGGTGACCCGCGCTCTGGAAATCAACCGCCCTGACCCCGCCGACCCTCTGGACGTGCTGGCCAAGGTGGGCGGCTTTGACATCGCGGGGATGTGCGGAGCCTTTTTGGGCGGCGCAGCCTGCGGAGTGCCGGTGCTGGCCGACGGCCTGATCAGCACGGTGGCGGCGCTGTGCGCCGTGCGCCTGTGCCCCGGAGCGGCCAAAGCGGTGTTTGCCAGCCATGTGTCGGCCGAGCCGGCGGCCCGCGCGGTGCTGCAGGCGCTGGGCAAGACCCCGCTGCTGACGGCGGGGCTGCGGCTGGGGGAGGGCACCGGCGCGGTGGCCTGCATCCCGCTGTGGGATATGGCCCGGGCCGTCTACGCCGAGAGCTACAGCTTTGAGACCTGCGGGGTGGAAGCGTATCAGCCCCAGGAAGGGGGTCTGTGAGATGTTCACCCTGGTGATCGGCGGGGCGGGCTCGGGCAAGAGCGCCTGGGCCGAGGATCGGATCCGGGGGCTGGGGATCCGGCCCTGCTACTACCTGGCCACCATGCAGCCCATGGATGCGGAGTGCGGCGCGCGGATCGCCCGGCACAGGGCCCAGCGGGCCGGCAAGGGCTTTGTGACGGTGGAGCGTCCGGTGGACCTGGCGGGCCTGCGTCTGCCCCGGCGGGGGGCGGTGCTGCTGGAGGATCTGGGCAACCTGGCCGCCAACGAATGGTACAGCCCCGGAGGCGCCGGACCGGAGGGCGCCCTGGACGCCATCCTGGACGGCATCGACAGTCTGCGGGCGCAGTGCCGCGCGCTGGTGGTGGTCTCCAACGAGATCTTTGCCGGCGGGCGGGACTATGCCCCGGGCACCGAGGCGTACCTGGAACTGCTGGCCCGGGCCCATCTGGCTCTGGCCGCCCGGGCCGACCAGGTGTGCGAGGTAGCCTTTGGGCTGCCGGTCTTTTACAAAAAAGGGGGAAGGAACGATGAAATGGAACCGCAGACAAGACCTTGACACCCCGCTGGAGGGCTGGCAGGAGCCGCAGCAGGAATCCCAGCCTGCGCCGCCGCCAAAGCTGTCCGCCCTGGCCGGCCGTCTGAAAGGGCTGGCGGGACGCTGGACGCCCCGGCTGCGCACGGCAGGGGAGACGGCGGCGGTGGCCTTTGGGATGTTTTCGGCCATCCCGGTGCCGCAGCCCCAGTGGAACGAGCGGAATATGCGCTATGCCCTCTGCGCTTTTCCTCTGGTGGGGGTGGTGTGCGCCCTGGCGTTCGGGGTCTGGGGCTGGGCGGCCGCGGCCCTGGATCTGCCGGTGCTGCTGCGGGCGGCAGGCTTCTGCCTGCTGCCGGTGTGGCTGACCGGCGGCATCCATCTGGACGGCTACGCCGACACCTGCGACGCCCTGGCCAGCTACGGCGACCGGGACAAGCGTCTGGCTATCCTCAAGGACCCCCACTGCGGGGCCTTTGCGGTGATCCGGCTGTGTAGCTGGTTTGTGGCCGACCTGGCCCTGTGCGCCGCCCTGCCCCTGACCATCGAGGCGGTGGGCTGTATGCAGCTGGCCTTTGTGCTGGAGCGGGCTCTTTCGGGCTGGGCGGTGGCCGCCCTGCCCCTGGCCAAACACACCGGACTGGCCCACACCTTTGCCCAGGCGGCGCCCCGGCGCAGGGCCAGACTGGTCCTGACCGGGGAGATCCTGCTCACCCTGATGGTGCTGGTGCCGCTGGGGGGCGTGTCGGGCTGGGCCATGCTGGCGGCGGCCCTGGCGGCCCTGTGGCGGTATGCCGCGGTGGCCCGCCGGGATTTTGGCGGGATCACCGGGGACCTGGCCGGATGGTTTTTGCAGCGGTGTGAGCTGTGGATGCTGGGGGCCCTGGTGGCGGCCCAGCTGCTGGAGAGGTATTTGGCATGATCTTGATCACAGGCCCGCTGTGGAGCGGGAAACGGGACTTCGCCTGCCGCCTTTTGGGCTGCGGGCGGGAAGAACTGGCGGCCCAGGCCGTCTGGGACGCACAGGAGCTGGCCGCCGGCTGCGATGACCTGGAGGCCCTGGCCGAACGGCTGGCCGGGAAGGAAGTTGTGATCCTCACCGAGGTGGGCGGGGGCGTGGTGCCCACGGACCCTCAGGTGCGGCGGGACCGGGAAGCGGCCGGGCGGCTGGGCTGCCTGCTGGCGGCCCGGGCCAGCTGCGTGGTGCGGGTGTTCTGCGGCCTGCCGCTTGTATTGAAAGGGGAACTTTGAACGATGACCATTTATCTTCTCCGCCACGGAGAGACGATCTATAATACCGAGAAACGCTACCAGGGCCAGCGGGATATCCCGCTTTCCACCAAAGGGCGGGCGGCTCTGTGCCCGGCGGACATCCGGCCCGCCCGGGTCTATGTCAGCCCCATGACCCGGGCCCGCCAGACGGCGGCGGTGCTGTTCCCTCAGGCGCAGCAGATCATCGTGCCCGGTTTGCGGGAGATGGACTTCGGCACCTTTGAGGGCCGCAACTATGTGGAGATGGAAAACGACCCCGACTACCTGGCATGGGTGGCTTCCAACTGCGAGAGCCCCTGCCCCGACGGGGAGCGCAAGGCGGATTTTTCCCGCCGCAGCTGCCAGGTGTTTGCCCGGCTGGCCGACCAGGCCTTTGCCCGGGGGGACGAGATGCTGGTGATCATGGCCCATGGGGGCACCCAGATGGCGGTGATGGAGCGGTACGCCCTGCCCCGCAAGAGCTACCACGAGTGGTGCGGCCCCAATGCCGGAGGCTTTGTGCTGGAAGGGGACGCCGGCGTCTGGGCGGAAGAACATACCCTGCGCTATCTGCGGACGGTCCAGTACACAAAGGCCGCCCGGGAGGCCGGATGCTGACCGCCCTGGCGGTGCTGGGGGGCTTCGGGCTGGACCTGCTGCTGGCAGACCCGGCCTGGATGCCGCACCCGGTGGTCTGGATGGGCAGGGCCATCACCTGGCTGGAAAAGGTGCTGCGCCGCCTCTTTCCCGACAGCCCCGCGGGGCAGCGGGCCGCAGGCCGGGTCCTGGCGGCCGTGCTGCCTCTGGGGACCTTTGCGCTGGCGGCAGGGGTGTGCGCGGTGGCCCGGCGGGTGCATCCCGCCCTGGGGTTTGGGGTGCAGCTTGTGTGGTGCTGGCAGGCGCTGGCCCTGCGGGGCCTGGCCGACGAGAGCGGCAAGGTCTACGACCAGCTGGCCAGGGAAGATCTGCCCGCCGCCCGCAGGGCGGTCAGCCGGATCGTGGGGCGGGACACCCAGCGGCTCTCGGCCGAAGGGGTGGCCAAGGCTGCCGTCGAGACGGTGGCCGAAAACTTTTCGGACGGGGTGGCGGCCCCCTTGTTCTATCTGCTGATCGGCGGCGCGCCTCTGGGCCTGGCTTATAAGGCGATCAACACCATGGACAGCATGGTGGGCTACAAGAACGAGCGCTATCTACATTTTGGCCGGGCGGCCGCCCGGCTGGACGATGCGGCCAACTACATCCCCGCCCGGCTGGCGGCCCTGCTGTGGATCGCTGCGGCGGCTCTGGGGGGCTTTGACGCGAAAAACGCCTGGCGGATCTGGCGGCGGGACCGCCGCTGCCATGCCAGCCCCAACTCTGCCCAGACCGAGTCGGCCTGCGCCGGGGCGCTGGGGGTGCAGCTGGCAGGGCCCGCCTGGTATTTTGGAGAATATTACGACAAACCTACCATCGGGGACCCGGACCGTCCGGTGACCCCCGGGGACATCCTGCGGGCGGACCGGATGCTGTATCTGGCCGGCCTGCTGGCTCTGGGGCTGGGGCTGGCCGCCCGGATGGGGGGCTTGCTTTTATGGGAGCTGCTATGAGCGAGAACACATTGACCCACGGCGGGGACTGGGCGGGCTTTGCCGCCCGGTATGGGGCCGAGGCCCCGCTGCTGGATTTTTCGGCCAACGTCAGCCCGCTGGGCCTGGCTCCCGCTGCGGCGAGGGCGATGGCGGAATGCGCGGGGCTGTGCGACCGCTACCCCGACCCCCTGTGCCGGCAGCTGTCCGCTGCCATCGCCGGGGCCGAGGGCACGCCCCCGGAGTGGGTGCTGTGCGGCAACGGTGCGGCGGACCTGATCTGGCGGGCGGCCCTGGCCCTGCGCCCCGCCCGGGCTTTGGTGACCGCCCCCACCTTTGCGGAATACGAGTGCGCCCTGGCGGCCGTGGGCTGCCGGACCGAGCGCTTTTCTTTGCGGCAGGAGGAGGATTTCCGGCTGGGGGAAGGTTTCCTGGAGGCCATCCGGCCCGGGGTGGATCTGGTGTTCCTCTGCGAACCCAATAACCCCACCGGCCTGACCACCCCCCGCCCTCTGCTGGAACGGATCCTGGCCCGGTGCCGGGCGGCAGGGGCCCTGCTGGTGGTGGATGAATGCTTCGGCGGCTTTCTGGACCGGCCCGAGGCCCATACCCTCAAGGGCCTTCTGGCCCCGGGCGGCCTGCTGATCCTCAAGGCTTTTACCAAGCTGTACGGCATGGCGGGGCTGCGGCTGGGGTATGCCCTGTGCGCCGACAGCGCGCTGCTGGATCGTCTGCGGCAGGCGGGTCAGCCCTGGCCGGTCTCGACGCCGGCCCAGGCGGCGGGCCTGGCCGCCCTGGGCGAACGGGACTATGTGGCCGCCGTCCGGGCGCTGATCGGGCGGCAGCGGCCTTGGCTGGCCCGGGGGCTGCGGCGGCTTGGGTGCCGCGTGGTGCCGGGGGAGGCCAATTACCTGTTGTTCCACTGCCCGGCCGAACTCTGCGGGCCTCTGCGGGAGCGGGGGATCCTGCTGCGCGGCTGCGGCAATTACCCGGGGCTGGACGATGGCTGGTACCGCACCGCCGTCCGCACCGAAGAAGAAAACAGCCGCCTGCTGGCGGCTCTGGAGGAGGTGCTGGGATGAGGCGGGCGCGCTGCATCATGGTGCAGGGCACCATGTCCGGGGCGGGCAAAAGCCTGCTGTGCACCGCCCTGTGCCGCATTTTCAGGCAGGACGGGCTGCGCTGCGCCCCGTTCAAGAGCCAGAATATGGCCCTGAACAGCTATGTCACCCGGCAGGGCCTGGAGATGGGCCGGGCCCAGGTGGTACAGGCCCAGGCCGCCGGGGCTGAGCCGGATGTGCGGATGAATCCCATCCTGCTCAAGCCGTGCAGCGATGTGGGCAGCCAGGTGATCGTCCATGGGGAGGTGCGGGGGCAGATGCCTGCCGTCCAGTATTTCCGGTACAAAAAACAGCTGGTGCCCGAGATCCTGGCGGCCTACGACAGCCTGGCGGCGGAATACGACGTCATCGTCATCGAGGGGGCGGGCAGCCCGGCTGAGATCAACCTCAAGGCAGATGACATCGTCAACATGGGCCTGGCCCGGATGGTGGATGCGCCGGTGCTGCTGGCAGGAGATATCGACCGGGGCGGGGTGTTTGCCCAGCTGTACGGCACGGTGGCCCTGCTGGACCCCGACGAGCGGGCCCGCATCAAAGGCCTGGTGATCAACAAATTCCGGGGCGACCCTGCGATCCTGCGTCCCGGCCTGGCCCCCCTGGAAGAAAAGACCGGGGTGCCGGTGCTGGGGGTGGTGCCCTATGTCCGGGTACAGATCGACGACGAGGACTCCCTGGCGCCCCGGCTGGACCAGACCGAAGCTTGCCGCCCCATCGATGCGGCGGTGGTGCGTCTGCCCCGCATCTCCAATTTCACCGATTTTGCCCCTTTGGAGCAGCATCCGCTGGTGGGGGTGCGGTATGTGGACCGGCCGGAGGCTTTGGGCCTGCCGGATCTGGTGATTTTGCCCGGCACCAAGAGCACCCTGGACGACCTGCGCTGGCTGCGCGGGAGCGGCCTCGAAGCCGCTATCCTCAAGCTGGCCGCCGCCGGGGTGCCGGTGCTGGGCATCTGCGGGGGATACCAGATGCTGGGGCGTTCCCTCTCCGACCCCGACGGGGTGGAGGGCGGAAAGCCGGGGGCAGTCTGCCGGGGGCTGGGCCTTCTGCCCGCCGAGACGGTATTCTGCGCCCAAAAGACCCGCACCCGGGTGCAGGGCACGGCCCTGGCCGGACCCTTTGCGGGGGCCGCGCTGGACGGCTATGAGATCCATATGGGCGCCACCCGGGTGGAGGGCGCGGCCTTCTGCCGCCTGTCGGACGGACGGGCCGAGGGCTGTGCCGCGGGCAATGTCTTTGGCACCTACCTGCACGGCCTGTTCGACACCGGGGAGGCCACCGCCCGTCTGGCGGACGCACTGTGCCGCCAAAAGGGGCTGGACCCTGCCGGGACGGCCCCTCTCAGCCATGAGGCGTTCCAGCAGCAGGAGTTTGACAAGCTGGCCGCCGCCGTGCGCGGTGCGCTGGATATGGATGCGGTCTACCGCATGATGGAGGACTGAACCGGAGCCCCTCCAGCAGGCAGGGACTGCGATGAGAAGCTGTGGACCGTCGGGCCGCCGGCAGCGGCGCGCCGGACAGAAAGGCAGAACCAATGATGGAACAGACAAACGGCCTCGGCCTGGTGCATCTGTACTGGGGCGAGGGCAAAGGCAAGACCACCGCCGCCATGGGCCTGGCCCTGCGGGCGCTGGGCAGCGGCTGCAAAGTGACCGTCGTACAGTTTTTGAAGGGGGCGGACACCGGTGAAGTGCCCCTGCTGCGCCGGCTGGGCGCCGAGGTCTACCGGGGCAAGGCGGGGCAGAAGTTCGTCTTTCAGATGGACGAGGAAGAAAAGGCGGCCACCCGGGCCTTGCAGACCCGGAACCTGCAGGCGGCCCTGGCCCGCCCGGCCGACCTGTTGGTGCTGGACGAAGCCTGTGCCGCCTGGGAGCTGGACATGGTGGACCGCGCTCTGCTGGAACAGGCGGTGCGCAGCCGTCCGCAGAGCTTGGAGGTGGTGCTGACCGGCCGCCATCCCGCCCCGTGGATGGAGGAGCTGGCCGACTATTCCACCGAGATGCGCTGCCACAGGCATCCTTATGCCCGGGGCATCGCCGCACGCAGGGGGGTGGAATATTGAGCGGAACCAAACACAGCCTGCCCGGGGACATCGAGCGCACCAGCCTGGCCATCATCGCCGCCGAGCTGGAGGAACGGGGCATCGCCATTCCCCCTGAAAATCAGGCGGTGGTGCGCCGGGTGATCCATGCCACCGCCGACTTTGACTATGCGGAACAGCTGCGCTTCACCCCGGGGGCGGCAGAGCGGGGCGTGCAGGCCCTCCGGGCGGGGGGCGTCATCGTCACCGATACCAATATGGCCCTGGCGGGGGTCAGCAAGCCCGCCCTGGCCAAGCTCGGAGGCGCGGCCTTCTGCTATATGGCGGACCCCGCCGTGGCCGCTGCGGCCAAGGCTGCCGGCACCACCCGTGCGGTGGCTGCCATGGGCCATGCGGCCGCCCTGCATCCCGGCGCGGTATTTGCGGTGGGCAACGCTCCCACCGCCCTCTTTGCCCTGTGCGACGCTATGGAGGCAGGGCAGTTCCGTCCGGCCCTCGTCATCGGGGTGCCGGTGGGCTTTGTGAACGTGGTGGAGAGCAAGGAGCGGTTGATGGACGTGTGCGGGCGCCTGGGAGTGCCTGCCATTGCCGCCATGGGCCGCAAGGGGGGCAGCAGCGTGGCCGCCGCCATCTGCAACGCCCTGCTGTATACAGCCGCCGGCCAGCTGGACCCCGCCGCCCGGGGCTGGTAACGGCCGGCGGGCCGCCCATGGGCGCAGGTTCGCCAAGTGGTTTTTCTACTGGTTCTATCCGCTCCACCTGCTGGCGCTGGGGCTGCTGCGCGTGGCCCTGCTGTGAACCGGCAAGACAGAAAAACACCCCCGGCTACGATCCGGGGGTGTTTTCTCAGAGGGAAGCGGGGCTGTCATCGGAGGCTGCGGGGGCGGAAAGGTCCTCTCCTGCGGCCAGCCGGGTCAGCTGGCTGTATTTTTCGGCCTGGTAGCGGCACAATTCCTCGCCCATGCACCCGAGACAGGGCTCGAACGCTTTCTGGAAGGCTTCCGCCGCCGCCAGACGGTCCTTGGGCTTGGCCAGCAGGGCCAGCTTGTCCTGGGCCCTGGCAAAGCAGCGGTCGATCATGGCCTTGCCCACGTGGTTGCGGTAGCTCTGGCGGTAGAGCCGGGCCAGGGTGACGGTGGGCTGTTCGCCCCCGAAGCGGGTGTATTTGGTGCACTCGGCCAGGATCACGAACCGGCCCAGAAGGTAATCGTATTTGCGGAAAAAGGTGTCGGGGTCGGTGGTCTTGTTCAGCACGTCGGCGGCTTGCTTGGCCTCCTCCAGACATTTGGGCGCCAGGATGGATGCGTTGTGGCGGCTTTGCACCGAGACGTTCACCCGGGTCCACTCCGGATTGGGGCGGTAGACGTCCGCCTCCAGCGCCTCGGGGGCGGGGGAAGGCTGCTGGGCCTGCGCCTCCTGCCGGGGCTGCTGCCCTGCCTTGTGGGGAACAAACGATCCGGCCACCGACCGGATCAGCTCTGAAAATGTCATGCCGGGACCTCCCTTCCCATTTCCAGACCATGATAGCACGAAATCCGCCCCCGCGCAAGCGGGATGCGGGGTACGGCAAACGAAAGCGGCCCGGAGACGTTAGTCCCCGGGCCGCTTTTCTGGAGCGGGTAATCGGAATCGAACCGACCTCCACAGCTTGGAAGGCTGTTATACTAGCCGATGTACTATACCCGCACTTGTGGAGGATAGTATACCACGGTTTGGAGCAAAAGTCCAGAGCCAAAATCAAAAAACATGGACTTTACAGCGGGCGGCCTTTTCGGTAAGATAGAGAAAAGAGAGGAGGGCACAGGATGACCGATGCCATCGAGAGGATCCGGGAACGGCTGTTCGCCATGCAGGATACGGATTATCAGGCTTTTCAGGCAAAGCTGCTCCCCACCGTTCCGCCCGGGAAGGTGATCGGGGTGCGGCTGCCCGATCTGCGCCGCTGCGCAAAGGAGCTGGCGGGCACAGCGGACGCGGCGGTCTTTTTGGAGACGCTGCCCCACACATACTATGAGGAGAACAACCTGCACGGCTTTTTGCTGGAGCGGATCCGGGATTTTGACGCCGCCCTGGCGGGAGTGGAAACTTTTTTGCCCTACATCGACAACTGGGCCACCTGCGACACCACCAGCCCCAAGGTATTCGCAAAACACACCGATGCTTTGCTGGAGCCGGTGCGCCGGTGGATCGGCTCGCAGCAGACCTACACCGTCCGCTATGGGATGGGGATGCTGATGCGTTACTATCTGGACGAGGCGTTCCGGCCCGAATACCTGGACTGGGCGGGAAAAGTGCAGTCGGAGGAATACTATGTGCGGATGATGGCGGCCTGGTTTTTCGCTACGGCCCTGGCCAAACAGCCCCAGGCCGCCTGGCCCTGGCTGGCCCAGCCCCGTCTGGACCCCTGGGTGCGGGCCAAGGCGGTGCAGAAGGCCCTGGAGAGCCGCCGCATCACCCCGGAGCAGAAACAGGCCCTGCGGGCGCTGCGAAAGACCTTTTGAGGCGGTGGGCCCTCTGTGAAAGCTTTCTGGCCCGGAAAGCGGTTTTCCTGTTTACTTTGCGGGCATTTTATTGTAAAATAGGCACAATGAGAATCTAAACTGCGCGGAGTGAATTGCAATGGGACTGAAATACAACCGTATCCTTTTAAAGATCAGCGGCGAGGCTTTGGGCGGCGAAAAAGGCTCCGGCTTTGACGAGGCCGCCATGGACTCGATCTGCGGCGGCGTCAAAAAAGCCTATGACCTGGGCGTCCAGATCGGCATCGTGGTGGGCGGCGGCAACTTCTGGCGCGGCCGTACCAGCGGCAGGATGGAGCGCACCCTGGCTGACAAGATCGGTATGCTGGCCACCGTCATGAATGCCCTGGCCGTGTCGGACAAGCTGGCCCAGCTGGGTGTGCCCAGCGAGGTGTTCACCTCCATTGAGATGCCCAAGGTGGCACCTGTGTTTGACCGCAAGGCTGCCCTGGCCGCCATGGAGGAGGGCAAGGTGGCCGTCTTTGGGGGCGGCACCGGCAACCCCTTCTTCTCCACCGATACGGCCACGGCCCTGCGGGCGGTGGAAGTGTCCGCCGACGTGATGTTCAAGGCCACCATGGTGGACGGCGTCTACGACAAGGACCCGCACAAATACCCGGATGCAAAGAAATACGACACCCTCACCTTCAGCAAGGTGCTGGAAGACCAGCTGGCCGTCATGGACGGCACGGCAGCCACCCTCTGCCGGGACAACAAGCTGCCCATCCTGGTGTTCGACCTGGCAGACCCCGACAACATCGCCCGGGCCGTCCAGGGCGAGACGGTGGGCACACTGGTCTATGAAGGCTGAGCCGCCCCTATACTATATGGATCGGGTCTGGGCACGCAGCCCGGCAGGATAAGACAAGAACAGGAGAGAACGACTATGAGCAGCAATACCAAGGTGTTTGAGGAAAAGATGAAGAACTCGGTGGAGCATCTGGAGCGGGAACTGGCCGCCGTCCGTGCAGGCCGGGCCAACCCCGCCGTGCTGGATAAGGTGACGGTGGATTACTACGGCTCGCCCACCCCCATCCAGCAGGTGGCGTCTGTGGCAGTCAGCGAGGCCCGCACCCTGACCATCACCCCGTGGGACCGCTCGCTGCTGCGCCCCATCAGCAAGGCCATCCAGGCCAGCGACGTGGGCATCAACCCCATCGACGACGGCCAGACCATCCGGCTGAACTTCCCCGCCCCCAACGAGGAGCGCCGCCGCCAGCTGGCCAAAGAGGTGGCCAAGATGGGCGAGGACGCCAAGGTGGCCATCCGCAATGTCCGCCGTGAGGCCATGGATAAGGCCAAGGCCATGAAGAAGGCCGGCGAGCTGACCGAGGACAGCCAGAAGACCATGGAGGAGGATGTCCAGAAGATCACCGACAAGTACAGCAAGCTTGTGGATAAGGCCGTGGAGGAAAAGCAGAAGGAGATCATGTCGGTCTGACCGATCCTGCTGCAAACGAACGGGAGGTGCCGTGCGCTGGGAATGGTGCGCGGCACTTTTTGCGATGAGATGAACAGGAGGGATGGTATGCCGCAGCATCCGGAAGAATTTGCCAAAGGGCTTTCGGTGGGCATCATCATGGACGGCAACGGCCGCTGGGCCAAACAGCGGGGCCTGCCCCGCACCGCCGGCCACAAGAAGGGGGCGGAGGTATTCCAGCAGATCGCCGATTACTGCGACCAGCTGGGCCTGGCCTCGGTGTATTTCTATGCTTTTTCCACCGAAAACTGGAAGCGCCCCGCCGAGGAGGTGGGCGCGATCATGAAGCTGCTGGGGGAGTACCTGCTGAAGGCCTTTGATTACAAGAGCCGCAACAACAAGATCGTCTTTTTGGGGGACCGCACCGCCCTGGAACCCCGCTACCAGCAGCTGATGGACGAGATCGAGCAGGGCACCGCCGACCGCACCGGCATGGTGCTGAATGTGGCGGTGAACTACGGCGGCCGCCAGGAGATCGTGCGGGCCGCCCGGGACCTGGCTCGCCAGGCCGCGGCGGGCACACTGGACCCGGACGCCATCACCGAGGAGATGCTGGCGTCCCGGCTGTACACCGCGGGCCAGAAGGACCCCGACCTCATCCTGCGGCCCAGCGGGGAGAAGCGGCTGTCCAACTTCATGCTGTGGCAGGCGGCCTATTCCGAGCTGGTGGAGATGGACGTCTTGTGGCCGGATTTTACCCCCGCAGACCTGGATGCAGCCATCCGGGAGTTCAACCGCCGCAGCCGCCGCTTTGGCGGCATCTGACGGGCAGCCGGGCCCGTCCCAGATAAGGAGAAACGATGAAAACAAGAGTGATTACAGCCGTTGTGGGCATCGCCGTGCTGGTGCTGGTCATGCTCACCTTCAACACCCTGGTGTTCAACCTGGTGGTGGCGGCGGTGGCCCTGATCGGGATGCACGAGGTGTATGCCGCCCTGGGCTTTGACAAAAAGGACTGGCTGCTGTATGCGGTGCAGGTGCCCTACACCCTGCTGGTGATGCTGTCCAGTTATGAGATGGTGCGCGGGCTGATTTTGGCGGTGTCTTTTGTGCTGCTGATGTTCTACTGCATCTACCTGGTGGTGCGCAACGGCAGCGTCAGCTTCCAAAAAGTCAGCGGGCTGGTCTTTTTTTCGGGGATCATCCTGTTCTGCTTCTATTCGCTGGTGCATCTGAAGATCCTGCTGCCGGTGGACCGGTACAGCTACGACGCCATTTTCTTTATCCTGCTGGTGCTGTGCTTCGCCTGGGGCGGGGATACCTGCGCCTACTTTGCAGGCCGGGCCTTCGGCAAGCACAAGCTGTGCCCCAAGGTCAGCCCCAAAAAGACGGTGGAGGGCGCCATCGGCGGGGTGCTGGGCACTATGCTGTTCGGGGTCATCATCACGGTGGCCTATTCGGTCATCGCCGACCGCACCGAAGCTTTCACCCAGAGCAACATCGGCGTGTCGATGTATGCCATCATCGCCCTGCTGGGGGTGGTGGCCGCCGTGCTGGGCATCTACGGCGACCTGTTTGCCAGCGTGGTCAAACGCCAGTGCGGCATCAAGGACTACGGCACCATCTTCCCGGGGCATGGCGGCATCCTGGACCGGTTTGACAGCGTGATGTTCATCGCCCCCTTTGTTTCGATGGTGATCACGGCGGTATTCTACCGGTAAAAGGAGGGGACAGCTATGCCAAAAAAGATCACCCTGCTGGGTTCCACCGGTTCCATCGGCACCCAGAGCCTGGATGTGATCCGGGCCCAGGGGTATGAAGTGTTCGGCCTGTCGGCCCACAGCCGCACCGATCTGCTGCTGCGGCAGATCGAGACGTTCCACCCCAAGGTGGTGTGCGTCACCGACCTCGACGCCGCCGGCCGTCTGGAGGGCGCCCTGGCTGGCCGTGCCGGCGCGCCGGTGCTGCTGCACGGGGCCGAAGGGCTGCGGCAGCTGGCCGCCATGGACGGCCCCGACGTGGTATTGAACAGCGTGGTGGGCATCGCCGGGCTGGGCGCATCCCTGGCGGCCATCGAGAGCGGCCATGACCTGGCCCTGGCCAACAAGGAGAGCCTGGTCACCGGCGGGCACCTGGTCACCCAGGCGGTGGCCCGGCATGGGGTCAAGCTGCTGCCGGTGGACAGCGAGCACTCGGCCATCTTCCAGTGTTTGCAGGACGCCCACAGCGCCAGATCCCTGACCAAGATCCTGCTCACCGCCTCGGGCGGACCCTTCTTTGGGATGAAAGCGGACCAGCTGCGGGGCAAAACAAAAGAGGATGCCCTGCGCCACCCCAACTGGAACATGGGGGCCAAGATCACCATTGACAGCGCTACTCTGATGAACAAGGGCCTGGAGCTGATCGAGGCGGTGTGGCTGTTTGGCCTGCCCCCCGAAAAGATCCAGATCGTGGTCCAGCGCCAGAGCATCATCCACTCGGCGGTGCAGTTCAGCGACAACTCGGTCATCGCCCAGCTGGGGGTGCCGGATATGCGCATCCCCATCCAGTATGCCCTCACCTGGCCCGAGCGGGGAGGCCCTGTGGCCCCCGAGCTGGACTTTGCGGCCCTCAAGGTGCTGACCTTCGACGTGGCCGATGAGGAGACGTTCCGCTGCCTGGCCGCCTGCAAAAAGGCCATCGCCAAGGGGGGCCTTGGGCCCTGCGCCGCCAACGGCGCCAACGAGGAGGCCGTCAAGCTGTTCCTGGAGGACAAGATCGGCTTTCTGGACATTGGCCGTCTGGTGGAGGCCGTGGTGGACAGCGATGCTTTTGGAGGCAGCTACGACCTGGCCGACGTGTACCAGTGCGACCGGATGGCCCGGGCTTTCGTGCACAGCCACCTGTGAGGGCCAACGCGTGATCAAAGGAGCATTATGACGATACTGATAACCTTTCTGGCGTCCCTGCTGGTGTTCGGCGCGGTCATCGCCATCCATGAGTTCGGGCATTTTGCGGCGGCGAAACTTTCGGGGATCCAGGTCAATGAGTTTTCCATCGGGATGGGTCCGGCCCTGCTGAAAAAGATCGCCGGGGGCACCCAGTACACCCTGCGGCTGCTGCCCATCGGGGGCTATGTGGCCATGGAAGGGGAGGGCAGCCCCGAGTCGGAGCAGGCCCAGCGGGAGCGGGACGCCCGCGAGGACGACGGGGACCAGGAGGACGCCTGCCTGAATCCCATCCCGCCCGAGCAGCGCACCGGCATCCCGTTCCCTGAGGCGGCGGTCTGGAAGCGGGCCATCGTCATGGCGGCAGGCCCGCTGATGAACTTTGTGCTGGGGTTTGCGGTGCTGCTGGGGCTGATCGCCTTCCGCTCCGACCCCATCGCCAGCCGGGTCATCTACCGCATCGAGGAGGGCGCCCTGTGCGGCCAGACCGGCCTGCAGCCCGGGGACGAGATCCTGGCGGTCAACGGCCGGCGCTGCTTCATAGCCAACGACATCGTCTATGAGCTGGTGCGCACCCGGAACACCCAGGCTGATTTCACCGTGCTGCGGGACGGCCGGCGGGTGGAGCTGCCCGGCGTCCGGTTCGATACCTACCAGGATGAGGCGGGCGGCACCCACATGGACATCGGTTTTGTGGTATACGCTCTGGAGAAAACGCCTGCAAACGTATTGAAAGAGAGTCTGAACAGCGAGCTGTACTATGGGCGGATCATCTTTACCACCCTGGTGGACCTGCTGCGGGGGCGGGAGAGCATCAACAACCTCTCGGGGCCGGTGGGCATCGTGTCGGCCATCAGCCAGGCGGCCAGCTACGGCCTGACCGACCTGCTGGAGATGCTGGTCCTGATCACTGTCAACGTGGGCGTGTTCAACCTGCTGCCCATCCCGGCGCTGGACGGGGGCAGGCTGGTGTTCCTGGCGGCGGAGGCCGTCATCCGGCGGCCTGTATCCCAGCGGCTGCAGGAGGGGCTGACGGTGGCCACCTTCATCCTGCTGTTCGGGCTGATGATCTTTGCCACTTACAACGACGTGATCCGCCTGTTCACGGGCGGCTTTTGAACAAGGGAGGTGCGCCCATGCGTGTGCGCAAGCGTGAAGTCAAGATCGGCGGCATGGCCATCGGCGGGTCCAATCCCATTGCGGTGCAGACCATGCTCAACGTCCCCATCGACGATATCCCGGGCAATGTGGCCCAGGCCAGGCGCTGCGCGGCGGTGGGCTGCCAGATCCTGCGGGTGACCTGCCCCACCCCCGCCGACGCCAAATGCATCGAGGCGGTCAAAAAGGCAGTGGATATACCCATTGTAGCGGACATCCATTTTGATTACCGTGCAGCATTGGCCTGCGCGGCGGTGGGCGTGGACAAGATCCGGATCAACCCCGGCAACATCGGCAGCGATGATCGGGTCAAGGAAGTGGTGACGGCCTGCCGGGCCGGGCACATCCCCATCCGCATCGGGGTCAACGGGGGCAGCCTGGAAAAGCACATCCTGGCCAAATACGGCGCTCCGGTGCCCGAGGCCATGGTGGAGAGCGCCCTGTACCATGTGCGGCTGCTGGAAAAATTCGACTTTGAGGATATCGTCATCTCGATCAAAAGCTCGAATGTGCCCCGGATGATGGAGGCCTACCGCCAGTTGTCGGCGGTCACGGATTACCCTTTGCATGTGGGAGTCACTGAGGCGGGCACCTACCAGATGGGCCTGCTCAAGTCGGGTATGGGCATCGGTGGGCTGCTGCTGGAGGGGATCGGGGACACCATCCGGGTCTCTCTGGCCGCCGACCCCGAAAAGGAAGTGGAGGCCGGCTTCAACATCCTGCGGGCGGTGGGCTACGCGGTGGCAGGGCCTGAGGTGATCACCTGCCCCACCTGCGGCCGCACCCAGTACCCCTGCATTGAGATCGCCAACGAGGTGGAGCGCCGGCTGCAGGGCTACAAAAAGCCCATCAAGGTGGCGGTGATGGGATGTGTGGTCAACGGTCCCGGCGAGGCCCGGGAGGCGGACATCGGCATTGCCGGCGGCAAAAACGAGGCGGTGCTGTTCGTCCATGGCCAGCCGGTGCGCAAGCTGACGGGGGACAACATCCTGGACCAGTTCATGGAGGAGATCTACAAGCTATGAGAGAGAACGCAACGCCCTGCACCTTCGCCCCGGCTTCGCCGGCCGACCTGGAGGCCCTGCTGCCCTACTACCGCCAGGCTGCAGCCCGGCCCGACTGCCCCTGGAGCCAGGATTACCCTGATCAGGCCACCCTGGAGGCCGACCAGGCCGAAGGGCGGCTGTTCTGCGCCAAAGACCCTGATGGCCAGGTGATGGGGGCCTACGTCCTCACCTTTGGGGACGAGGACACCGAGGCCCAGACCTTCTGGACCAAGGGGCTGGAACCCGCCGGCGAGGTGGTGCGCCTGCTGACCGCGGCCCCCTACGAAAACCAGGGCCTGGGCGGGCGGTTGCTGGCCGACGCCGTGGCGTGGCTGGCCCGCATGGGCTGCCGCAGCTGCCGCATCCTGGTGGCGAAGGACAACCGCCGGGCCCTGCGGGCCTATGAGGGGCAAGGCTTTGTCTATGTAGGGCTGGCCCGCCTCTACGGCACCGATTTTGCCTGCTTTGAAAAGCCGCTGGAAGGAGAAACGATTTGAAACCACTGGTATCCCAGCTGTGGCCCCAGTTCATGGCGGACCCTGACTTTGCCGCCTGTTTCGGCAAGGTCCTGGTGGAGCACGCCCTAATGCTGCGGGTCGAGCAGAAGGTGATCTTTACACTGAAAAGTGCCGCGCCGCTGGACAAGGGCCTGTGTGCGCGGCTTTTGGCGTCTTTGCAGCCCGACTACGAGGGGTATGAGCTAATGATCTTCAACCAGTACCCCTATGACACTTTGGATGAAGAGGAACTGCGCGCCATTTTTGAAGAAATGAAAAAGGACGGGGTGCCCATCAACGGCTTTCTGGACCGGTGCACCCTGCAGCTGGAGGGCAGCTGCATCACAGTGGGGGTGCGGGGCGGCACAGGCTTTCTGCACGATCTGAAGTTCGACGAGATGCTGGCCGCCCGCATCGAGGCCCACACCGGCGAAAAGCCCCAGGTGACCCTGCGTTCCGCCGCGGGCGCAGAGGAGCGTCTGGCCCTGGAAAAGAAGCTGGAGGAAAAGGCTGCCCCGCCGGTGATCCAGTTCGAGGCCAAGCGTACGGCGCCTCCCATCCAGGTGGAAGGGCTGGACCTGACCGACAAGCCGGTGCAGATCTTCCACGGCAAGACCTTCAAGCCCAAAGACCTGGTCCCCCTCAAAGACCTGGGAGGCGAGGGCGGCAAGTGCATGATCTGGGGCGACGTATTCGCCACCGAGGTCAAGGGCAGCTTCCGCAAGATCTACTCGGTGTCCATCACCGACTACACCGGCTCCATCTGCCTCAAGGTGCGCGCCCAGGAGGGGGAGGATTGCTCCAAGTGGGAGGGCCTGAAAAACGGCACCACCCTGCTGGTGCGGGGGGATTGCAGCTACGACAAATATGAGCACGACTACATCGTCTATCCCTACGATGTGATGATCGTAGAGCGCCGCCGCCGGGAGGACCACGTCCCCGAAAAGCGGGTGGAGCTGCACCTGCACACCAAGCTGTCGGCCCTGGACGGCTTCTGCGACCCGGGCGGGATCGTCCGGCTGGCCCACAAGATGGGACACCGCGCCATCGCCATCACCGACCACGGGGTGTGCCAGGGCTACCCGGAGGCCATGCTGGCCGCCGACGATATCCACAAGGCCGACCCGGACTTCAAGCTGATCTACGGCTGTGAGGCCTATTTTGTGGATGACATGGTGCCCTGTGTCTACGGCGCCCAGGACCAGCCCCTCAGCGGGGAGTTCTGCGTCTTTGACACCGAGACCACCGGCCTTGACCCCGGCTGCGAATACCTGACCGAGATCGGCGCGGTGCTGGTGCGGGACGGGCGTGTGGTGGAGGAGTTCGATACCTTTGTCAAGCCGCCCAAGGCCATCACCCCCAAGATCACCGAGCTGACCGGCATCACCAACGAGATGGTGGCGGACGCCCCCGAGGAAGGGGAGGCCCTGCGGGCTTTTCTGGACTTTGCCGGGGGCCGGGTGCTGGTGGCCCACAACGCCAACGGCTTTGACATCCGGTTTCTGCGGGCGGCGGCGGGCCGCAGCGGCATCGCCTTTGCCCCCACCTACATCGACACGCTGACCATGGCCCAGACCATGTACCCCGGCCTCCACAATTACAGGCAGGGCACCATCAACAAGCACCTGGAGCTGCCCCCCTACGAGGCTCACCGGGCCTGTGAGGACGCGGGGGCCTTGGGCCGCATCTTCTGCGTCATGCTGCGGGATTTGGAAGAAAAGCAGATCGCTTCCATCGGTGAGATCAACACCGGGCTGGGGGGCAACCGGGAGGTCCTGCGCAAAAAATACTACCACATCATCATCCTGGTCAAAAACCAGGCCGGCCTGAAGAACCTGTACAAGATCGTCAGCAAGGCCCATCTGGACTACTTCTTCAAAAAGCCGCGGGTGCCCCGCAGCCTGCTGAACCAGTACCGGGAGGGGCTGCTGCTCACCTCGGCCTGCGAGGCGGGAGAGCTGTACCGTGCGGTGGTGGAGGAGCGTCCCTATGAGGAGCTGAAAAAAATCGCCGCCTACTACGATATCCTGGAAGTGCAGCCTCTGGGCAACAACGAATATATGGTCCGGGAGGGCCGGGTGGACAGCGTGGAGAAGATCAAGGACTTCAACCGCACCATCATCCGTCTGGGGGAGGATCTGCACAAGCCGGTGATCGCCACCGGCGACGTCCACTTCCAGGAACCGGAGGACGCCGTCTACCGCACCGTCATGCAGGCGGCCGGCGGCTACAAGGACGCCGACCACCAGCCTCCCCTCTATTACCGCACCACCGAGGATATGCTGGCCCAGTTCGACTACCTGCCCCCGGAAAAGGCCCGGGAGATCGTTATTACCAACCCCAACAAGATCGCGGCTGTCATCGACAACAACGTCCGTGCCATTCCGCGGGGGACTTATCCGCCCAGCATCGAAGGGGCGGAACAGCAGCTGCGGGACGCCACCTGGAAACGGGCCAAGGAGGACTACGGCGACCCCCTGCCCGCTCTGGTGCAGGAGCGGCTGCAAAAGGAGCTGGACTCCATCTGCGGCCACGGCTATGCGGTGCTGTATGTGATCGCGGTCAAACTGGTGGCCTTCTCCAACGCGGGCGGTTACCAGGTGGGCAGCCGTGGCTCGGTGGGATCCTCCGCCGTGGCCCACTTCTCGGGAATCTCGGAGGTGAACAGCCTGCCGCCACACTACCGCTGCCCCAAGTGCAAGCACAGCGAGTTCATCACCGACGGCAGCGTGGAGGACGGATTTGACCTGCCCGACAAGGACTGCCCGGTCTGCGGCACCCCCATGTTGGTGGACGGCCACGACATCCCCTTCGAGACCTTCCTGGGCTTTTACGGCGACAAGGAGCCGGATATCGACCTGAACTTCTCGGGCGAATACCAGAGCAACGTCCACCGCTACACGGAGGAGCTGTTCGGCAAGGAGAACGTCTTTAAGGCGGGCACCGTCTCGGGCATCCAGGACAAGACCGCCTACGGCTATGTCAAGCGCTATCTGGAGGAGCGGGGCAAGACGGTCAACCACGCCGAGGAAAACCGTCTGACCCTGGGCTGCACCGGCGTCAAGCGGACCACCGGCCAGCACCCCGGCGGTATGGTGGTGGTGCCCGCCACCAGCGAGATCTACGATTTCTGCCCCATCCAGCACCCGGCGGACGACGTGGCCGGCGGCCTGCTGACCACCCACTTCGAATTCAAATACCTCCACGATACCCTTCTCAAGCTGGACGAGCTGGGCCACGATATGCCCACCTTCTACAAATATTTTGAGGAGTATACCGGGGTGCCGGTGGACAGCATCCCTATGAACGATCCCAAGGTATACAGCCTGCTGACCAGCCCCGAGGCGCTGGGGGTCACCCCCGAGCAGATCGACAGCCAGACCGGCACCTTCGGCATCCCCGAGATGGGCACCAACTTTGTGCGCCAGATGCTGGTGGAGGCAAAGCCCAAGAATTTTTCCGAGCTGATCCAGATCTCGGGGCTGTCCCACGGCACCGACGTGTGGACCAACAACGCCGACGAACTGATCCGCAGCGGTACCTGCACCATCGCCGAAGTGATCGGTTGCCGTGACAGCATCATGCTGTACCTGATCCGCAAGGGCCTGGAGCCCAAGATGGCCTTTGACATCATGGAGGACGTCCGCAAGGGCAAAGTGGCCAAGGGCGGCTTCAAACCCGGCTGGGAGGAGGCCATGCGGGAGCACGACGTGCCCGACTGGTACATCGAATCCTGCCGCAAGATCAAGTATATGTTCCCCAAGGCCCACGCGGTGGCCTACCTGATGAGCGCCATCCGGCTGATGTGGTACAAGATCTACTATCCCCAGGCGTTCTACGCGGTCTATTTCACCGTGCGCGGGGATGACATCGATTACGAAGCCGCCGTGGGCGGCACCGATGTGGCCCGCGCCCACATGAACGAGGTCAACCGCCGCCTGAAAGAGGAGAAGAACGCCAAGGACGAGGATCTGCTGGTGTCGCTGCAGCTGGTCAATGAGATGCTGATGCGGGGCTATCAGTTCCTGCCCATCCAGATCGGCAAGAGCCGCGGCACCCGCTATGTCATCGAGGACGGCAAGGTGCGTCTGCCCTTTGCGGCCATCAAGGGCCTGGGAGCCACCGCCGCCCTGGCTCTCGAGAATGTCACCATCCACGGCGAGGACTACCTCTCGGTGGAGGAGCTGCAGCAGGCGGCCGGGGTCTCCAGCGCCGTCATCGACAAGCTGCGCCAGGTGGGCGCTCTGGGGGACCTGCCCGAGAGCAGCCAGGTGAGCTTCTTCTGAAAACCATGCAAAAAGAGCCGGCTCCCAGCCAAAACGGCAGGGGGCCGGCTTTGTTTATGCCTCGTCGATGGCCCCGCCGCAGTAGGGGCAGTGGGTGATCATGTGGCTGCGGGCGTATAGCCCGAAATCGGGCAGCCGCTTGCCGCAGTGGGGGCAGCGCCACCAGCGGAAGAGCACGATGCTGTAAGCAGCTCCGACCCCGATGGACAGCGCGAGCGGCGCCCCGTAGATCCGGACATCCTCGGTTTGGAGGGCCAGCAGCAGGACCACAAGAAGGCCAAGCAGAACGTACAAAAGGGTCCTGGACAGGCTGCGCGCCCGGTTCGGTTTCATACGGATCCCTCCTTTTCCAAACTTCTTTTTCCCCATACGTCCCGGAATGGGAAAAGATTGCAGACGGATGCAAAAATCCCCTGTCTTTCAGGCAGAAAGGCAGGGAATCGCAGTTACTGGTTGTTCAGCCAGTCCAGCAGGCGGTTGGCGCCGTTCTTATCGCCGGACACAAAGAGGATATCCCCCTCCTTGAAGGCGGTGTCGGGGCCGACCGACTCGTTGACCTTGCCGCCATTCTCAATGGCGATGATGTTCAGGCCGAAGCGGCCGCGCAGATTGACGTCCACAACGGTGCGGCCGATCATCTTGGAGGGGACCTCCAGCTTGGAGATGCTGACCTGCTCGCTGAGCTGGACAAAGTCCAGCATACCGGTAGTCTCCAGGCGATGGGCCAGGCGGATGGCCATGTCGTGTTCGGGATATACCACCTGGGCGCCCAGCTTGCGCAGGACCTGGCCCTGCTCCTCGCTGGCAGCCTTGGCGATGACGGTGGGGATGCCCATGCTGACCAGATGGAGGGTGGTCAGGATCGAGACGTCCATCTTCTCGCCAATGCACACCACGGCCACGTCGCAGTTCTGGATACCGGTCTCCTCCAGGGTCTTTTTGTCCAGGTTTTTGACCACATAGGCGCTCTCAGTGTAATCCCGCAGCATCCGCACCTTTTCTTCGTCCTGGTCCAGGACCACCAGGTCCTCGCCGGCCTCGGCCAGCTCGATGGCCAGGGCGCTGCCAAAGCGGCCCAGGCCCACGATGCCGTAAGAAGATTTCGATTTCTTGGGTTTGCCAAACATACTATTTCCTCCTGTCAGCCGATGGCGATGTTGCCTTCGGGGTAACTGATCCGCTCGCCCTTGTCAAAATACCAGACAGAAGCGATGGTCAGAGGGCCAAGGCGGCCAATGTACATGGTAAGGATCGAGATCAGCTTTGCGGGGATGCCCAGCCCGGTGGTGATGCCGGTGGACAGACCCACGGTGCCGAAGGCGCTGGTCATCTCGAACAGGGCGTCCACCAGCCGCAGCTGGGGCTCGAACACCATCATCAGCCAGGTGCCGGTGAGCACCACCGACAGAGCCAGCAGGGTGATGACCGCTGCCTTGCGGAAGGCGCCCGAGGGCACCGCGTAGTGGAAGGCTTTTTCGCCCCGGTTGGTGGCGGCCGACTTGATGCCCTGCAGCAGCACGAAGAAGGTGCTTGTCTTGATACCGCCGCCGGTGGATCCGGGGGAAGCGCCGATGAACATCAGCACGATCAGCACAAGCAGGCCGGCGCTGTTGAACTCGGCCAGGGGATAGGTGGAGAAGCCTGCGGTACGGGCCGACACGCTGTGGAAGAAAGCAGCCAGCCAGGTGATGTTCTCGGTCAGTTTGAGCAGTACGGCGCCTACCACGATGAGGATGGCGCTGACCGTAATGACCACTTTGGTGTGCATCGAGAATTTCTTCCAGTGGAAGTGGTTGTGCAGCACATCCTGGATGACCAGGAAACCGATGCCGCCAAAGATGATCAGCCCGCAGGTGATCAGGTTGAGCATCACGTTGTCCCGGTAGGGGATGAGGTTCTGATAATTGCCCAAAATATCAAAACCCGAGTTGTTGAAGGCTGCCACCGAGTGGAAAATGCTGATCCACAGGGCCCGCAGGGGCGGATAGTCCTGCACAAAGACAATGAAGCTGAGGGCTGCGCCCACCCCTTCAAAGCAGAGGGTCATCAGGAAGATTCGCTTGAGGAAGCGCAGGATGCCCTGGGCGGAATCCAGGTTGAGGGCTTCCTGCAGGACGCTGCGCTCCTTCAGATTGATCTTGCGGCCCATGACCAGGATGATGCCCGCGCCCACCGAAGTGACGCCCAGGCCGCCGATCTGGATCAGCGCCGCCAGGATGAACTGCCCGATGAAGGTGAAATTGTCTCCCGCATCGATGGCGATCAGACCGGTGACACAGACCGCGCTGGTGGAGGTGTAGAGGGTGTCGATGTAGTGGACCACGGCCCCTTCCTGTACGCTGAAGGGCATGATCAGCAGCACCGACCCCAGCAGGATCACCAGTGCAAAGCCAAGGGCAATGACCCGCACCGGCGACTGCTTTTTGATAAAGTCGAACATAAGATCTCCTTGCTTGTGGTGCGGCAGCCCGGGATGGGCTGCTGCCAGTAAGACCAGAGGTGGGACTGGATGCCCTGTGCGGCGCCCCCGGCAAGGATGTGCCGCCAGCCATCCAGATGTCCTGTATCTGACCGCCGCGATGCCGTTCCATCCTGACCGGGGCGCTCCCTGCCGTGCTGCTGTCCGCAGCTGGCGCCTCCGGGGCGGATATCTCAACATTTTTGACTTCTCAGATACACATTAGTATAACAGGAAATAGGAAAAAGAAAAGGGGGTATTTCGCATTTTTTACACAAAATGGACTTGAAATATTTTCCTTTTCCACACAAATTGCGCAAAAAGTGCGCAGGAGCAAAAAAGAGGCCCGTGCCCCTCTGCGCGGGCAGGGGAACACGGGCCGGATCGCTGAAAAAACAGGGATGGAAAACAGCGTTACTCCGCCTTGGCGGTGCTGCGCTGGATGAGCTTGACAATCTCCACCACGGGAATGACCAGGAACGCCAGGGCCAGGGCCACCAGGTACTCGCCCAGGTCAACGGGGGTGAAGCCGAACAGGTTGGCCACAAAGGGCACTTCCAGCACGACGGTGGTCAGCACCAGGCTGCCCAGCATGGCGCCCCACAGGACCTTGTTGTGGGTGTGCAGGGTGAACACGCTCTTGCGCTGGCTGCGCATATTGAAGCTGTGGAAGATCTCGCACATGCTCATGGTCAGGAAGGCCATGGTCATGCCGTCGTCGCTGACGCCCACCGGCATCTCAAAGTAGCCCACTTCCATGCAGTGGCCGATGATATAGGAGGCCAGGGTGATGACCGAGATCAGCAGGCCCTGGTAGCCGATATCAAAGCCCAGGCCGCCGGCAAAGATGCCGTCCTTGGAATTGCGGGGCTTGCGCTTCATGATATCGCTCTCGCTCTGCTCCATGCCCAGAGCCAGGGCGGGGAAGCAGTCGGTGATCAGGTTGATGAACAGCAGGTGGACGGGGTTGAGCAGGGTGAAGCCCAGCAGGGTGGCGCAGAACACGCCCAGCACCTCGCTCATGTTGGAAGCCAGCAGGAACTGGATGGCCTTGCGGATGTTGGCGTAGATGCGGCGGCCTTCCTCCACAGCGCCCACGATGGTGGCAAAGTTGTCGTCGGACAGCACCATGTCGGCCACGTTCTTGGTGACGTCGGTGCCGGTGATGCCCATGCCGATGCCGATATCGGCGGCCTTGATGGAGGGCGCGTCGTTGACGCCGTCGCCGGTCATGGCGGTGATGGCGCCGTTGCCCTTCCAGGCGGTGACGATGCGCACCTTGTGCTCGGGCTGGACGCGGGCGTAGACGCCGTACTTCTTGACGGCCTCGCCGATCTCGCTGTCAGGCACCTTGTCCAGCTCTGCGCCGGTGATGGCCTGGCTGGCGTCGGTGATGATGCCCAGCTCCTTGGCGATGGCCACGGCGGTGTCCTTGTGGTCGCCGGTGATCATGACGGGACGGATGCCGGCCTCACGGCATTCCACGATGGCGGGCTTGACCTCGGGACGGACCGGGTCGATCATGCCGGTCAGGCCCAGGAAGCACAGATCCTGCTCCAGGAAGGCAGGCTCGTTCTTGGCGGGCTTTTCGGCCCAGTCGCGCTTGGCGGCGGCCAGCACGCGCAGGGCCTGGTCGGCCATATCCTTGTTGGCCTTCAGGATCTCGGCGCGCTTGGCGTCGGTCATAGGCAGGACCTTGCCGTTCTCCAGGTAGGAGGTGCAGCGCTTGAGGATCTCGTCGGGAGCGCCCTTGGTGTACTGGACAAAGGCACTGCCGGCGGTGTGGATGGTGCTCATCATCTTGCGGGAAGAATCAAAGGGAGCCTCGTCCACACGGGGCTGGGCGGCGGCCAGCTGGCCCTTGGGCAGGCCCTCCTTGGCCGCAAAGTTGACCAGGGCGGCCTCGGTGGGCTCGCCCTCGGCCTGGCCGGCGTCGTTCAGGATGGCGTCGTTGCACAGGGCCATGGCGGTGGCCAGGGGAGCGGTCTCGCCCAGATGCTGCACCACGGTCATCTTGTTCTGGGTCAGGGTGCCGGTCTTATCCGAGCAGATCACCTGGGTGCAGCCCAGGGTCTCCACGGCGGTCAGACGGCGGATGACGGCGTTGCGCTTGCTCATGTTGGTAACGCCGATGGAAAGCACCACCGTCACCACGGTGGCAAGGCCCTCGGGGATGGCGGCCACAGCCAGGGACACCGCCACCATAAAGGTGGACAGGATGGAATCCAGGGTGAAGGAGCCGGCCACGATCAGGTCAAAGACAAAGATGAACAGGCAGATGCCCAGCACCAGCTTGGACAGCACGCGGCTGAGCTGGTCCAGCTGACGCTGCAGGGGAGTCTGCTCCTGCTCGGTGTTGGCCAGGGCGCCTGCGATCTTGCCCATCTCGGTGTCCATACCGGTGCGGGTGATCAGGGCCTTGCCGCGGCCATACACCACGGTGGAGCCCATATAGCACATATTCTTGCGGTCGCCCAGGGGGATCTCGGTCTGGTCCTTGCCCAGGCCCAGCGCATCGATGATCTTGTTGACGGGGACGCTCTCGCCGGTCAGGGCGGCCTCCTCGATCTTCAGGCTGGCGCTCTCCAGCAGACGGCCGTCAGCGGGGACGGCGTCGCCGGCCTCCAGCAGGACGATGTCGCCGGGCACCAGCTGGTCGCTGTGCAGGGAGATCTGCTTGCCGTCCCGCAGCACCTTGCAGGTGGCGGCGGTCATGGTCTGCAGCGCCTCGATGGCGGCCTCCGCCTTGCTCTCCTGGAAGACGCCCAGCACCGCGTTCAGCAGCACGACGATCAGGATGATAAAGACCTCGGCAAAGCTCTCGCCCGAGATGAAGTTGGTCACCGCAGAGACGGCGGCCGCGATCATCAGGATGATCAGCATGGGGTCCTTCAGCTGCTCGATGAAGCGCTGTAGAAGGGTGGGTTTCTCAGCGTCCTTCAGCTTGTTGGGGCCGTATTTCTCGAGCCGTGCAGCGGCCTCCTCGCTGCTTAGACCGCTGGGGCTGGTGTCCAGCTCCGCAATCAGCTCTTGCGGGGTTTGTACATACTCCTGTTGTTTCATTCTAGGTTTTCTCCTCCTAACGGTATAGGGCGTCTTCCAAACCACCGGCGTTGTATGGAGCCTGTGGTTTTTCGGATACACCCCGGTGCATGGTGAGGGCGAACACAAAAGCGAAGAGTGCCCGACAAAACAAAAGACCCATGCACTGGATGGGCTTCCGGTGCATGAGTCTCATTCTTTATCAAAGCTGCCCGAACTCATAAAGAGTTGTCCTGACGGGCCGGCCTCGCGCTCTCACGCGGAATTACTCCCTCATGTGTTTCTCATTATATAGGATGGGACTGCATTTGTCAATGGACAAACGCGTAGACTATCAAAAAAGTCCTGTCCAGCCGACATGTGCGGATGGACAGGACACATACAGGGAAATTTAGCACTGAGAGTGTGCGAGCCGCTTTGCGGCGAGTGCGCGGTTCAGTGCTAAATTTTGTCCCTAGGGGGATATTAGGGGGAAAGAATTTCTGACCTGCGCAGCAGGCAGAAATGGGTTCCCCCTAAAGCGTGTCGTTTTCGACACGCTGACGCGTACAGGAGTGAAACATTCTGCAAAGAACGGGGGCCTGCGGGGGCTTATTCAACGCTGATCATATAATAGTAGACCGGCTGGCCGCCCCGGATATGGCTGACTTCCACATGGCTGGGGCACTTGGCCTTGATCATCTCGGTGGTGCGCTCGGCGTCCTCGTCGCTGACATCGCAGCCCGAAATGACGGTGACAAAGCTGGAGTCCTTCTTGCACATGCTGCGGGCCAGACGGTAGGCGGCCTTGGTCAGGTCGTTGGAGGTGGCCACGATCTTGCCGTTCTCCAGCGACATGATCTCGCCCTTGCGGATGCGGCGGCCGTCGTACTCGCTGTCCCGGGCGGCGTAGGTGATCAGGCCGGTGGACACGTTGTCGGCCGCCTTCATCATGTTGATGGTGTTGGCCTCCACCGAAGCGGTGGGGTCAAAATTGAGCATGGCGGTGATGCCCATGGGGATGGTGCGGGTGGGCAGCACCACCACCTGGCGGTCGGCCAGCTTTTCAGCCTGCTCGGCGGCCATGATGATGTTCTTGTTGTTGGGCAGCACAAAGACGGTCTTGGCGGGCACGCTCTGGACGGCGGCCAGGATGTCCTCGGTGGCGGGGTTCATGGTCTGCCCGCCCGACACCACGGCGTCCACAGCCAGGTCGGCAAAGACGGCTTTCAGGCCCTCGCCGGCAGCCACGGCCACAAAGCCGTAGTCGCGGCTGGGATCCACGGCGGCGTAGATGAACTCGCTGGCGATGGAGTCCGAGCTGCGCTGCTTTTCGGCCTCGGCCTGCTTTTCCAGGCTCTTGCCCTGCTTCTGGCGGGCCAGGAACTGCTCGTGCATATTCTCGATCTTGAAATTGGTCAGGTAGCCGTACTTGATGGCCTCCGAGAGGATCTTGCCGGGGTCGGCGGTGTGGACATGGAGATTGATGACGTCGTCGTCCTCGATGCAGACCACGCTGTCGCCGTTGGACTCGGCAAAGGCGCGCATCTTGGCGGCGCTGGCGCCATCCTCCTTGTGGATCAGGAACTGGGTGCAGTAGCCGTTCTTGATGTCCTCCACCTTCATCAGGTCGTCGGTAAAGACGCCGCGGCCCGCGTTCTCGGTGGAAAGCTTGGCCTTGTTCTGGGGCTGGCCGGCAGAGGGGACGATGCCCTCGCCGCGGAATACCTGGCCCATCCCCTCGAAGATGATCAGGATGCCCTGGCCCCCGGCGTCCACCACGCCGGCCTTTTTCAGCACGGGCAGCAGGTTGGGGGTGTCGTCCAGGGCGCGCTGCCCGGCGTTCAGCACCAGCTCCCACAGGTCGTTCACGTCGGCGATGCCGCTGGCCCGGGCTTCCTCCGAGGCGATGCGGGCCACCGTCAGGATGGTGCCCTCGGTGGGCTTCATGACAGCCTTATAAGCGGCCTGCACGCCTTTTTCCAGGGCGCAGACCAGGTCCTCGGCCCCGGCCTCCTTCTTGCCCTCCAGAGCCTTGGAAAAGCCCCGGAACAGCAGGCTGGTGATGACGCCCGAATTGCCGCGGGCGCCCCGCAGCATGGCGGAAGCGGCGGTCTTGGCCGCCTCGCCCACGGTGCAGTCGTCGCCCAGGGCCTGCAGCTCGGGCACGGCGGCGCCGATGGTCATGCCCATGTTGGTGCCGGTATCGCCGTCGGGCACGGGGAACACGTTCAGCTCGTCCACACGGGAGCGCTGGTTGTTGATGTTGTTTGCGCCGGAGATGATGGCGTCACGCAGAATTTTACCACTAATCATTGCTTTCTACTCCTTGTCTGCCCACGGGCGCGCCCGGGGATTTGTGTTTCGTCTTTTCAGGCGATCACGTCGTCCACCGACACGATCACACGGGCCACGCGCAGGCCGGTCGAGCGCTCGACTTCGTCCTGCACCCGATGGGTGATGCTCTGAGCCGCTGTGGCGATGTTCAGCCCATAGCCGACAGCGATGTGGATCTCGATGATGAGGCGGCCGTTTTCCGAAGTGACACGGACGCCTTTTTCGGCAAAGTCCTCGCCGCGCACCAGGCTTTTGACCGTGTCGGCCACCCCCCGGGGGGCCATGGCGGCCACACCGTAGCAGTTCTTGGCGGCTTCGCCTACCAGCGTCGAAAAATACTCGGCGGAAAAGCGGACATCGCCCAAGGGTAAATGCGTAGTGATCATAATCGCTCTGCTCCTTTTATAAAAATTTTAAAGCGTTACGCTTATTCTGCATCCTGGCTGCCGCCTGTGACAGACAGCCCTGCGAGGGAATAGTAAATATCGCTGACGCTGGACAGCACTCCGCTGGTGCGGCGGTTGGACACCGTGACGCCGCCCCGCCACAGCAGGGGGATATAGGGCATCTGCTGGGCAAACACCTCCTCAAAGGCGGGGGCCGCACTGCTGTCGGCCCGCATCTGGGTGTAAGCGTCCAGCAGCTGCTGGGTGACGGACAGGCCGTACCGGGCGCTGCCGCTCCAGAACGGCGAGAGGTCAATATTATTATACAACTTCATTTCGCCGATGTACAGCTCAAATTGCCGGTCCTGCACCATCTGCAGGTAGGCGCCGAAATCATCGGCCTGGGTGACCGTGGCCTGAATGCCTGCTTCGGCCCACTGCTGCTGCAAAAGCCGGGCCGCATACACCCGGTCCGCTGAGCTGCCGCACACCAAAATACTGACGCTGGCAGGCTGGCCCTGCTGATCCCGGTAGAGGGAGGAGGCCTCGTCCCAGGTATAGCCCAGGGCGGCCATGGCCTGGGGCAGATCTTCGGTTTCGGCTTCGGCGGAGATGACCTGCTTGCCCTGGACACAGGGGTACAGGCTGTTGATGGCGCCGGTGGCAGGGCTGGCGCTGGCAAACCGGCCGGAAAGCTCGGTCCGGGAGAGGGCGGCACTGAGGGCGGCCCGGCCCTGGCTGGTGGCGCACAGGGGATTGTCGGATGAGCCGTTCACCCCCAGGAACAGCAGGGTATTGGTGCGGAAATAATTCTCGGAGGTGGCCACCGCCGAGGAGGCGCTCTCCTCGGCCAGGTAAAAGCTGATCTGTCCCATGGCCAGCTGGCTGACCAGTTCGGCGTAGTCGCTGACGGCGGTCAGCCAGATGGTGTCGGGACCTTCCTGGGGGAAGGGGGCCCGGTCGTTGCGGACCAGGGTGACGTCCTGGCGGCCATAGGTGTACCGGCCGCTGGGGGTGGGCCGCTGGGAAGCCGTCTCGGCAGCCTTCAGGATGGGCAGGTCCAGCAGGTAGCCGAACAGACTGTCGGGCTGGACCAGGGTGAGTACCACCGTATCGCTGCCCACCGCCTGGGCGTCGGCCATGTTGGCCAGCCGCCCGCTGTAAAAGGTGCTGGCCTTGGCCGCCAGCAGGCTGGCCGCCACATCCTGGGCGGTGATGGGCGTGCCGTCGGCAAAGGTGCACCCCTGCCGCAGCTGGATGGTGACCGTGAGGCCGCTGGAGGTGATGGAATCGGCCAGCCGCATCTCCAGCTGCATCCGGGGGGAGATGACCGCCAGCTTTTCAAACAGCAGCCCGGCCACCTGTTCGGTGAGGGTGTTGGTGTCCAGATAGGGATTGTAGCTGCCCTCGCTGACCGCAATGGCGAAGCGGGCGGGCAGGTTCTCGCCGGCGCCGTCCTGGGAGGAGGCGGGGCTTTCCTGTTCGGAGGAGGGCTGGAGGATCGCCGGACGTGTGCAGCCGGCCAGCACAAGGCAGGCCAGCGCCGCCGCCGCGGCTCGCAGGCGCAGAGGGGTGGGATGTGTCAGGTGCATGGGGATCACCAGCCTCCTTTGGCAAAAATTCGACACCGCTGCCTGCTATACTGGAACAGGCGGGGCGCGTCCCTGAGACACTTGATGAAACTAGTATAGCACAAAAACGCAGCTTGTGCATGGATTTGGCGTGGATTTTAAAATGGGGCAGTTCCAGTTGTGAATAAAATCTAAAAAATCTGTGCGGAACTTTATTTCGATGTGTAAAAGTGCTAAAATTATAACAGAAAGGGGGCGGGCATCATGGACGCGGACCCCTGCGGCATCTTTATGCCGCGGCCCAAAGAATGAACCATGCGGCAAATAACATAAGCAGGAGCTCTTTTTATGAATATTTTGTTTTTCCTCTCTCCCAAGCAGGATCTGATGTATGTGTATGAGGACTTCACCCTCCGTCAGACCCTGGAAAAATGGGAGAACAACCGCTATGCATCCATCCCCATCCTGAACCGGAAGGGCGGCTATGTGGGCACCCTGACCGAAGGGGACATCCTGTGGGGGCTCAAGCGGTATCACGGGCTGGACATCGAAGGGGCGGAAGATATCCCCATCAGCAGCTTTGAACGCAAGCGGGATTACCTGCCCGTCACGGTGAACACCAGCATGGACCAGCTGGTGGAGGCCGCCATGAACCAGAACTTTGTGCCGGTGGTGGACGACCGCGGCGTCTTTATCGGCATCGTCCGCCGGCAGGCTATCATCAAATACTGCTACGACAAGTCCCGCCAGGCCGAACAGGCCGGCCGCCGCGTGCAGGCCCCCGCCAGCGCCGCTCTGCAAATCTGACTGAAAGAATACCGCGCCCCCGCAGGTGCAGCCCGCCGGGGGCGTTTTTCTGCGTAAAAAAGCCCAAAAAAGATTTGAAAGTGTAAATTATAGGACTTTTGTTCTGCTATTCTGTACACAACAGGAGGGGGAAAGGCCCCCTGCCAGCACCGTACAGAGAGGAGAGACAAAAGATGAGCGACATCGAGATCCGGTATGTGGGCGGCCATGTGGAAGTATACAGCAGGAATGGAGCGTTCCTCTTTTCTGCGGATACCATGCGGGAAGCTATGGAGGAACTGGAAAGCTGAAACCGCTTTCCTATACTATTTATATAAATAAATACAACTTTCTCTTGAAAAGGACAAAAGCCCTGTCTTTCCAACAGGGCTTTTGCAGTTTCAGCGCAGGGCACTCCCGCCGCCGATGGGCAGGGTCACGCCATTGATCCGGGCGGCATCTTCGCTCAGCAGGAACAGCATGGCGGGCACCACCTCCTCCGGATGGACCGCAGCGGGGTCGCCGGCGGTGTCCTCGGTCAGCAGGGGACCGGGGGCGATGCAGTTGACGGTGACGCCGCTGGAGGCGTACTCCGCCGCCAGGGAGCGGGCCAGCCCCTCCAGAGAGCTCTTGACGATGGCGGTGCTGGCCATCTGGGCCGCGGGGACGCCTCCGGTCAGGAACAGGACCCGGCCGCTCCCGGCCTGGGCCATCCGGGGCAGGAAGGTCTTGCACAGCAGCAGGGCGCTGTCCAGCTGGACGGCCCGGTCATCGGCAAAGCGCTCCTCGTCAAAATAGGCGTAAGCGGTCTGGATGGGGCGCAGGCCGGGCAGGTGGATGATGTGGGTGGGGGCGGGGTAGGTGTCCACCAGGTCGCTGAGGAAAGCGCGCACCGCCAGCGGCTGGGTGAAGTCCGCGTCATACGGACGGATGAAGCCGGGCCGGGCCTGGCACAGACTGGCCAGCCGGGCCAGGTCGCCGCAGCCCTGAGCCAGGATCAGGTCCCCCTCGGCCAGAGTGGGCAGCAGCCGTTCCATCAGGGCCAGGCCCAGAGGGGAGGTGGCGCCGGTGATCAGATAGGTCTTGGACATGAAAAGTCCCTCCTGTAACATTTTACATGGTGCTTACAAGTCAGTATAACCTAACAGGAGGGGCTGTGTCAACCGGCAGGGGCCGTTCAGGCGCCCAGATCCTCCAGAAGGGTCTCCAGTTCCTGCCGGTCCCAGACCAGATAGCCGGCTTTGAACTGCAAAGCGTCCTGTTCGGGCAGCAGGTTGATATAGATATCGGTCAGCTCCAGACGCTGGCGGGGCACCCCGTCGGCGGTGCAGCTGTATACCGCCAGCCGGCCCCCCTCGTCGCAGAGGTAATAGCCGGCGGGATCTTCCCGGACGCCGGACAGGGAGTTGCCTGCCCGCAGGGCCGGGCTGTCCGCGTCCCTGCTGCCTGAGGCGCTCGAACTGCCCTGGCTGTTCCGGGGCGGCATGGCGGCGATCCAATACAGGCTGAACACGATGGTGAAGGCACACAGGCCATAAAAGATACAATACCAGAGTTTGCGCATAAAGCCGGGCTCCTTTCGGGGTAGAAGATCCCAAAGCACTGTTCCGTCCCGCCCTGTATCCGCATCCTTTGGCGGACATCGCAGTATGTTTGGACTTCTCAGATACACCCTAGTATGGGCAAAAGAGGCGCATTTCACACAATAGACGCCAATTTTCACAGCGGAGAGCTGTACTTTCACCCGCGAACTGTGTTATAATACTTCCATCCGACCATTTGACTGTGTTTGGCCGCGCCTGCTTGGAGAGGCGCGGCGCGCGGCTGTACAGAGAGGGCCGCAGATGTTCGTCCGTCCCATGGCGGCGGGCGGGAAAAGGATCGAGAAGGATAAGGAGGCGGTTTAGATCGCTATGAATGAGATAAGGCGTATTCACCGCAGCGACAGCGAGGGGGCCGGCCGCAGCGCCGCCACGGGCTCGGGCCGCAGGGTGAACACCACCCGCAGCAGGAAAGAAGCCCTGCCGCCCTCCTCGGGGGGCGGGCGGCGCCCTGCAGAACCCCCTGCCGGGGGCAAAGGGTCCAGTGGCAAGGGGCCCAAAAAGGAAAAGAAGGGCCACCCCATCCTGCGGGGGATCTTCCGACTGTTCGCCACCCTGTTCTGCCTGGGTGTGATGGCAGGCTGTGCTCTGGTGGTCTGCGCTGTGTTCTATGTGGTGCAGGCCACCGCCAACGACGGCGATCTGCTGAACCTGGACAGCATCGAGCTGAGCCAGTCCAGCGTCGTGGTGGCCACCGACCCGGATACGGGCCAGCAGGTGGAGTATGCCACCCTCCGCTCCAGCAACAGCCACCGGATGTGGGTGGACCTGGAGCAGATCCCCACCTATTTGCAGTATGCCTTCATCTGCACCGAGGACAAGGACTTCTACAACGAGCCGGGCTTCAACCTGAAGCGGACCGTGGGCGCCATGATCAACGAGTATATCGTGCCCATTTACAGCGGCAGGCAGGGCGCGTCCACCATCGAGCAGCAGCTGATCAAAAACCTGACCGGCGATGACAGCGCCAGCGGCATCGAGGGCGCGCTGCGCAAGCTGCGGGAGATCTACCGGGCGTACACCCTGTACCGCAACTATTCCAAAGAGACCATCCTGGAGGCCTACCTGAACACCATCAGTTTCACCGGCACCATCCAGGGCGTGCAGACGGCGGCGCTGGAGTATTTCAACAAGGACGTCAGTCAGCTGACCCTGTGGGAATGCGCCGCCATCGCCTCCATCACCAACAACCCCACCAACTACAATCCCCGCACCAACCCCGAAAACCTCATCAACCGGCGCAACTATGTGCTGTACAATATGTGGGACCAGGGGATCATCAGCGAGGAAGTCTACCGGGACGCCATCGCCCAGCCGCTGGTGCTGGCGGAGGAGGATGTCTCCCGCACCACTGCCACCAACAACTCCTATTTCACCGACGCCCTGTTTGAAGAAGTGGTGCAGGACATCATGGAGAAGGAGGGCATCACCGAGGCTGCGGCCCAGCAGATGCTGTACACCGGCGGCTTTACCATCGAAGCCACCGTCAACCCCAAGATCCAGACCCAGATGGAAGAGCTGATGCTCAACACCGACGACGCCTATTTCCCAGCCGGCTGGCATGAGGAGGAAGTATCCGCCCTGTCGGAGGACGATATCCCGGTCTACAACGACGACGGTACCCTCAAGACCACCACCGCCGAGGACGGCACGGTGACCTATTACCGCAATGTGCGCACCCAGGCTGCCATGGTCATGCTGGACTACGACGGCAATGTGGTGGCCATGGTGGGCGGCCTGGGTGAAAAGACCCAGGACCTGACCCTCAACCGGGCTTACAGCGTCACCCGGCAGACCGGTTCGGCCATCAAGCCCATCGGCGCCTATGCGCTGGGCATCGAGTATGGGCTGGTCAACTGGTCCACCATGCTGAACAACTCCCCCCTCTACCTCAAGAGCGACATGGTCATCCGCAACGATGACTACTGCCGCCAGCACGGGCTGTCGGGCCTGTCGGACGAGGCGCTGCGGGCCTATCCCAACGCCTGGCGCAACTGGCCCCAGAACTACGGCGGCAACTACGGCGACAACCGGGACGTGCCTTTGTGGAACGGCCTGGCCCGTTCGCTGAACACCATCGCGGCCCGGGTGGGAGACCTGGTGGGCGCCAGCACCATCTTCAATTTTGCCTACAACACCCTCCAGCTGGATACCCTGGATCCGGTGAACGATGTCGGCCTGGCCCCCATGGTGATGGGCAGCCAGACCCACGGCGTCACCCCCATGGCCCTGGCGGCCGCCTTCCAGATCTTCTACGACGGGCAGTACACCACACCCCACTTGTACACCCGCATCCTGGACCGGGACGGCAACATCTATCTGGAGAACAACGCCACCAGCTACCAGGCCCTGACCCCCCAGACCGCCACCATCATGAACCAGCTGCTGCAGAACGTGCTGTACAGCAGTGTGGGCACCGCCGCCGGACGCTATCCCACCACCGGGAATATGCGTTCCTTCGGCAAGACGGGCACCACCACCGATGAGCGCGACCTGTGGTTCGTGGGCGGTACGCCATACTATGTGACCGCTGTGTGGTGGGGTTACGACTCCCCCTACGACATGACCCGCACCCTGGGCAGCCAGGCCCGGACCCGCACCTGCGTGGAGGCCTGGAAGGCCCTGATGAACGTGGTGCAGGAAGGCTATGAGTACAAGGAGTTCCCCATGGCGGACGGCGTGGTCCAGCGCAGCTACTGCACCGAGAGCGGCCTGCTGGCCACCTCCGGCTGCCCCGGCACAGCGGTGGGCTACTACAACGCCAACGATCTGCCTGCCGCCTGCAATTATGACCACTCGGGCGGTGTGGTGCCCACCCAGCTGGACACGACCGGCATCGACACCGACTGAGCATTTCGGCAACGGGAGCGGCGCTTCACAACAGAAAACTGGCCAATCTGCCAAAATCGCATCCGTCCTCTTGCAATGCAGGGGGGCGGATGCTATTATATTTCCTGCGAGAACAGTTGTGCTTGAGAGGTGAACAGATTGGAGCGCCGATTTTATCTGGTGGACGCCCAGGTGCTGCCCGAGGTCTTTTTGAAAGTCATCCGTGCCAAGGAACTGCTGGCCAGCGGCCAGGCGCGGAACATCTCAGCTGCGACCCGCAGTGTGGGGCTGTCCCGCAGTGCATTTTATAAGTATAAGGACTGCATATTCGATTCGGAGAACGGGCGGGAGCTGATCACCGTCATGGCGACTTTGCGGGATGAGACCGGCGCGCTGCAAAGCCTGCTGGCCGGCATCAGCAGCGCAGGGGCCAGCATCGTCACCATCAACCAGGCCACCCCCGAGAACGGCACGGCCCAGGTGGCGGTGACCATCCGCACCGACACCATGCAGATGACCCCCGACGAGCTGGCCGCCATGCTCTCCCGCCAGAGCACGGTGGTGGGGGTGCGTTTGGGGTATGATTTGTAAGACGCTGTCAATCACGCAAGGATAGGAGCGAGGGCAAGACTTATGGCTAAGATCGCAATTTTAGGGTTTGGCACCGTGGGCAGCGGCGTGTACGAGGTATTGCAGCACAACGCCGCAAGCGTTGCACGCCGCGCCGGCGAACCGGTGGAGGTCAAATATATTCTGGATGTGCGGGATTTCTCGTCCCGGCCCGACGGCCATCTGTTCGTCAAGAACATCGATGTGATCCTGGCCGACCCTGAGGTCAAGGTGGTGGTGGAGACCATCGGCGGCACCCGCTTTGCCTATCCCTATGTCAAGCAGGTGCTGGCCAGCGGCCGCAGTGTATGCACCTCCAACAAGGAGATGGTGGCCACCTATGGCGCCGAGCTGCTGGCCCTGGCCAAAAGCCATGGCTGCGCCTTTTTGTTTGAAGCTTCGGTGGGGGGCGGCACCCCCATCATCACTCCCATGCACCAGTGCCTGGCGGCCAATGTCATCACCGAGGTGGAGGGCATCGTCAACGGCACCACCAACTTTATGCTGACCAAGATGGCCCGGGAGAACATGAGCTTTGACCAGGCCCTCAAGATCGCCCAGCAGCTGGGCTATGCCGAGACCAAAGACCCCGGCGACGATGTGGACGGCCGGGACGCCTGCCGCAAGATCGCCATTCTGGCCTCTCTGGTGTGCGGCCATCACATTTACCCCCAGAACATCCCCACCCGGGGCATCCGGGACATCACGGTGGCCGACGTGCAGGCCGCGGGCAAGCTGAACTGCGTCATCAAGCTGATCGCCTGGATGAAGCTGCTGCCCGGCGGCGAGGTGGCCGCCGGCGTGGAGCCCTGCTTGGTGCCCCGCTCCAACCAGCTGGCCGGCGTGGATGATGTGTTCAACGCGGTCAAGGTGCGGGGCGATATGCTGGGCGACGTGGTCTTTTACGGCAAGGGCGCAGGCAAACTGCCCACCGCCAGCGCGGTGGTGGCCGACGTGGTGGACGCCCTCAAACGCGGGGCGCGCGTCCACGATACCCTGTTCTGGCAGCCCGCCGCCCCGGCGGAAGGGATGCTCACCGACCCGGCCCCTGCGGCATACTATGTGCGTGTGGAGGGGGCCGCCCCGGCGGTGGTGCAGGCCATTTACGGGGAAGGCCAGCTGGTGGCGGAGCAGTATGACGGCTGCGCTTACCGGGTGGCCCGGGCCGACGGTCCCGCCCTGGAGGCGGCAGCCGGCAAGATCCAGGCGGTGGGAGGCAGCGTCCGGCTGGTGCTGCGCCTGCTGCCCGAGGAAGAATAAAGAGGGGAGGGCCCGCAGATGAAGATCAAAGTATCCGTCCCGGCCACCAGCGCCAACGTCGGCGCCGGCTTTGACGCTTTGGGCCTGGCCGTGACCCTGTACAATACGGCTGTATTCGAGGAGAGCGACCGGCTGGACATCTCGGCGGCCGACGGCACCCGCATCCCCCGCAACGAGACGAACCTCATCTACCGCTCGGCCAGGATGCTGTTCGACCGGGTGGGCAAAAAGATGCCCCCCCTCAGGATCGTGCAGACCAACCCCATCCCCATGGCCAGGGGCCTTGGCTCCTCCTCCGCCTGCATCATCGCAGGACTGCTGGGGGCCAACCGGATGCTGGGGGATGTGCTGAACACCCAGGAACTGCTGACCCTGGCCACCGCCATCGAGGGCCATCCCGACAACGTGGCCCCGGCTCTGCTGGGCGGCCTGACGTCCAGCGTGTTTGAGGGGGGACAGGTCTATTCGGTCAAGCGGGACGTGGACCCCAGCCTGTGCTTTGCAGCGGTGGTGCCCGACTATAAATTGCTCACCGAGGCGGCCCGGGCGGCCCTGCCCGCCCAGGTGCCCCACAAGGACGCGGTGTACAATTTGTCCCGGGCGGCCCTGCTGCCCGCGGCTTTCTGCGACGGACGGCATGACCTGCTGCCCATCGCCACCGAAGACCGCCTGCACCAGCCCTACCGCATCCCCCTGATGCCCGGCTCCAAAGAGGTGTTCGCCCTGGCAAAACAGTGCGGGGCCCTGGCCGTGTATGTATCGGGGGCGGGCAGCACTGTCATGGCGGTGGCCGAGCGCAGCGGCGCAGAGGCCTTCTATGCAGGGATGGAACAGGGACTGGAAGCCCTGGAGGGCCTGGACGGATGTGAAGGGTTCACACTGCTGCGCCTGGATGCCGACAACACCGGCGCCACAGTGGAATGACCAAAGTAGAGGGAAGCTGGAAGCAAGACCCCCTGCCTTTGGACAGAGGATGAGAAAGAGGAGAGTGACAAGTATATGGCGTTGATCGTACAGAAGTTCGGCGGGTCGTCCGTGCGGGACCGCGAGCGCATTTTCAACGTGGCGCGCATCGTGGCCAATACCCACAACGCGGGCAACGACGTAGTGGTGGTGGTGTCTGCCCAGGGCGATACCACCGATGACCTGATCGCGAAGGCGGCGGAGATCACCCACAACCCCTCCGCCCGGGAAATGGATATGCTGCTGGCCACCGGCGAGCAGATCAGCATCGCGCTGCTGGCCATGGCCCTGAACGAGATCGGCTGCCACGCCACCAGCCTGACCGGCTGGCAGGCGGGTTTCCGCACCAACCGGGCCTACACCAAAGCCCGCATCACCCGGATGGAGACCGAGCGGATCACCTCGGAGCTGGCCCGCAACCGCGTGGTGGTGGTGGCCGGCTTCCAGGGCATCAACAAGCTGGATGATATCACCACCCTGGGCCGGGGCGGCTCGGACACCAGCGCGGTGGCCATTGCCGCGGCCCTGCACGCCGACCGCTGCCAGATCTACACCGATGTGGAGGGCGTGTACACCGCCGACCCGCGCAAGGTCCGCAATGCCCGCAAGCTGCCCGAGATCACCTTTGACGAGATGCTCGAGCTGGCCTCGCTGGGCGCGCAGGTGCTGAACAACCGCAGCGTGGAACTGGCCAAAAAGTACAATGTGGAGCTGGAGGTGCTCTCCAGCCTGAATCCGATGCCCGGCACACTGGTTAAGGAGGTTGCAAAGGATATGGAAGGTATGCTGATCAAGGGTGTTGCAAAGGACACCGACGTCGCCGTCATCACCATCATGAACGTGCCCGACGAGCCCGGCATGAGCTTTAAGATCTTCGGGATGCTGGCACAGAAGAACATCAACGTGGACATCATCCTGCAGTCCACCGGCCGCGACGGCAAGAAGGACGTCATCTTCACCTGCTCCCAGGGGGATGCGCCCGTCGCCATGCGCGCCCTGAAGGAGAGCGCCAAATTCAACCAGGTCAGCTGTGACAACAGCTACGCCAAGGTATCCATCGTGGGCGCCGGTATGCAGAGCCACAGCGGCGTGGCCGCCAGTATGTTCGAGGCCCTGGCCAACAACAACATCAATATCCACATGATCTCCACCAGTGAGATCAAGATCTCCTGCATCATCGACAGGGAAGAAGCGGACCGCGCCGTCAGCGCCATCCACGACAGCCTGTTCGACTGAACCTGAGAAAAGCCCCCCGGCCGCCCACTGTTGGCGGCCTTTTTTGTGCCCGGCGGGGTTTGTCCATGGTTTTTTCACCCTTTCCGCCGTTTACACGGGCCGGGAAAAGCGGTATACTAAGACGTATCTGAGAGCTCCGTGCGGCGTTACCGGGGGCTTTCGGAAATGCAGAGGGACCGCCCGGCCCGCCAGCGGCGCAGGGGCAAACCTCAATACCAAGTGATGGAGCGAACATGGAACAAAAACAGCAACCTACGGCGCAGCCCTCCCGGCCACGCCTGACACGCCAGCAGTGGCTGGCCCGCCGGCGGCGGCGCAGGCTGCGCCTGATCCGCAACTGGATCCTCTTTCTGTCGCTCTGCGGACTGGTGGTGGGCCTGATGACCGGGCTGATCTTGTGGGTGCTGCCCCGCGTCAGCCGCCTGCTGGCCGGACGGCAGGAGTTCACTGCCCCCAGCTATGATCTGAGCGGCTATGTCTTTGACGGGAGCGACCCCTATCTGGTGCTGGTCAACAACAACCTGCCGCTGGAGCAGGCGCAGGAGCCTGCCCTGGCGGTGGCTGACGACGCCACCGGCCAGCAGCTGGAGACTGCCGCCGCCGCGGCCTACCGGCAGATGGCCCAGGCCGCCGGGGAAGTGGGGGTTCATCTGGTTCTGGTGGAGGGATACCAGGACCAGCAGCGCCGGCAGGAACAGTTCGACGCCCGCAAACAGGCTTATCTGGACCAGGGGATGACGGAGGAGGAGGCCCAGGCCCGGGCCTCGGCCATCGTGCCCCAGCCCGGCTGCAATGAGAGCGGCACCGGCCTTGCCGCCGATATCCTGTCGGAGGAGTACGATTCGCTGGACACCGGCTTTGAGAACACCGACGCTTTCCAGTGGCTGCGGGCCTACGCCGCCGACTACGGCTTTATCCTGCGGTGGCCGCAGGATTGCCAGGCTGCCACCGGCATGGTGTACCAGCCCTGGCACTGGCGGTATGTGGGGGTGGAGAACGCCCGAGCCATCGCCGCCAGCGGCCTTTCGCTGGAAGAATTTCTGGCGGTCAACCAGCTGAGTTGACCCACTTTGCGGCCCGGAACCCCCGGGCCAGGAGGACACAGATTGGAACGTAAACAGCTTGCACCTGGGGTGCATCTCTCATATGACCCGGCCGAAAAGCTCAACCGCTGCCGGATCAGCATCCATTTTACCTTTCCCGCCCGGCGGGATACCGCCACGGCCCACGCCCTGCTGCCCCTTGTGATGGAGCGGGGCTACGCGGGCTGCCCCGACATGACCGACCTGACCAAGCGCCTGGCCCGGCTGTATGGGGCTGACCTGACGGTGGACGGCCGCCCCATGGGGGCCAACCGCAACCTGTGCATCAGCGTCAGCGGCATCAAGGACTGGTTTGCCCTGGCCGGGGAGGACCTGTGCGGGGCCTATTTGGAGCTGGCGCTGGGGGTGGCCTTTCACCCCTGCATCCGGCAGGGCGCCTTTGACCCGGAGGCGGTGGCCATCGAAAAGCAGATGCTGCGCCAGTCTCTGGAGGACGAACTGAACGACAAACGCCTGTACTGTATGCGCCAGGCGGCCCGGGTGTTTTATGGGGACAGCCCCATGGGCATCCGCCAGGAAGGCTATCTGGAGGAAGTGGAGGGGCTGGACGGCCTGGCCCTGGCCCAGGCATACCGGGAAATGGTGGACAGCGCCGCCATCGAGGTGATGGTCCTGGGCTGCACCCCCGGCCAGGCGCAGCGGGTGGAGCAGGCTTTTCTGGCCGAGCTGGCCGCCGTCTGCCGCCGGCCCCGGGCCGTGGCCCCCTTTATGGCCATGCCCCGCCAGCAGACAGTACATAAGACCGAGTATTTTGACATGGTGCAGGCCAAGCTCTGTATGGCGTTCACCCTGGGCCGGCCCATGGACCTCAAGGAAATGGCCGCTTACAGGCTGGCCATGGCCTTGTATGGGGGGAGCGTCACCAGCCGGCTGTTCCTCCATGTGCGGGAACGGGATAACCTGTGCTACTACTGCTCCTCCTCGTTCCAGAGCTTTACGGGCAGCATGACCGTCAACAGCGGGGTGGAACCTGGCAACGCCGCCCGGGCGGAGGAGGCCATCCAGGAAGAACTGGCCGACCTGTGCACCGGGCCCATCACCCCCCAGGAGCTGGAGGACTGCCGCCGGGGCCTGATCGCCGGACTGGAAGGGGTAGAAGATTCCCTGGGTGGTCTGGAGAGCTGGTATGCCATGGAGATCATCCGGGGCGGCCCCATCACCACGCCGGCCCAGGCCCGGGCCGACCTGGCCGCCGTCACGGAGGACCAGGTGCGGGCGGTGCTGCGCCGGTTCAGCCTGTCGGTGAGCTATCTGCTGACACGGAAGGAGGGGCCCTATGTCTGACCATCTGCGCGCTGTGCTGGACTGTGCCGGCAACCAGCGCTATCTGCTGCCCTCGGGACTGACGGTGCTGGTGCGGCCCATGCCGGGCTACGCCGCCGCTCATGCCATCGTGGCGGCCCGCTTCGGCTCCATCGACGTCCATTTCCGGCTGGGGGATCAGGAGCTGACCCTGCCGGCCGGTGTGGCCCACTACCTGGAGCACAAGATGTTTGAAGACCAGGAGGGGGACGCCTTTGCCAAGTTCGCCCGCACCGGGGCCAACGCCAACGCCTTCACCAGCTTTGACCGCACCTGCTACTATTTCACCGCTACCAGCCAGGTGGAGGAAAGCCTGGACGTGCTGCTGGAGATGGTGACCCATCCCTATTTCACCCCCGAGACGGTGGCCAAGGAGCAGGGCATCATTGCCCAGGAGATCAAAATGTACGAGGACAGCCCCGACTGGAGGCTGATCACCGAGCTGTGCCAGTGCCTGTACCACAGCCATCCCATCCGCAGCGACATCGCGGGCACCTGCGAGAGCATCGCCCGCATCACCCCCGGGATGCTGTACGACTGCTGCCGGGCCTTTTACGCTCCTTCCAATCTGGTGCTGGCGGCCGCCGGCAATATCACCGCCGAACAGGTGCTGGAAGCCTGCGCCCGGGCCGGGCTGGATCAGCCCGCCGCAGCGCCGGCGGCCCAGCGGATCTGGGCGGATGAACCCATGACCCTGGTGCAGACGGAAAAGACCCTGCATATGGCGGTGGCAAAGCCCTGCTTTGGGGTGGGATTCAAGGAGGAACCCCTGGCCCCCGGGGACGGGCGCACCGAGGCGCTGTACGACCTGGTGCTGTGCTGCCTGTGCGGGGGAATGTCGGGACTGTACCGCCGCCTCTACGACCAGGGCCTGGTCAATCCGGGCTTTGGAGGAGAAGTGCTGCGGGTGGACGGGTGCTGCTGCATCCTGTTCACCGGGGAGAGCGACCAGCCCGACACCGTCCGGCAGCTGCTGCTCGAGGAGATCGAGCGGATCCGCAGCCAGGGGGTGGACCGGGAGATCTTTACCCTGTGCAAAAACGAAAAATACGGCCAGCTGGTGGAAAATCTGGAGAACGTGGAGGACGCCGCCAGCCAGATGGCGGACTTCGCCCTGCTGGGGCAGACGGTGGCCCAGCAGATCGAGATGCTGGCCGGCTTGACCGCTGAGGACGCCGACCGGGCCATGCAGGGGATCCTGCGGCCCGAGCGCATGGCCTATGTCAAGATCCTGCCTGGCGATGCCGGGGCGGGAACAGAGGAGGAATGAGACAATGTCGAACCTTGTTACTTTCCCGGGGCTGGGATTGAGCTTTGAGGTCAACCGGGTGGCCTTTACCATTGGCGGCATCAATATCTACTGGTATGGCGTGCTGATCGCCTTGGGCATCGTGCTGGCGATCCTGTTCGCCTTCCGCCACTGCACCGAGTTTGGGATCGATGGGGACGGCCTGACCGACGTCGTCGTTGTCGGCGTGATCATGGGCATCCTGTCGGCCCGGGCCTATTATGTGGCCATGGCGCCCTTTTCGTACGACAGCATCTGGGATATGCTCTCCATCCGGGACGGCGGCCTTGCCATCTACGGCGGCATCATCGGCGCGGTGGTCTTTGGTTCCCTGGGCTGTAAATGGCGCAGACTGCCGGTGCTGCCGGTGCTGGACCTCACGGGCATATGCTTTCTGATCGGCCAGTGCATTGGCCGCTGGGGCAACTTTGTCAACCAGGAGGCATTTGGCTGCAACACCACCCTGCCCTGGGGGATGTACAGCGCCGCCACCGAGGCATACCTCAGGGGCAGCACCGTCACCGCCCCCGCCGGGGTGACCATCGACCCCACCATGCCGGTGCACCCCACCTTTTTGTATGAGAGCCTGTGGTGCCTGGTGGGCTTTGTGCTGCTGCGGCTGTATATGAAGTACCGCCGCTTCAACGGGGATATGGCCCTGCTGTACGCCATCTGGTATGGCGCCGGCCGCTTCTGGATCGAGGGACTGCGCACCGACAGCCTGCTGCTGGTGCCCTCTCTGGGGCTGCGCGCCTCCCAGCTGCTGGCGGCCGTGGCCGTGGTGGGCGGCCTGATCGCCGAGTTGATCCTCAGCCGCAGGTACCGCAACCAGGCTTTGATGGTCCATCTGGCCGTCACCGCCGACAACCGCAAGCTGCAGCGTCAGGTGGCCAAAAAAGAGGGAATCGCAATGGACGCCGTGGTCCTGCCGGTGGAGGAAGCCTACGCCGCTTTGCCCCGCAGGGAATTTCTGACCCGCACCGCGGCCTACAATGTCCGCATCAAGGAGATGCTGGAGGCCCGGCTGCAGGACGGCGCTCCCGGACAGGAAGAAGCTGAAAACTGATTCCGCAGGCCGCCTGTCCTGGCTGGCCAGAACTGGGTCCCGACCGTGCGCATCTGCCGCCCGGCCGGGACCTTTTTGTCTGTCTGTGCTGTCTTACAAAAATACGGCGGCTTTTTTGTGCTCTCTGCGAATGGACGCCGGGCGGCAAATGTGGTATTCTTCTTGCAGAAATCGAGGCGTTACTCCCCGGAGGCGCTACTTGCACACTTCTTTTCCCTTACATCCAGGGGCGGAGTGTTGTGGTAGGCTGCTTCAGGGGCTTTTTCTTTGTCTGCAAAAGGCTGCTGGGTTGGTTGGGGGGAAAAGTGCAAAGTGCAAATCATCAAAAAGATCAACAACAACGCGGCCCTTGGTCTGGACGGCAGCGGAACCGAAGTGGTGGTGCTGGGCAAGGGGATCGGATTTCCCGATATGCCCTATGAGCTGACCGATTACAATGCCATCCAGCGGACCTTTTACGATATGGACCCCCGCTATGTACAGATGGCGGCGGGGATCCCGTCGGCGGTGCTGGAGGCCAGCGCCGATATTGCCGAGCAGGCGGAACTGGAGCTGGAGTGCGAACTGAGCCCCAACCTGCCGTTTACCCTGGCAGACCATCTGAACTTTGCCGTTGAGCGGGTGAAAAAGGGGATCGCCCTGGCCACCCCTTTGTCCTATGACGTGCGCCACCTCTATCCCAAAGAAACGGCTCTGGGGGAAAAGGCGCTGGATATCCTGGAACAGTATACCGGCACCCGCCTGCCCGCCTATGAGGCCATCAATGTGGCGCTGCACCTGATCAACGCGGGCAGCGAGTCGGGGGATATCCACTCCATGATGATGGCCCTGAAGATCACATCCGATGTGGACGACATCATTGAAAAGGAACTGCACATCACCCTGGATAAGGACAGCTTTCAGTATTCCCGCTTTGCCATGCATCTGCGGTATCTGATCCAGCGCCTTTCCACCGGCAAACAGGTGGAGGACCAGGGGGTGGGCCTGCTGGGCCAGATGCGCAGGGAGTACCCCGAGGTGTACGCCTGCGCCAAAAAAGTGGTGGAGTACTTTGCTTCCACCTGGGACTGGCAGTGCAACGATGAGGAGCTTTTGTACCTGATCCTGCACATTTACCGGGTCCAGCAGAAAAACGACTGACAGGGCCGCCCGGCCTTGTCCCCAATTTTGAATGGATCGGGACGGCAGCGCGCGCCGGCCTGATGCAGATACAAAGGAGAGATTCGCCTTGGATCAACAGCAGTTTTTGCAGCAGCTCTATCCCCACTTGGGCGGGTATGCCAATGTCGGCCGGTGGCAGGCCCGGGGCGGCGAGCTGTACATCACCGTAAAAGACCGCAGCATGGTGGATCTCGAATCCATACGCAGTGTGCCGGGGGTCGCCGGGGCCCAGCTGGGCCGCAGCCGCCTGTGCATCACTGTCAGCACCCTGTATCAGGAGGAGTTACACATGGCTAAAAAAGAAAACTACGATGAGCTTGCCAAAAAGATCATCGGTCTGGTGGGCGGAGAGGAGAACATCTCCAATGTGACCCACTGCGCCACCCGTCTGCGCTTCAACCTGAAGGACGAGAGCAAAGCCGACACCGATGCCATCAAGGGCACCCCGGGCGTTTTGGGCGTGGCCTCGGCCAACGGGCAGTACCAGGTCATCATCGGACCGGAGGTCACCCAGGTGTATGAGAAGCTGACCGCCAAACTGGGGGACATGGGTGCGCCCGCATCCCCCGCCGAGGAGAAGAAGGGATCGGTGGTCAGCCGTCTGATCGACACCATCACCGGTATCTTTACCCCCATCCTGCCGCCGCTGACCGCCGCCGGTATGCTGAAAGCGGTCCTGGCGGTCCTGGTGGCCTTCAAGCTGGTCAGCAGTGATTCCAGCACCTACCAGGTGGTCAACTTCATGGCGGATGCCACCTTCTACTTCCTGCCCATCCTGCTGGCCAATTCCGCAGCCAAAAAGCTGGGCTGCAACCCCTACCTGGCCATGATGCTGGGCGGCATCCTGATCCACCCCAACTTTGTCAGTATGGTATCGGCCTCCCAGGAAAGCGGCGTGGCCATCACCATTTTCGGGCTGCCCATCTACAATGCCACCTATTCCTCGTCGGTCATCCCCATCCTGCTGGGAGTGCTGCTGATGTCCAAGGTGGAGCCTGTGGCCACCCGCATCTCCCCCAAGGCCATCCGCTTCTTCACCGCGCCCCTCATCACCATGTTCGTGGTGGGCATCGCCACCCTGTGCGTGCTGGGCCCCATCGGCTACATCATCTCCAACATCCTGGCTTCTGCCATCAACGGCCTGAGCACCATCGCCCCCTGGCTGGCTCCCACCATCATCGGCGCGCTGCTGCCGTTCCTGGTCATGACCGGCACCCACCACGCCCTGACCCCCATCGGCATCAACAACCGTATGACCATCGGCTTCGACACCATCATCTATCCGGGCCAGCTGGCTTCCAACATTGCCCAGGGCGCCGCTGCGCTGGCTGTCTCCTTTAAGACCAAGAACACCGAGCTGAAAGAACTGACCTCGTCCACCGGCATCACCGCGGTCTGCGGCATCACCGAGCCTGTGCTGTACGGCGTCACCATGAAGATCCGCACCAACATGATCGCAGCCATGGCCGGCGGCGGCGTGGGCGGCTTCTTTATGGGCCTGGTGAACACCAAGAACTATTCCGGCGGCTCCCCGGGCCTGCTGACCCTGCCCAGCTACATCGGCCTGGATGCCCCCATGAGCAATTTCTATTTCGCCTGCGCCGGCGCAGCGATCGCCTTCGTGGTGGGCTTTGCAGTGTCCTACATCCTCTACAAGGACCCCGAGAAGGAAAACTCCTGACAGAAAGGGCGTGAGACCAGGTATGTATTTCCCGAAAAACTTTTTGTGGGGCGGCGCCACGGCCGCCAACCAGTGCGAGGGCGCCTACGATGAGGACGGCAAGGGCCTGTCCATCCAGGACGTTCTGCCCAAGGGGTTCAAGGTGATCACCGACGGCCCCACCCCCGACAATCTCAAGCTGCGCGGCATCGACTACTATCACCGCTATAAAGAGGACATCGCCCTGTTTGCCGAGATGGGCTTCAAGGTGTACCGGTTCTCCATCGCCTGGAGCCGTATCTTCCCCACCGGGGAGGAGGACCAGCCCAACGAGGCGGGCCTGCAGTTCTACGACCGGGTGATCGACGAGTGCCTGAAATACGGCATCGAGCCGCTGGTCACCATCAGCCACTACGAGACCCCTCTGGCCCTGGCCAAAAAATACAACGGCTGGAGCAGCCGCATCCTGATCGATTTATACCTCAAATACTGCCGGGTGCTGTTTGAGCGGTACAAGGGCAAGGTGAAGTACTGGATCACCTTCAACGAGATCAACTCGATCCTGCACCAGCCCTTCATGAGCGGGGCCATCCTGACCCCCAAGGACCAGCTGAGCAGCCAGGACCTGTACCAGGCCATCCACCACGAGCTGGTAGCCAGCGCCCGGGCGGTGGAGATGGCCCACCGCATCGACCCGGCCTGCAAGGTGGGCTGCATGATCCTGGCGGTGACCATCTATCCGCTGACCTCCAATCCCGACGACATCATCGAGGTGATGCGCCTGGACGACGAGAACTACCTCTTTGCGGACGTGCAGGCCCGGGGCGCCTACCCCTATTTTGCCGCCCGTCTGTTTGAGGAGAAGGGGGTCAGGCTGGAGATCACCCCCGAGGACCGGGAGGCGCTGACTCACACGGTGGACTTTGTCAGCTTCAGCTACTATTCCAGCAACTGCGCCTCGGCTGACCCCACCAAGGGAGAGCCCACCGGCAGCAATATGACCACCAATCTCAAACGCAACCCGTATTCCAAGGTCAGCGAATGGGGCTGGCAGATCGATCCCCAGGGCCTGCGCTACACCCTGAACCGCCTGTATGCCCGGTATCAGAAACCCCTGTTCATTGCCGAGAACGGCCTGGGAGCCAACGACACCCTCATCCCCGACGGCCACGGCAGCTTTACGGTGGAGGACGACTACCGCATCCGGTACATGAACGACCATCTGGTGCAGGTCAGCGAGGCGCTGCACGATGGGGTGGATGTGATGGGCTACACCGCCTGGGGCTGCATCGACCTGATCTCCTGTTCCACGGCCGAGATCAAAAAGCGCTACGGCATGATCTATGTGGACCTGAACAGCGACGGCAGCGGCACCCTGGCCCGCTACCGCAAAAAGAGCTTCGGCTGGTACAAGGAGGTCATCGCCTCCAACGGCGAGAGCCTCCAGAAATAAACAAAATGCAAAAAGGCGGCTGCACCCGAGCGGGGTGCGGCCGCTTTTTCGCTTATAGCATCCCTTATGCCTTCCTCACAATCCCGTTCGCTGCCAGCCGTCCAGCCGTTCCTGCACGGCGTCGATCTTCCAGCCCTCGCCCACCCGCTTCATGAGAAAGCGGCGGTCAAAGCCGGTGTTTTTCTCTCTGGTGTAGATATAGAGTTTGTTCTTGGTGATCTGTTCCGCGTCCAGAAACTGCTCCCCGTTGTAGGTGCCCTGGGCGCTGTACGAGAGGCCCAGGGGCCGATAGCCCGGACGGGGCTTTTCGCTCACATATTTCTCCCAGATCGCCAGCAGGCGGGGCACAGCCTCGGCGTCCTCAAACCCGGCCTGCTCCATATACCGCTCCCATTCCGTCATTTCGGCAAAGAAAGCGGACAACACCCTGCGGCATTCCTCCGCAGCCTGTTCGTCCAGCTGGACGGGCTTTTTGGCCTTCTCCCGCTGAAGCTGGGAGAAGTGCTCCATCTGTCCCTGGGTGAACTGCACATGGGCCACCGGCTGGATGCGGCTGTTGCCGGCAACGGCCAGCAGGCCCTCACAGGTCACAGCGGTATGGTCGATCTGGATGTGGGAGAGTTTGGGGATGGAGGCCGCCTGGCGCAGCCCGGCATCGTCCAGCCCGGTGCGGCCCAGGGTCAGAAGATCCAGCTTGCAGCTTTGCAGGGCGGACAGGCCGCTGCCGTTGATGGCGGTGTTGCCGTCCAGCAGCAGGTAGCGCAGCTTGGGCATGGCAGAAAAAACAGGAAAACAGGCGTCGGTGAGCGCGCCGTCCTCCACACCGAAGTTGGTCATGCTTTTGTGCCCGGCAAAAGGGGAGAGCAGTTCATCGGTCACCGGATAGCCTTTCACATGGAAGCCCGCCAGGGCGTAACCGGCCAGCCACTCCATGATCTCTGCGGTCAGCTCCGGGACTTTCAATTGCTTCTCTTTGTCGAAGGTCAGGAAACCGTTTTCCCAATCCGCTGTCCGCGTCCGTTTTGGCCATTCCATAGCTTGCCTCCTTGCTTCTGCGTTCGATCTGCTGGGAAATCTCTTTTCAAATATCCCAGTCTATGAAATCTTCATGGTTCCATACAAAATGCTGATACAAGCGCTTCAGATGTTCCTGCTCCTCCCGTGAGAGCTTCGCCCCGTTTTCATACCGCAAAGTGTCGGCATACAGGATAAACCCATCCACTTTTCCGGATGAAGCCCGAAACTCACCATTTCCAATCATGGCAACATCCCCACATTCAAATGTAACCGAAGAAGAAGTGGTGTGGATTTTCGTAATTGCTTCGATCATTTGGCAATATCACCCCGCGTCTCCGGGCTGACCCATTTTTCACCCGGATGTCTGCACCCGGATCACGGGCCGGCAGAAGTCATAGTCGCCGTTCAATTCCTTGTCCTCCTGCACTTCCGGCTTGCAGTGAGGGGAACAGGGCAGGTAGCCGAGAAAAATTCCAAGTCCGCCGCAGATATTGCAGCCGCCGTCGCCGCCGCAGGTGGTAAACGCATCGGCTTTTACGACCTCCCGCTTATAGGGGTCGTAGGCGATGGACAAGCCGAAGAAGTTGGACTCCTCCATGTCGTAGGGCTTGCCTTGATCTTCCTCACTTTCAAAGTGATGCAGGTGCATGGAGTAATCCATCCCATCCCCCCAGGGGAACAGGGTGCGGCACCCGCCGCCGCACAGGTAGGCCCACTCGTCCACCGTAGGCAGCGAAAGTCCCTGCTGTTCCAACCCGGCAAGAAGCGCATCGTAGTCTGTGCGGTTATAGATCCAGATCTGAAAGCCGTTTTTCATCCGCTCAATGCGGGCCGACTGATGCAGGGTCAGGCTGTCGAGATCGCTCCAGGCGAAGTCCCGGAACTTCTTCAGCCAGTCCGGATGGGCGGTCACTCTGGGATCGGACATCTTGACCGGCTCCCAGCAGAGCTCCTCCAGCTTTCGCCCCACCAGCATAGGGCCGATGGTCGCCTGGCGCACGGGGGCCATGACCGCCCGGACCAGCTCCTCCGGGGCCTGTTCGATCTCCCATTCCTGAAACAGATCGTCCAGCTCCTTCCGGCTGTCGGGATCCAGCCCCACAGCGAACCGTTCCCAGCCCAGGGTGACGGTATCGCCGGGGACAAAGACGAACTCCCGGCCGTCTTTCTCAAACAGGCCGGTGGTACAGCTCTGCCCCCACCGGTCAAAGGCATGCAGGCCCAGAAAGGTCATTTGATAGCGGGCGGCCAGGCTTTCCATCAGCGCCTGCTTCCCGGCGGCATCCATCCGATCAAATGCGGGGCGGAACCAATTCTCGTTCATAATAAGACCTCTTTCCATTTGCTCCGGCAGACTGTGATTCCTTTTCCACAAGGCGAACCGCCTCCGTCAACAGCTTGGGAAGCTGATTCCGTTCTGCTGTTTCATACTGCTGGACTGGATGTGTCCAATCAAAATTTTGAATGATAGAAAGGATGTATCTGTCCTGATACCATCCCATATCCAGCAGAAAGCGGTTCGGATATTCCACTTGCAGCATATCTTCTTTTTGTGTGATATCCAGAAAGATGATCTTTCCAGTGCCAAAATCCATCTTTGACCAGACTTGCACAGCAAAATTCCTCCTCACGATTCTCCGAAATGCTCCAGATATAACTCTCGCACGGAATAGGGGCCTACAAGAGTCTTTTTCTGTCGGCCATCCCAGGAATATACATGAATTTTGCCACCATCCCCAATGTACCGCTGTTCCTCAAAGGGTGCGGGAAAGGGGAAGCTTTCTACGATGCTCCAGTCGATCTTGGGCTTCAGCCCATCAAACTCCTCGCGCTTGAGCCTTTTGAAATTGAACACCAAGGCCGCTCCAATTCCATCGAAAAGCAAATCTGTGTATTCTCTGGGGGTAATATTCTCGCTCACGTTGGCAGCTTTGATGTCCACGTTCAGAACCTTGTCGCCGCAGTTTGTCCATATTTTATTGGGAGAGAACCAGGTAGTCCGATCCTTGCCGCCTGCAAAATCCTCGCGGAAATAGCTTCTGTTTGCGCTGTCCATCTGGACCCCTTCCCGAAGCGGCCCGTTGTACGGGGAAAGCGGAAAATACCGGTGTTTTGCCGGGTCAAACTGGCCAAACGAAATGTTCAACAGATACCCATGCTTCTCACTGCGCATAAGCTTGTGTGGCTTCACAATGTTTTCTTCGATGAAACTCCAAATGTACTCGTCCACATGAATAGATACACGAGGGCGGCTGAATAATGTGATCTTGTAGTGATCCTCTCTGTCCATTCTCTCCGTATTGAACCAAATACGATAAATTTTAACCATAGTTATCCCCTCGCGTAATTTCTGCCAACGACACTTCTGCTTCCGCCTAAAAAAGTAGTTCACCGAAAAACAGTCTGAGAACCACGGCAGATAATGTTTCAAGCTGTGGCTTGCTGAGTTGATATGGTGTTCTTCCAGATACCGCAGAACCTTTCGGTTGTCCCGCACGACATTTCATTCTGCGTGATCCGGCGCAGGGCGTAAAAAGGCCGCATAAAACCAGACTTTATCCGGAGCGCAGATACAGACCCTTCAAACAGAAAAGATCGAAAGCCGGAGAAAAGTTCGGCGTCGAATGGCAGAGGAAAGGCGTTCATGCAAAACCTCTTCTATGGATGGCTGGATACGATCATTATACCACAAATCCCGGCAAAAGAAAAAGAAAAAACACAGCGGAACATAAAGAAACGTGGAGGCCACCTGTGGGCCTCCACGTTTTTGTTGGAGCGGGCAAAAGGATCAGCAGATGCGGGGGAGCTGCGCCCCGGTCAGTTTGCCGAGGATGCGGCTGCCGCCAAAGCTGTTGCGCAGTACCACCTGGCCGGGCCGCCTGGCGGTGACCCGGCCGATCTGGGCCGCGCCCTCGCCGCCGGGCACCGCTTGCAGCGCCGCCAGGACAGCAGAGGCCGACTCGGGGGCGCAGACTGCCAGCATCCGGCCCTCACAGGCGGAATAAAGGGGGTCCAGGCCCAGCAGGCTGCAGGCGGCCGCCACAGGCGGGTCCACCGGGATGGCGTCTTCCTCCAGCTCGATGCACAGGGACGAGCCTTCGACAAATTCGTTCAGGGTGGTGGCAACGCCGCCGCGGGTGGGGTCCCGCAGCATCCGCACCCCGCCGGCCTCCAGGGCGGCGGCGCTCAGCTGATGCAGCGGACGGCAGTCGGACAGCAGGGCGCCCTCGCAGGGCAGGTCCCCGCGCGCCATCAGGACGGCTGCCCCATGGCAGCCCACGCTGCCGCTGACCAGCACGACGTCCCCCTCCCGCAAAGCGCCGCGCCCCAGGCCGGGAGCGCGCAGCACGCCTACGCCGGCGGTGTTGATGTAGATGCCGTCGCCCCGGCCATGCTCCACCACTTTGGTGTCGCCGGTGACGATCTGCACCCCGGCCTGCCGGGCGGTCCTGGCTGCCGAGTCCACAATGGCCCGCAGATCATCCAGGGCAAAGCCTTCCTCCAGGATGAGGGAAAAGCTCAGATAGTGCGGGACGCCCCCGGCCATGCACAGGTCGTTGACGGTGCCGCAGACGGCCAGCTTGCCGATATCCCCGCCGGGGAAGCGCCAGGGCGACACAACGAAACTGTCGGTGGAAAAGACCGGCGGGCCGTCCAGTGCGGGCAGCACGGCGCCGTCCCCCAGCTGGCTGAGGGCTGTGTTGGCAAAGGCCGGCACCAGGATCTCGTCGATCAGCTGCGCGGTTTTCAGGCCGCCGCTGCCATAGTCCAATGTGATGATATCCTGCATGATCTACCTCTCTTAAGCTTCCCTGTATTTCCACGCCGCCGCGCAGGCCCCCTCCGAGGACACCATGCAGGGCCCCACCGGGTCGGCAGGGGTGCAGGCGCGGCCAAACAGGGGACAGTCCTGCGGGGCGCACACCCCGCGCAGCACCGCGCCGCAGCGGCACCCGGGGGTCTCGGCCTCCGGCGCCGGCGTGAATCCGAATTTTTTGGCTGCGTCCCAGGGGGCAAAGGCGGGCCTGAGGGCAAGGCCGCTGGCCGGGATCTCCCCCAGGCCCCGCCACACGCTGGAAACCGGCTGGAATACCTGCTCCATGGCGGCCCGGGCTGCGGGATTGCCGGCGCTGCGCACCAGGCGGGTATACTCGTTTTCCAGGGCAGGGCGGCCTGCGGCGTGCATCTGCGCCAGCCGCCAGACGGAATAGAGGATATCCCCGGCCTCAAAGCCGCTGACCACGGCGGGCAGGCCGTATTCTTCGGGCAGGAAGGAGAAGGCCTCCGCCCCGGTGATGGCCGCGACGTGCCCCGGGCACAAAAAGCCGTCCACCTGGAAGTCCGGCGCCTCGATCAGGGCACGCAGGGCGGGCTCGGTCCGCTTGAGCAGGCAGAGCACCGAGAAGTTGGAGATGCCCTCCTCGGCGGCAGCCAGTATACAGGCGGCAGTGCCGGGGGCGGTCGTCTCAAAGCCCACCCCCAGAAAGACGACTTCCGCCGAAGGGTCGGACCGGGCGGCGGCCAGCGCGTCCATGGGGGAGTAGACGGTCAGGACCTTCGCGTCCAGGGCACGGCGCCGCAGCAGGGTGTCCCCCCGGACGGTGCCGGGCACCCGCAGCAGATCGCCGTAGCTGGCGATGACTATGCCCGACCGCCCGCTCAGCTCCAGCACCGCGTCGATGGCGCCGGCCGGCGTCACGCAGACCGGGCATCCCGGCCCAGACACCAGCCGGACCCCCGGCGCAAGCAGGCTGCGCAGCCCCGCCTGGGCGATGGCCATGGTGTGGGTGCCGCAGATCTCCATGATGCGCAGGGGCCGCGGCCCGGCTGTCAGGCCGCGGATGGCGTCCACCAGGGCGGCGGCGTTTTTGGGGCGGCGGAAGGCCGCCTCACTCGGCGGCATCGATGGCCTCCTGGATGCAGGCCAGGTTTTCTTTGGCCTGCTGTTCGGTCAGCTTTTCGATGGCAAAGCCGGCATGGACCATCGCGTAGTCGCCGGGCTGGATGCCGGGGACAAAATCGACCCGCAGCTTCTGGGTCAGCCCGCCGGCCTCGCCCACGGCCTGCTTGCCTTCCACCGACAGGATCTTGAGGGGTACGGCCAAACACATGGTGTTTCACTCCTTTTCATTCTGTCTGCCGTGCGCGGGCCGCAAGGGCCAGCTGGCCCAGAGCCAGACCTTCGTCGCTGGCGGAGACGCGGTGGTGGCTGAATACGGCGTACCCATCCCCCTCCAGCAGACGCGTTGCTGCGCGCAGCAGATATTGATTCAAAAAGACCCCGCCGGACAGCACCACGGGCAGCCGGTCCGGGTTGAGGGCCCGGCACTGCTCCAGCGCCATCCGGGCGAGAGCGTCCATAAAACCTCTTGCAATGGCGGCAGGGGACACCCCCGCCGCGATGTCGGCGCACACGGCGGCCACCAGAGGCCGGGTGTCGAACCGGCGGACCTCCCCTTCCGGGCCGTAGGCTGTGGGATAGTCCCGGCCGGGGATCTCCCCGCAGGCCAGCGACTCCAACAGGGCAGGGGCCTGGCCGTCATAGCCGGCGTCTACCCGGCCGGACAAAAGCGCATAGACGCCGTCGAACAGCCGTCCGATGCTGCTGGCGCCGGGGCATGCGATGCCTTTTTCCAGCATGGCCAGCAGGGCTGTCTGTCCGGGCAGGGCACGCAGCAGCGGCAGAGCCTCCCGAACTTCGGCGGGCACGCCGGCATCCCAGGCCAGCGCCAGGCCGATGCGGCCGATCTGCCGCACCGCCGCGTCGCCCCCCGGCAGGGGAACGGGCCGGATCGAGCCGGCCCGCCGGAATCCGTCGTAGCCCCCGCGCAGGAACTCGCCGCCCCAGATGCTGCCGTCGCTGCCCAGACCGGTGCCGTCCCACACGATGCCGAAGGCGGGGCCTTCCAGCTGGTTGTCGGCCATGCAGGCCGCCATATGGGCCCAGTGGTGCTGCACCTGCAAAAGGGGCAGGCCCCGCTTGGCCGCCATCGACTGCGCCTCCCGGGTGGAAAAATAGTCGGGGTGCAGATCGCACACCAGCACCCGGGGGGTTATCCCGAACAGATGCAGCTGCGTTTCGAGGGCGGTGCGGTAATGGTCCAGCGTCTCGGCGTTTTTCAGGTCGCCGATGTGCTGGCTGAGAAAGACATGGCGGTCCCGCCCGGCGGCAAAGCCCGCCTTCTGTTCGGCCCCGAAGGCCAGTATCCCGTCGGCTTCATCGGACGGCATGGCCAGCGGCTGGGGGGCATAGCCCCGGCTGCGGCGGAAAAAGTATTCCCGCCCCTGCCAGAGCGCTGCAAGGGAATCGTCGCAGCGGTTCACGATGGGGCGGTCGTGCAGAAGGTAGCCGTCCGCGATCCCGGCCAGACCGTCCAGGGCCTCGGCGTTATCGGTCATGACGGGGCAGCCGGGGCGGTTGGCGCTGGTCAGGACCAGGGCCGCCGGGCCGCCTGCGGTGCCGTCCGCCAGCAGGACATGGAGGGGGGTGTAGGGCAGCAGGATGCCCAGGCGGCGGTTTTCGCTCAGGCAGGCAAGGCCCGTCGTGCCGGGGCGCTTTTGCAGCAGGACGATGGGCCGCCGTGGGCTTTGCAGCAGGGCGGCTTCCGGATCCGACAGGATGCAGAGCTGCCGTACCGTGTCGAGATCGCGGCAGAGGACGGCCAGGGGCTTTTCGGGCCGGTGCTTGCGCTGCCGCAGACGGAGGACGGCTGCCTCATCCCGGGCGTTGCAGGCCAGGTGGATGCCGCCGGTACCCTTGACCGCCACCGTCCGGCCGGCGGCCAGAGCCTGTTGGGCCAGGGCGATGGGATCGCCGGGGACCGCCCGGCCTTCCTGGTCCAGATAAAAGACATGGGGGCCGCAGACGGGGCAGCAGTTGGGCTGCGCGTGGTAGCGGCGGCTGCGGATGTCGGCATATTCGGCGGCACAGTCCCGGCACATGGCAAAGCCGGCCATCGAAGTGTTGGCCCGGTCATAGGGAAGGGCCCGGAGGATGGAGAACCGGGGCCCGCAGTCGGTGCAGTTGATGAAGGAATAGCGGTAACGCCGGCCGGCCGGGTCGGCCATCTCCCGCAGGCAGGCGGGGCAGGGGGCAAGATCGGGGGCGGCCAGGGTGGCCGCACTGCCGGCGGTGCTGGGCCGGATGGCAAAGGATGTTTCCCCCAGAGCGGCCATGGGCTGCACGTCCAGCTGTTCCACGGCGGCCAGGGGCGGCGGCTCGGTGCGCAGGGCGTGGATGAACGCCTCGATGGCGTCGGGCGGGCCTTCCAGCTCCATCTCTACCCCGGCGGGGGTGTTGCGGGCCCAGCCGCCCAGCCCCAGACGTGCGGCAAGCCGGTGGAGGAAGGGACGGAACCCCACCCCCTGCACGATGCCGGCGGCCAGGATATGGACCCGGCGGGCGCCCGGCTCAGGCCAGCGCGGCACGGATGCGACCGGCCAGATGGGCGGCCAGCTCATCCAGGCCGTCGCCGGTGCGGACCGACAGCCGGAACAGCGGTCCCTGGGGGTTGACGCCGCGGTAGTCGGCCGTGACGCGCTCCAGATCAAAATCAAAATAGGGCAGCATATCGCATTTGGTCAGGACCAGGCAGTCGGTGTCGGTGAACATGAGGGGGTATTTGGCGACCTTGTCGTCCCCCTCCGGGATGCTCAGCACCGTCAGCCGGAAGTTCTCGCCGATGTCGAATTCGGCGGGACAGACCAGGTTGCCGATGTTCTCCACGAACAGCACGTCCAGCCCGTCCAGGTCGAACTGGGGCAGGATGTGCTGGATGCTCATGGCCTCGATGTGGCAGGCCCCGTCGGTGTTCAGCTGCACAGCGGGGATGTTCAGGGCGGCGATCTTCTCGGCGTCGATCTGCCCGGTGATGTCCCCCTCGATGACACCGATGGCAAACTGCTCCCGCAGGCGGGCGATCAGCGCCGTGAGCAGGCTGGTCTTGCCCGCGCCGGGGCTGCCCATCACATTGATCAGGCACACCTTGTGCTCGCGCAGGGTGTCGCGCACCTGGGCACTTACGTCGTTGTTCCACTCCATGACCTGATGCAGGACTTTGATCTCCATTATACGTCTACCTCCAGATTGTCTACCAGTAATTCACGGCCCGAAAGCCGCTGCAGGTCCAGGCCGCCGCAGAAAGGGCAGGCGATATGGCGCCGGTCGATCTCGCCTTCCTGCCCGCAGGTACGGCAGCGCACCCGCAGCGGCAGGGTCTTTGCTTCGATCTTCGCGCCCTCGGCGATGGTGCCTTTGGCCAGCACGTCCAGGTACATCTGGACGCACTCGGGCACCACCCCCGAAAAGGGGCCGATGGTCAGCCGGATGGTCCGGATGCGCCGGGCGTGCTGCACCTGGGCAGCTTTGAGCGAAATATCCAGGATGCTCTGGGTGATGGCCAGCTCATGCATGGGACGTCCCTTCCTTTCCCGGGGCGGCCGCCCCGCAGACTTCTTTCATTATAGCACCGCGCAGGGGAAAATGCCAGAGCACCGGCACTCTGCTTGTGAAAAAATAAACAAATCAGCCTGCGCTCTTGTCAACCGGGAAAAAGGGGAGTATAATGACAAAAGTGACAAAATAAACGGTTTTTCTTCTAAAGGGAGCGTGTATTATGGGCGCAATACCAATCCTACTGATCGTATGGCCGGCCCTTGCGGCGGCCGTCCTGCCCTGCATCCAGGACCGCAGGGTGCGCGGCGGCGCTGTGTATGGGGCGGCTGTGGGCGTGATGGTTCTGGCTTCGGCACTGCTGGCTGCCTGGATGGCAGGCGGCGCGGGCCGGGTGGAACTGTACGTCGAGACAGAGCTGATCGACCATGCCATGCTGCTGGGCGAGCTGGTCCTGATGGGGCTGATCATCCTGCTTTCCATCCGGCACCGCAAGTACCCCATCATCCTGCTGTCGGCGGGGCAGACGCTGCTGGTGGCTTGGTCCGAGCTGACCGACCCGGTCAGCCCGGCGGCGCATATGCGGGTGGACGGCCTGGCCATGCTGCTGTGCATCATCGCGGCGTTTGTGGGCGGCTTCATCTGCATCTATGCGGTGGGCTACATGAAGGCCTATCACCAGCACCATGAGGACTACATCGACCGCAGCGGCTTTTTCTTCTCGATGCTGTTCCTTTTCCTGGCGGCCATGTTCGGGCTGGTGCTGTCTGAGAACCTGGTCTGGATGTACTTTTTCTGGGAGATCACCAGCGTGGTCTCCTTCCTGCTGATTGGCTACACCCGCACCGAGGAGGCGGTGAGCAACAGTTTCCGCGCTCTGTGGATGAATTTGCTGGGAGGCTTCGGTTTTGCCGTGGCCATTGCCTATGCGGCGGCGGTGAACGATACCGTCCAGCTGACTCAGGTGGTGGCGTCGGGCGCGGCCATCCCGGTGGTGCTGCTGGCCTTTGCGGCCCTGACCAAGTCGGCCCAGATGCCTTTTTCCTCCTGGCTGCTGGGCGCGATGGTGGCGCCTACCCCTTCCAGCGCGCTGCTGCACAGCGCCACCATGGTCAAGGCGGGAGTCTATCTGCTCATCCGGCTGGCCCCGGCGCTGGCCGGTACCCTGAGCGGCGTGATGGTCTCTTTCATCGGCGGGTTCACCTTTATCGTGTGCAGTATGATGGCCATTGCCCAGAACGACGGCAAGAAGGTGCTGGCCTTCTCCACCATCTCCAATCTGGGCCTGATCGTGGCCTGCGCCGGCATCGGCGTGGAGGAGACGATCTGGGCCGCCGTGCTGCTGACCATCTTCCACTCGGTGGCAAAGTCCCTGCTGTTCCAGGCGGTGGGCTCCATTGAGAACAGCCTGGGCAGCCGTGACATCGAGTCCATGCACGGGCTGCTGCTCCGCCTGCCCAAGCTGACCTATCTGATGGGCATCGGCATCGCGGGGATGTACCTGGCCCCCTTTGGAATGCTGATCTCCAAGTGGGTGGCGCTGAAATCCTTTGTGGATGCCGACAACTATCTGCTGGTGCTGTTTTTGGCATACGGCAGCGCCACCACCATGCTGTACTGGACCAAGTGGCTGAGCAAGCTGGTCTCCCTGCACCACACCAAGGAGATCGCCCGGGACAAGACCTACGGGAACCAGTACCTCTCGATGTTCATTCACGCGGGGGCCATGCTGCTGCTCTGCCTGCTGTTCCCGCTGGTCTCTTCCCGCATCGCTGACCCCATCGTCCGCGCCCTGTTCGGCGCCTCCCACGAGGTGCTGTCCATGGATGTGCTGACCACCATGGCGGTCATGCTGGTGTCGATCCTGTTCGTGCCCACCCTGATGTTCCTGCTGACCCGCAGCGCCCACAGGGATTATGTGCCCATCTATATGGGCGGCGCGAACATGGGGGACAATACCTATTTCGTCAACAGCTACGGCGAACCGGAGCACCTGTACCTGAGCAACTGGTATCTGCGCTTTGAGTTTGGCCGGCGCCGCCTGATGCGGCCGTCGGTGATCGTTTCGGCCGGTGTGATCGCCGTCATGCTGTGCATGGTGATCGGGGGTGCGGTATGATGCAGGTTGTCAGTGTGATCCTCTATTTGCTGCTGGCCCCGCTGGCCGGCGCGCTGCTGGACGGAGTGGACCGCAAGATCTCGGCCCGGATGCAGGGCCGTCAGGGCCCGCCTCTGCTGCAGCCCTTCTACGATCTGGGCAAGCTGTTCACCAAGCAGATGCTGGCGGTCAACAGCGTGCAGATCTTCCTGCTGCTGAGCTATCTGATCTTTCTGGCGGTGTCGGGTTCGCTGCTGTTCGCAGGGGCGGATATCCTCATGTGCCTGTTCATCCTGTCCACGGCGGATATGTTCCTGGTCATGGCGGCATCCAGCGACTCCTCCCCCTTCTCGACGCTGGGGGCCGGCCGTGAGATGATCCAGATCATGGCCTACGAGCCCATGACCCTGCTGCTGGCGGTGGGCTTCTATCTGGCGACCGGCTCGTTCCAGGTGGCGGATATCATCAGCCAGCCGGTCAGCGCCGTGGCGACCATGCCGGGCTTTTTGCTGGGGATGATGTTCACCATGGCCATCAAGCTGCGCAAGTCGCCCTTCGACCTGTCCACCAGCCACCACGCCCACCAGGAGATCGTCAAGGGCCTGACCACCGAGATGGCCGGCCCGGCCCTGGCGGTCATGAACATCGCCGAATACTACGAGATGACCCTGATGCTGGGGCTGGTGGCGCTGTTCTTCCTCAACAGCAATCCCATCAGCTGGCCGGTGGCCATTGCCGCCTGCCTGCTGGTCTACTTCCTCGAGATCCTGTGGGACAACGTCAGCGCCCGCGTCAAGTGGAAGGCGCTGCTGGACAGCTGCTGGGTATTCACCCTGCTGACCGGCGGCCTGAACGGTCTGATCCTCATGCTGATCCGATAAAGGGGGCGAACACAATGACAAACAAACTGGCAAAATCGCCCTGGCTGCTGCACTACGACGGCAGCAGCTGCAACGGCTGCGACATCGAGGTGCTGGCCTGCACCACGCCCAAATACGACATCGAGCGGTTTGGCATCATCAACACCGGCGACCCGTTCCAGGCGGATATCCTGCTCATCACCGGGGGCGTCAACCACCAGAGCGAAAGCGTCATCCAGCAGATCTATACCCAGATGCCGGAACCGAAAGTGGTGGTGGCGGTGGGCATCTGCGCCTGCACCGGCGGCGTGTTCAAGGACTGCTACAACATCAAGGGCGGCGTGGATACCATCATCCCGGTGGACGTCTATGTGCCCGGGTGCGCCGCCCGCCCCCAGGCCATCATCGACGGCGTGGTACAGGCGCTGGAGATCTTGCAGCGCAAGCGGGAGGACTATGCCGCCCGACGCCGCAGCGGCCGCGCATAAAAAGGAGGACAACGGGAATGGAAGCATGCAATACCATTGAGCCGATGGAGATGGCCGGGTTTGTGCCAGCGGTGCTGCGGTTCAAGATGGACGGCTGGCGGGTCGTACAGATCTGCGCCGCCCGCCTGCCGGAAGGCTATGAGCTGAGCTATTCCTTTGGCAAGGGATACGATATGCGCACGCTGCGCCTGACGGTGGGGGAAAACGAAAAGGTCCCCAGCATCACCCAGATCTACCCCGGCGCATTTTTGCAGGAGAACGAGGCCGCCGAGCTGTTCGGCGTCCAGATCGAGGATATGGTGCAGGATTATCACGGCAAGCTCTACCGCATCGCGGAGGAGACGCCGTTCAAGCATAAGGGGTGAGAGGGAATGGCAAAACAGAGTATCGTGCCTTTTGGGCCGCAGCATCCCGTCCTGCCGGAACCGGTGCATCTGGACCTGGTTCTGGAGGATGAGGTGGTGGTCAAGGCGGTGCCCAGCATCGGCTTTGTCCACCGCGGACTGGAAAAACTGGTCGAGACCAAGGATTACAAGGAATATGTCTACATCGCGGAACGGGTGTGCGGCATCTGCAGCTTTGGACATGGGCTGGGATATTGCCAGTGCCTGGAAAAGATCATGAATGTGGAGATCCCGCCCCGGGCGGCCTACCTGCGCACCATCTGGATGGAGATGAGCCGTATCCACAGCCACCTGCTCTGGCTGGGCCTGCTGGCCGATGCGATGGGCTTTGAGAGCCTGTTCATGCAGAGCTGGAAGCTGCGGGAACAGATCCTGGACATGTTCGACATGACCACCGGCGGCCGGGTCATCTTCTCGGTCAACTGCGTGGGCGGCGTATTGAAAGATATGGATGACACCATGCTCAAGACGCTGGTCCGGACGGTCAACGACATGGCGCAGGAGCTGCGCCCGGTCGCGGAGGCCTTTCTGCGGGATTACACGGTGGGCACCCGTCTGCATGGGCTGGGCGTGCTGAGCGCCGAAGACGCCCGGATGATGGGGGCTGTGGGACCCATGCTGCGCGCTTCGGGGGTGGAATACGATGTCCGCAAGCTGGGCTATGCGGCTTACGGCGACCTGGAGCTTGAGCCGGTCACCGCATCGGACGGCGATTCCTTTGCCCGGTGCGAGGTGCGCATCAAGGAGATCTTCCAATCTTTTGACCTGATCCGTCAGGCTGTGGACAAGATCCCCCAGGGACCCATTGCGGTGCCTGTCAAGGGGAACCCCAACGGCGAGCACTTCATGCGGATCGAGCAGCCCCGGGGCGAGGCGATCTACTACGTCAAGGCCAACGGCACCAAATTCATCGACCGGTTCCGCCTGCGCACCCCCACCACAAGCAACATCCCGCCCATGCTGGAGATGCTCAAGGGCTGCCAGCTGGCTGACGTTGCGCTGCTGATCCTGACCATTGATCCCTGTATCAGCTGCACGGAGAGGTGAGAAAGATGGACCACAAACACGATCAGACGACGCCCTGGAAGCTGTTCCCCTTTGCGGGCACAGTGATCAGGAACCTGTTCTCCAAGCCGTGCACCACAGGCTATCCTTTCGAGCCGGCCCAGTATCCGGAGCGGATGCGCGGCCATGTGGAGATCTGCGTGGAGGACTGCATCAGCTGCGGCCTGTGCGCCCGCAGCTGCCCGCCCGGCGCGCTGCAGGTAGACCGGGCCGCCGGTACCTGGACCATCAACCGGTTCGACTGTGTCCAGTGCGGCAACTGTGTCAACGTCTGCCCCAAAAAGTGCCTTGCCATTGTGCCTGGCTACACGGCGCCTGCCGCACAGAAGGCCAGCGAGACTTTCACCCGGCCCAAGGCGCCGGATGCCGCGCCGGCGGGCAAGGCCGGCGGCAAGCCGGAGAACGATGCCGGCAAGTGCGTTTACTGCACCCTCTGCGCCAGAAAATGTCCCCAGAACGCCATCACGGTGGACCGCGCTTCCAAGACCTGGAAACTGGACGCAGCGGCCTGCGTTGGCTGCGGCCTGTGCGCCGCCGCCTGTCCCAAGAAATGCCTGACCCTCAAATAAAGGCTAAAGGCTGCCGCCAGACTGCGGTAGGGCGGGAAAAGATAAAAAGACGCGGTTTGCCGGCTCATTCGATGGAGCTGTGCAAACGGCGCCTTTTTATTTTGCGGAACAGATTCGGGAAAAGACTGCAAAAAACAGGGGAGCCTGTTCCTGCCGCGCGGCTGCGCGCAAAAAGAGGCTCCCTCTGCGGGATCGTTGTTTGACCGAGTGACCGGCGAAATGGCTTACTGGTTCAGTTTGCCGATGATCTGATCCATGGTCATGCCTTCGGTCAGCAGTTTCTGGACGGTGGAGTCCAGCTCCGTTTTCTGTGCATCCAGAGCGGCTTTGGCCTCGGCGTTGACCTTTTTGGTTTCCAGCTTGGCAATGGCATTGTCGGTGGCTTTGAGCGCAGCGCGGTTGGCTTTGAGCTGGGCTTTCAGGGCGTTGATCTGATCGAGCGTCTCCGAAATATTCTGCTCCAGCTGCGCTTTTTCGGCAGCCTTTGCCTCAATGGCGGCGACGTAATCGGCTGCAGAGGACAGCTTGCCGGTCTTGGGTTTATTCTTGCTTCCTTTGGGTCTGGGCATGATCATACTCCTCCTAAAAATGGGGTGGATTTTCTTATTGGAAATATAACATAAATTTTATGCTTTCACAATATCTTTTCTGTCGAAATAAAATCTTTCACATTTTGGGAATAAAAAACTTCTTATCGAACCTCCGGATCCGAGGAGCCAAAAAAGCAAAAAATATACCCGGGCGATATCCGATCCGCCGCATGAAAAAGATATCCAAAATGCTGCGCCTGCGCAGAAAAAACGATTCCTGCGGCCAAATGTATTTTTCAAAAATCGCTTTACGCAGCCGGCGATTTTTGTTATGCTTAAAATGTATCTGAAAATTCCTCCACGCGGTTCGATTCTACCCAAAAGCGCCGTCCGCCGCGCTGCATTCCATCATCCGGAGGTGGCGCTTTTGGGAGGATCTCTCGGCAGGTTCGACTTCTCAGATACGCCCTAACGCATGTAACGTGATCCCAAGGACAAGATTGCTCTTTTGGCCCCGCCCGTCCCGGGAGCGGGGTCTTTTTATGGGATAAAAGCAAAACATTAGGTTGTTTTAATGATATCTATTGACAACTTTGACCCTCTGCGATACCATATATACAAAGGATCAAAACCACTGTCAGGAAGGTGACTCCCATGGAAGGCCGCAGAGCTGCAAAGGCCCACACTGAGCGCATCTACGTCAAAGTGACATCCGAGTTCGACACCACCGGTTCCATGGTGCCCCTGTCCATCACCTGGGCGGACGGGCGCACCTTTGCCATCGAGGCGGTGCGGGATTTCCGCCCGGCGGGGGCGGTGGGCAACGACAGGGCAGGAGACTGCTTTACCGTCCTGATCCAGGGGCGGGAACGGCGCCTCTTTTTCGAGCACATCGACCCGCGGTTCATCGGGCGGGTGGGCCGGTGGTTTGTGGAAAAGACCGTCACCGCGTGAAGTTCCGAGAGGGGAGGGAAGCTGTTATGTCCGGCCCGCGCACCTATTTTGCCATCGACCTGAAAAGCTACTATGCCTCGGCGGAATGCGCTGCCCGGGGCCTGGACCCGCTGACCACCAACCTGGTGGTAGCGGACGCCAGCCGCACCGAAAAGACCATCTGCCTGGCGGTGTCGCCCTCCCTCAAGGCTCTGGGCATCCCGGGGCGGGCACGGCTGTTCGAGGTGGTGCAGAAAGTCAAGGAGGCCAACGACGCCCGGCTGCGGGCGGCCATCCGCAGCCGCGCCGCCATGAAAAAGGAGGGCAAATGGTCCCTCGCCGCTCCCAGCTATGACGCCAAAGCCCTGGCGGCGGACCCCTCTCTGGAGATCAGTTACCTGGTGGCCCCGCCCCGGATGGCCTACTACGAAAAAGTGTCCCGGCAGATCTACGGCATCTACCTGAAATATGTGGCCCCCGAGGACATGGTGGTCTACTCCATCGATGAGGTATTCATCGACGCCACGCCCTATTTGACTTATTACAATATGGGTCCTCACGACCTGGCCAAAACCATGATCCGGGAGGTGCTGTACACCACCGGCATCACCGCCACGGCGGGCATCGGCTCCAACCTCTATCTGGCCAAACTGGCCATGGACATCACCGCCAAGCACGCCGCCCCCGACCAGGACGGCGTCCGCATTGCCGAGCTGAACGAGGAAGCCTTCCGTTACCTGCTGTGGGACCACAAGCCCCTCACTGACTTCTGGCAGGTGGGCCCCGGGACGGTGCGCCGGCTGGAAAAGCACGGCATCCACACCATGGGGGAGCTGGCCCGGGCCAGCCTCTGCGACGAGGATATGCTGTACCGGGAGTTCGGGGTAGACGCGGAAATTTTGATCGACCACGCCTGGGGCATCGAACCCTGCGGCATGAAGGAGATCAACGCCTACCAGCCTGAAACGAACAGCCTCTGTGAAGGGCAGGTGCTCTCCTGTCCCTATACCTGCGAAAAAACACGTCTGATCGTCCAGGAGATGACCGACAGCCTGGTCTATCAGCTGATGGACAAGGGGCTTGTCACCGACGGGCTTACATTGGACATCGGCTACGACCGGGAAAACTGCGACAGCGGCGGTTACCGTGGACCGGTGCAGATCGACCGGTATGGCCGCACCCTGCCCAAGCCCAGCCACGGCAGCGTCCGGCTGGAGTCGGCCACCAACCTGGGCAGCCAGCTGCAGGCCGCGGCTACGGCTTTGTTCGACCGCATCGTCAATCCCAAGCTGACGGTCCGCCGCCTGACCCTCACCGCCAATCGGGTGGTAAAGGATCCCGGCATCTTCCAGACCGACTTTTTCACCGACGCCGCCAAGCTGGAAAAAGAAAAAAGCCTCCAGGAGGCCATGCTGGGCCTCAAGAAGCGCTTTGGCAAAAACGCGGTGCTCAAGGGTTCCAACTACCTGGAGGGCGCCACCATGCGGGACCGCAACGGGCGGATCGGCGGCCACAAAGCCGAGTGAGGGCGAGAATATGGACGACTACAAAAACACCAAAGAAGGCCGCATCGCCGGCCAGAAATACGCCGATCTTTTGCAGATGGAGCGTCCCGAGCCCTCCGTTAAACATCCCCGCATGAGCCTGGGCAGCCGGGCCAAGATCTTCAGTCCCTTTGCGGCGCTGCGGGGCTTCGATGACGAGCTGGCGGAGGAAGGTGCCCAGACCCTGCGTGTGGCCCGGGCAGAGCTGTCCGAGGAGGAGAAGGCCTCCCTCTCGGCCCGGCTGGCTGCTCTGCGCCGCGGCATGACCATCACAGTGCGGTATTTTGTGCCCGATCTGCTCTGCCCGGCCGACCCGCCGGTGGGCCGCTACAAGACCGTGACCGGCGCCGTCCAGGCCCTGGACCCGGTGCGCAAGACCCTGCGCCTTGCGCTGGACAGTCCGCATACAGGCCCTGGGGTGGAGAAGGAAAAGGCTGCCGTGATCCTGTACGAGAACATCGAAGAATTGACTTGAGTTGTATCATGGAGCGACCAAAAAGCGATTTTTATGGGGACGGTCGCAACGTTTTTGGAAAAGTTTGCTTTTCCTGTTGACAAGGATCTTTGTCAGTGGTATTCTGATTATGACAATTATAGTTGTCATAATGACGGCTTTAGTTGTCAAATTGGAGGGACGAAATATGCCGCTTTACAATCGGCTCAAGGAACACCGGGCCCGGCTGGGAGTCAATCAGCAGGAGATGGGGCGCCTGGCAGGCGTGTCCCGTCAGACCATCAGCCAGATCGAACGGGGCGATTACTCTCCCTCCGTGACATTGGCGCTCAAGCTGGCAAAACTCTGCGGGGTCACGGTGGAAGACATTTTTTCGTATCAGGAGGATGACTGAGATGAAAGATTTTGTGAAGCAGGACAATCTCCGTGCGCTGCCCAAATTCCTGGCACTTGTGGCAGGGTTCACCGTATTGGGCGGTATCGGTGGATTTTTGGCTGCGATAGCGGCAAAGCCGGAGACACTGGAAGCCATCCGGGCCGGGCTGGACCGAGTGATGAATATGGCCAGTCCCTGGGGGATCCCGGTAAGCGGTGCGGTGCTGCTGTTTCCTGCATGGCTGTACTACCGTTCGGCCCGCAGGCTGTATGGGAACTGGGATCCTGACATGGAAGAAGGCGCCGAAGATGAGATTCGCCGGCGGATGAATTTCTTGCTGCTGCTCATGCTGCTGTTTACCAACCTTGAGACAGTCTTTGCGTTCTTTTTTCTGGCTGCCAGCTTCCAGTATACCTATGCCCCGCTGAATGTGGTCCTGTTTTTGATCGCTATGGCCTGTATCATCCTTTTGCAGCAGAAGGTGGTGGATTTGACCCGCAGCATAAACCCGGAGAAAAAGGGCAGCGTCTATGACTTGAAGTTTCAGAAGATCTGGTTTACCAGCTGCGACGAGGCTGAGCGGGCCCAGATCGGCCAAGCCTCTTTTCAGGCCTACCGAACCACCACGGTGACCTGTATGATCGTCTATCTGGTGTTGACCCTGATGAACTTCATGGCAGGAACCGGGCTTCTGCCGGTATTGGTTGTCCTTGTGATTTTCGGGGCGCTTCAGGTAAGCTACCTTCTGGCCTGCATCCGGGCGTGCCGGCGTGCTCAGCACTGAAATATATATGAAGGATGAAATATATGAAGGACTTTGAGAGAAAAAATCAGCGACTTTCCCTTTGCGGATTGAATTGTGGGCTATGCCCTATGCTTTTGGGAAACCATTGCGGCGGCTGCGGCAACGGGAGTCCGTCATGCAAAATCGCAAAGTGCAGCCTGGAACACGGGGAAATCGAATATTGCTATGAGTGCAAGCAGTATCCGTGTGAAAAATATGAGCATATTGACGAATACGATTCTTTTATCACGCACAGACATCAAAGGCGGGATTTAGAAAAAGCGAAAAGCGCAGGCATTGGTGCATATAATCTGGAGCAAACAGAAAAAGCGCAAATCCTTTCAAAATTGCTTGCCGGATACAACGATGGACGTAGAAAAAATTTCTATTGCGTGGCGGTAAATTTACTGGAACTTTCCGAAATACGGGAAGCGATGAACAGGATCGAATCCAATGACAGGGCGTTTGCGTCAGAAAAAGAGCGCTGCGCTTATGCCGTAGAAGTATTTCAGGAAATCGCCGACAGAAAAAACATTAAGCTGAAGCTGATCAAGAAATAGGCGGCCTTTGAAAATTCAGGAATGTGTTCGCAATGAAATGAAGTACGGTCTATCTATGCGTGAATGACATGGTAAAATCTTTAAATTTCTATCGGTTTCTTTTGCAGAATGAGCCTTTGTATTGAAACAATGACCGATGGGCTGTGTTTGATGAATGCCCGTATGCAAACGAGCGGCCGGAGACGGCGTCTGTAAAATTTTTCAAAAAAGCCTTGACAACAAAAGCCTGATCCGCTATACTGCTGGATGTCCGAAATCGTAATGTATGATTTGGGATGATAGGAGGGGAAGGATGGAACAGAGTCTGGAGATGCAAGCCAGTCTGGCGGCGTTCCGGGAAGCGACCTGGGAACTGGACGATGTTTATACGTTGTTCCCCAAATCCTGTGGGCTTTCCGAAGTGGAATATTGGTCATTGCTGCTGATCTACGAAGGCGCGGCCACCCAAAGCCAGATCAGCGAACGGCTTTTTGTCAGCAGGCAGACATTGAATTCCGCTTTCAAGCAGCTGCGCAAAAAGGGCCTGATCCGTTTGGAACCCTATGAGGAAAACCAGCGTTCCAAGCGCTCTCTGCTGACGGAGGAAGGAAGGGCTTTCGTTGAGGCGCATATCATGCGGATGCACCGCATCGAGGAAAACGCATGGAAAAAACTAAGCAGTGACGAACACAATGCTCTGATCTCCCTGACCAGGAAGATAAGCTGCCTGATCCGGAGCGAGATGGAGCAGTCAAAAATGAATCAGATCTGATGTTCATCGGAGGCTTGCAGCCGTAGCTGCAGGAGTCGGAGAAGATGTCGAGTGCGCTCGGTTATGGAAACGTAACCGGGCGCTTTTTTATTTTGGAGGTTGCGGGATGCATCGGAACCATTCCCCCAATGCCCCTTCTGCCGGGGACGTTTGATTTTTCCGGCGGCCGGAGGGCGCTCTCCGCCGCAGGGCGGAGCCATCGTTTCATAGCTGCATCATCGGAGGACTGGCCATCGCAATGGCCTGCCAGCCAGGGAAGATAAGAAAACGCCCGGGCCTGGCAAAAGTCGAGGAAGATGTCGGGTGCGCCCGGTTGCACAGTTGCGGCCGGGTGCTTTTTCTTTTTTATGGAAAGGATACGATCGAACGATGAAATTTATCTTGCGGTTTCTCAAACTCCACTGGAAGCTATGCGCCGTTACCATCCTGCTATTGATCGTGGATGTGTCCGGCGCGCTGGTGATCTCCACCTTTGCGGCGGAAATGCTCAATCTGGGGACGTCGGGGGCCACCCTGGAAGTACTGTTTGCGATCGGGCTCAAAATGGCGGCGGCCTCTCTCATCTCCAGCGTCTGCGCCATCCTGGGCGGGTACACCTGTGCCGCCCTTTCGGCGCAGGTGGGCAAGGACATCCGGATGGCGCTGTATAAAAAGTCCCTGAAGCTGTCCATATACGATTTCCGCAGTATTGCCTCCTTTTCTTTTGTTGGATCAGAGCCGCTCCACCTTGTCATAAAAACCGGCTATGTTAGAAAAGCGGCGGCCGCCAATGGTGAACACCTCTCTCATGTCCATATAAACGGCTCCTTTAAGTGGTATTTCTCCATAATCCGCTTTTCCAGAGCTTCATAGGAATCCATATCCTCTGGCTGCGCTGGAATACCCTTGTCTTCCCACCAATAACCATTCCCATAGTAGAAAAACATAGCCCAGTAATAAGGCAGGTCATGGCTGAATATCGCCACTCCCATGGCATCGGCCACTGGCTCTGCCAGCGGTGAGCGTTCCACTATCTGAGAGGCTTCCTCATAGGAGATCCCCACCAGCTCCACCAGCAGGTGCTTCACCAGTTCGCAGAAGCTGTACTGGTTGAATATGACCTGACCATCCTCATCTTTGAACACAAGTCCATCTCTCACCATGGTATTTCTCTCCGTTCCTTGACCTGCATCCTTGGCATGGGCATAGTCCCGTCAAGTCATTTCATACAGCAGGGCTGTATTGCCCCGCACCAGTTCCAGATAGGAGCGCAGCGTTTCAAGCCCGCTTTGCACCGTCTCAGCGGGCAGATCCCAGTCTGGGGCAATTTCAGCGGCCAGCTCCGGGAGGTCCTGCTCCCGCAGAACTGCCAGCAGTTTAGACGCTAACTCTCCCTCCAGCAGAGCACAGTCCAGGGTGTCCTCCGTCTGGTGAGCAGGAAAACGGACATCCAGATCCAGTTCGCTCTCACACCAGTCCCAGATGGCCATATAGACCGCGCCGGAGCAGTCGCCGCCCGACAGTTCCTGCCGCTGGCCGTCTTTGAGAAGATAAAAGGATGCGATCTGTGACATGGCAATTCCTCCTGAAATGTTATTCTTTTTCCATCAGCCCTTCTGCCTGCATCCGGATCACATAGAAAGCCCGCACCCAGTCCAGCTCCTGCTCCATGGATTCCTCCAAAGCCAGCAGGCGGCGCTTTCCCAGCCTGCGGTCCAGGAGGGCAAAGATGCGGACAAGAGGATTCTCGCTGACAAGGCTTTTCTCAATGCTCTGGTTGTCAAAGATACCAAACGCCTCATAGAACACCTTTTGGTCAAAGGTGCCCTGCTCCAGCGCAAAGGCATGAGCCTGGTTGATGGCCTCTTTTGCGGAGTCGCAATCTTTCAGCGTTGTGGACCGCAGGTGATGAAATTTTGTCCACACATTCTCAAAATAGGTGTAGTAGTTGCTCCGCAGCACTTCCACACCGTCCATGCGAATGGCTGCCCGGCCCTCATGGTCAGCGCTTTTGCTGTAACTGGTGGCAAAATACTGGATGTGGCCCCGGAGCGCCGGGCACAGGTAATCATTTTCCAGCTTGTTCCGGATTCCGCTCCAAGTTGGCATAGCGACCGCCTCCTTTCGGCTGTGGCTGCGGGTAAGGTAAACTTCCCAATTGATTAAAATTTAAAGATTACATACAATCCTCGATATATGATCGTTCTATAAATTCTTTTACTGCAAATAGATCTGTAAACTCCACATACCGGGGAAATCCGTCCGCATTATGTGCTGAGTAAGTCAAATGGAACATATAGTAGATGTCCCTTCCTATTCCGCTTCTGACAACATATAGCACATCATCATTGGAATCACACTTCGCAACCGCCCGGATTTTTTTGCCGGATAAGAAGTGGCCTTGTCCTATTTCTTTGTTTAGTTCAACGACAAATGCTCCGTCCGCCTGTGTGAGGGGAAGCAGATACCAGTTAAAATCCTTACCATATTTATCGTACAGATCACAGAACATTTCTTCTAATGTCATTGTTCATTTTTCCTTCATCCATTTACAGTTCAGCTCTCAACCGCCGCGCTGTTTTTATTGCTCATTGAGATACCTCGCCAGTTTCTTCTCCAGCAGTTCTGTCATATCATTGCAGAGGCGCTTTACCTTGTCCTGCTCATGGGCGTAGTACCAAATGGTATCCTCTCCGGGGCGGAGCAGGAGCTGGTCGCCGTCCGCTTCTTTCCAGAACTCGCCCAGCACACAATACCGCTCGCCATGGATGGTCAGATCAAACATCCCGGAAAGGGAAAGGTCCACGCCTGTGGACACCTGGATGCCTGCGGTCAGCAGGAAGAACTCCCGCACCTGGGACGGAAACGTAAAGTCCAGCGTGCTTTCCTGATCTGCGATCTGCTCCTCCGTGGCGACAGGCAAGATCTCGTCAGAGCGGTCCAGCACCTTTGCCAGCGCCTTGGAGAACTTGGGGTATCGGCCAAATAGCTCCGGGTGGCTGGCCTTGAATTCCTTTTGCTTTTCCCGCTGCACTCGCTCCTGCTCCTTGCAGAAAGCGTCCAGTTCGGCCAGATACCGCTCCTGGTAGAGATTGCTTGCCTCAAATGCTGTGCCGCTCTTTTCCAGAATGGCAATGGCTCCTTTTTGGCTGCCAAGCACCGGGACCCACTGAAAACCGTGTCGGCAGGGTTTCAGTTTCAGGAATTCACTCCGACTCAGCAGGGCTTCCAACTCCGTCTCGTGCTCGTCCCACCAGTTCCGCCAGGTTTCGGGAGTTTCCCGCCCCTCGGCCAGATCCAGGAGTTTTACTGTTAATACTTCACTATCCATAGGTCAATTCTCCGTTTCAGAGGGCGCAGGAATAGATGCTCATGGCCCCGTAATCGGTGTGCAGGACAAGCCCGCTCTTGGTAAAGGCAAAATTCACCTGCCGCACCACAAAGGGGTCATCAATGGTGGCCAGCAGCTGGCCGCTGCCGGTATCCCATACTTCTATGGGGGAGCTGCCACGATCCTGCTGAACGGCCATCAGGCTGCCCCTTGTCCGCACCATACAGGTGTCTGAAAAATTCAGCCCCTGCCGGACAGGAAATGGGAAAGGATTGGCTATCTCCTCTCCGGTCTGGGTCAGATAGAACTTGCCGCCCACCGAGAAGCACTGGTCATCCGGGGAGAAAAAGGGATGCCAGCCCTCATTGGGAATCACTACTTTTTGGCCGGACTTCAGATCGACCAGCACATACTCCCCCTCGGTAACACGGTAGGCCGCTTTGCTCTGCCGGGGAGAGAGCATCCCGAAGCAGTAATAGGCAAAATTCGGGTCTTTTGACTTCTTGCATTTTACCGTTTCCCGCCATATCTCTGTGTTGCTGCCAAAGTCAAAGACGACGATCTCCTCTCCTGTGTACCACAAGGTCAGGCTACAGCTCTGGTCCAGCATAGTCCTCATGCTGTTTTTCTTGTTGGCAAAGGGCGTGATCTCATGGGTGCGGAGGGAAACCTGCTCCAGAAGATAGCTGTTATTCAGCAGCAGAGTATCATTGAGACAGAGGACCTGCTCATAGGTCATCCGCTTGGCACCCAGGGAGACCGTTTCAAAGATCTCCCCGTTGCCACCAAAGTGATAGAGGATCTCGTCCTCAAAATCTCCGGCCACCCTTGTCAGGAAGAAGTCATCCCGTGTGAGGGCGGCGGCCAGCGGCATGAAGCCGTTGCTGTCCTTTCCGACAAACCGATGGCACCGCACCTGCCCAACAGCGGCGTCTGGATTCTGATAGACGAATCCCTTGCGCATCTGGCCCATCATGGCGCTGGCCGCCTTGCTCTTGACCTGGAAGGCGGAGTCGCACAGGATCTCCTTGACCTTCCCGCCGTTCAGACAGGTTCGGATGGTATGTCCGTCAAGTTCAATCCGCCACTGCTTGTTTGTGGCGGGGTTGAGGAAGGTTTTTTCAATCATGGTTTTGGCCGTTCCTCCTTTCGGATCAGGATGCTTTTTCCCTCGGCGTTGATGCTATACAGGTCATCCAGATGGATGTGAAATCCATCCTCACGAATGGTTTCCGCCATACCCAGCGCGGCTTTCGCCAGCAGGAGCAGCCCAACCCGGTTGCCCGTCAACTCCAGAGCATTACCGCTGTTATGGATGGAGAAGGTGAGATAAGCGCCAGGGTCTACCGGGAGGACAGGCAGTTGCTCATTATTCCATTGAATGGTCAGTGTTTTGGTTTGCATTGCCAAGGCACCCCCTCCCATCAATCCCACCAAAAATACCAAACAGTGGACTGCTGCAGCACATCGGCCAGTGCGCCCACGGTGGCGTCCTCCGGCCCCTGGTCGATCACATCGGGGCAGAAGCCATACAGTTCCACCGCTGTATCCATGGCCTTCTCCCTGGGGACGGGGGCCGGGAGCAGGAATTCCAATTCGTCGTGGCTCATGGCGGCGGGTACCGCGCCGTACTGCTCAAACCAGTATTTTGTCACGGCCATCAGCTGGGGTGTGTCAGGGCAGTCGTTCCAGTTTCCGAAGGGCAGGTAAGCAAAGATCTCCCAGGGGTTCTTCACCGGGATCTTGGCCAGAATAAGGGGATAGGTCATATCGGTGTCGGAATTCCAGTAGCAGGAGAAACGGTCATTCTCACAGCCGCCCTCCATTTCGCCCAGGATCTCCTCATCCCAGTCTATATCGTCATCCTCGGCTTCTTCTTTGCGCTGGCCGATCAGCTCGTCCAAGACTGCTCTGCCGTCTTTGAGCGGAGCGGCCAGCACCTTTTTCCGGTAGGCGGCCACCTTGTCCGGGTCAAAGGTATAGTCGTCCACGCCGTCGCTGTCCGGGTCGGAATTCAGGATCAGGCACTCCCACAGGGTCTCGTCATCTGCCCGGATCAGCACCGGCACAAAGCCTTCTTTGACACTTTCCCGTTTGGCATAGCTGTATGCCGACATGATGGGGTCGTCGTCCTTCATGGAGGGGAAATAGGTGCATTCACAGTCCAGATACTCCATCAAAGCCTTGGCCAGCTCGGAAGGCTCCAGCGTGTCCTCGTCGAAGTCCTGTCCCTGCCAGTTGGTGAAGCGTTCCTCGATCACCTTTGCCATGGCCTGGTAGTAGTCCTCGTCAAATGGGATGAACAGTGAGGCCTTAAACTGGAACTCATCGGAGTAATACTTTTCTGGGCCAAGATATTCCAAGGCATAGTTTTCAATGTCACGGGGGAAATTGGGACTATCAGGTTCGCCATAGTAGTAAGAAGTAAATGCTCGCCCAATCTTATTGAACATCGGAACCATAATCTGCCCGTTCAGTTTGTCCCGAATAAACGCCCGCAGATCCACACTGGCAGGGTCGGCTTTGACCTGTTTGGCTACTTCGCCGTATTCGTTCAGAAAGTCCTCGCCCATCAGATCATGCTCTATGCACCAGCGCAGGTATATGGCAAAGAGGTTATAAGCGTTGATGGGGTCAACGGGCAGCCCCTTCTCCTCAATACTCTCGATATGATAGGAGGCATCGTCCATCTCATCGTCAAAATCATCATTGGAAAGGGTGCCACGAGTGATGGCATCCTGACGGTCAGGCTTCACCACAAAGCTGATGCCCTCCATTTTGTCCAGCAGGGCGTCCGCGTCGTGGGCCAGCTTATACTCCAGCTCGTCCCGGTAGAGGGGGATCACCTGGTAGAAGTTGATCTCCTCGCCGCCGGGCAGAGTGCAGAATTCGCTGCCGTCCTCCGTTCCCTGCGGGCCGGTCAGGATGGCGGCGCACAGCTCCGTATCCGGTGCAAAAGGCTCCTGATTGTCCATGGTGTGGCCCCAACCCAACCAGGTATCGCTGGCGATGGGCAGGCGGGCCAGGGATTTCAGCAGGCGGATGGGCCAGTACCACCGATCGTCTTTCATGTCCTCCTGCTTCAGCTTCCAGTCCTTCGGCAGGGCGATGGCCAGCTCCGCCCGCTCCAGCTTGTATTCGGCCAGTTCCTCGGGAACGTTCATCCGGTGGGCGCCCATGCCCATCGTCACCAGTGTGTAATAGTCCCGCTCCTCCGAAGGCGGAACAACGCAGATGTCCACATGGATGTCCGGGGAGACCAGCTCGTGGAACACGTGCTCGAACGCACCGAAATGCTGCTGGATGTGTCCCTCGACAATCTCCATCTCCTCCTCGGTGTAGACCTCGGGAACGCCGGCTTCTTCATCCTCGGGCGCTTCTCCGTCCGGGTCATCGTCATCATCGTCAGGGTCACCGTCCGATGACGCCCAGGAGATCTTCAGGGTCATCTGGTCCTCCGGCAGACCGACGCCGGGGCTGCGGGTGATGGCATGCTTGTCGTCCGCCGTAAAGCCGATGGTTTCCCCGTCGTGGAGCTCCACATCGCTTCCCAGCACATAGGAGGCGAGGCTGGCCAAAAAGTCCCGCAGGTCACCCGGCTCGGCGTCGGCGCCCAGCACCTCCATCTCGTCTTTTCCGAAGGCCTCCATGCCGTAAGTGTAGCCGTTCAGACCCTTCTCATTCCGCCACAGGCCGAACCAGATCCAGTTGAAGATGGGCAGTTCGTCCCCCTTCAGCATATCGGCAAAGCCCTCATAGAACCGGGGCTCGAACACCACACCGCTGGTATAGACGCCGGTGGCATACTTCTGGCGGCAGCAGGCGGCCACCACCTTGGTGAACAGTCTGCCCTTTTCCAGCAGATCTTTCTCTTTGCCCAGCACCGCCACCAGAATGTGGGCGCGGTGCTCCCTGGCGACCTTGACCGCATCTTCCCACATATAGTTGTTTTCCGCGTTGACCTCGGCCTCGCCGCCGGGGATAGGATAGTTATTCAGGCTGACGGCGGCGAGCATATCGCCCACCTCAAACACCAGCGCGTCATCGTCCTTCTCCTCGCTGGCGTCGTATGCATCCACAGGGATGTCCCACTTCTCCTTCATATCCCGGATGAACTGCTCTCTATCCCATTCTGCCTTGGACAGCAGCACAAAGCCGGTAAAGACGCCGGTGCGGCCGGTGCCGCTCTCGTCCTCGTCTGCGGCCTCGGCCCGCCTGTCGATCTCCTCCTGACACTCCTGAATCACCGCCGGGGCATTTTCGTCTTCTGGGTCCAGTTCGGCCCACCGCTGGGCGTAGGGGATGGCCTTTTCTTCCTGCCGGTTGAGATACTGATAGCCATAGGCCATCCGCATATTCCACTGGGCCTTGTCCTGGCCTTCTTCCCGGACGGACTCCAGCACCTCAATGGCCCGGAGCAGAGCTTTTTCTGCCTTGTAGTAGGGAGGCTCCTGCTGATGGTCGCCCAAAACTGCATAGTTCTCCAGCGCCCGGGCCATAGCGTAGGCGGTGCGGTAGTTCCGCCAATCCTCCGGGATGGCGTTCAATGCCTGGATGCAGCGGGTGTACTCGTCCTCGTCGTTCCACTGCTCCAGCTGCTGGAAGAATTCTTCTTCGTTCTGCGAGGTGTAAGGGATATAGTCCATGCCCGTCAGCGTCTCGTCCAGCTCGGGCACCTGATCCTCATCGTCCGGTTCCTCCTCGGGCGGTGTTTTGAGATTCACTGTGCCCGCTTCACGGCGGAAGGTGTGGAAGCTGGCCCAGGGGATCTCACTGTCCTCGAAGAACTCCTTTGCCATCTGGAGCGCCGCCTGGATGTCCCAAGCGATGAAGTCCACATAGCCGCAGAAAAGGCCGGTGGCTCCGCCGGTGAGGGTGAGGATCTCCGGGCCGTCCCCGGTGCTGAACAATTCCTCCAACTTGTCCCGGAAGGCGAAGATCTTCTCCGATCCTTTTTCCTCCCGCAGGGTGTCCAGGGGATAGCAGAAGAAGCCCGCCACCGCGCCGTCGGCATGGAGAGCATCCATAAAATCGTTGTCCCCGTTCAGATAGCCATTGATGAGCGGCACACAGCAGGTGGAGCCGGCCATTACATCCAGCCGCCAGTCAGCATCCGGGTCCTTGTTGGGTTCCATTTCATAGCCAAGGTAGCTCTCCAGATAGGCTTCCGGATCGGTGGTAAGGTTTGCGCCCTTTTCCTTCAGCTGATCGGGCAGCTGGGACAGGGGGAAGGACGGCTCCGCCTTGGGCTCCTCCAGCACATCGAAATCGTCAATGTACCACATGTGGGAGATCTCGCCCAGCACCTGGTCGGTGAGGGTGGTGAGCATCCACCAGACCCGGCCTTCCGCCTCCCGCAGCATGGGCAGCAGCTTTTCGCAGTAGGCGGAGAGGACGAAGCTGTTTTCACCCTGCTCCTCCAGCCAGATCTGCACATCCTCCCCGGAGATGTCCCAGCCATCCTCGGTGCGCAGTCCGGTATTCGGAGAGGGCTGACGGCCCACCAGGATGTTCCAGTGTTCCAGCACCTCCGTGGGGGCGTGTTTCTGGAAGTAGACCAGCTCAAACAGCTTGACCCTGTCGCCCTCCGGGGTGAGGATCAACTCATGCTTTTCGCCGTTGAAACCCATCTCGAAGGAGATCTCGTCAAACGCCTGGTTCAAAGCCCCTTCCATTTGGGCCACGATTTCGGCGCTGCGGGTGTGGTCCTTATCGTCGTCCATTATCTGGCGCAGCTGGGCTTCCTGCTGAGCAAAGTCCTTCCATGTAGATTCCGTCCGTTCCCGGAAGCACATTGAAAACCATGGCCGAGAAATGTCCGCTTCGCACCATTCTATGAATCGCTTGGTGTCCTCATCGTCAGGGCGGGCCTCCAGCGCCTTGCGGAAATAAGGCAAGGCTCGGCCCCCCTGATCCAGGTAGTAATAAGAATAGCCCATGCGGAAGTTCCAGTAGTGATCGCCCTGAAAGTATTCCTCATGAGGTTTCAAGAGCGCGAGGGCCTTTTTGAGCAGCGCACGGTTGGAAGGTGCTCCCAGATTGTTGTAGGCCCGCGCCAGCTCCATATCGATTTCCGGGGTACGCTCCTGGGTGGGGATGGCCTCCAGCGCGTCAATAATTTTCTGGAATTTGTCCTCCTCATGCCACTTCTGGCACTGCTTCAAAATATCCATAGCTTGTTCCTCCTCGTCCTGTTCCATTTTCCAGTCTTTGATCTGCTGGAACACGCCGTTCTCATCCCGCTCAAAGGCGCATGGGGCAGGGGTGTTCAGCAGGGGGATGATGAAGTCCCGGTTGCGGCCAGCAGCCTCGTACAGCGCCTTCCGCAGCGCCTCCACATCCCGAGCCATCTCCTGGATCTCCTCGTTGTCCATCATCTCACTGAGGTCATATTCCAGCGGATTCTGGGCAAAATCCGCCAGTGCCTTGTTCATGGCATCGTGCTCCTCCGCCGTGGCGGTGATGCGGATACGGCGGGCAGGGGTGTTGTACTCGTCCAGATCCTGAAGGTTTACACTGCCGCTGACGCTGCACTCCAGCAGGATGGCGGCCAGGTCGGTGACCACATCAATGGCGAAGTGAAAGTCCATCTCCACGCCACCCGAGTGGGTGAACTCCAGATACTCCACCGTCTGGCGGAAGTCCCAGTTCTGCTTGTCCAGCCCGATCTTGGCAAAAATCTCGCTGAGGGGGATTTCCTCTTTCTTCTGGTCTACTAAAAAGGCCACAAGGTTCAGGCTGTCATCCGAGCCTCCGATAAAGTTGCCCCAGTATTTTTGGATATACATTTGTCACGCCTCCTGTTCTGAAGCCAGTCGCTCAATGAGCCGTTCTAAATGCTCCGACCACTCCGGGTCGATTTCACCGCTGTCCTCGTCCTTCCAAAGATCCACAATCTCACGAATGTCATCCTCATCAGGCACCTCATTTTTAATATCAGTGAGCTGTCGCAGCAGGAAAGCGAGAGCCATTTTCGATGCTGTGAAGTCCGTCACCTTACACCAGATACTATTGTCAGTGTCATAATTCAGTTTGCCATCGTCTTTCCATTGAAAGTACAGCTCTGCCAGAGCCATAGCGGTGTTGTCGTAGAGAAAGTCGATGTCGGAGAGATCTTCTCCCAACATACCTTCCTGTTTCATCAGCTCAAGTATCTCGTCCAGGTTCAATATCGAATGCTTTGATAGATATTCATCTGTGAGGATGCCGATCATATCCAGCCCCTCATCGCTTTCCAATGCCTTAATGCCCCATGCACCCATGTAAGTCCCTCGCTTCCTCTATTTTCTTACCAAAGTTCCGTTATCAATGAAGGCAGCTTCTCGGATGCGCCGGAGGGATTCCGGCTCCAGCAAAAACTCCCGCAGGTTCGGATCCCCAAAGAAAGACATGGGGCGCACCTGGGTCGGCCCGGCCGCCGTTAGCAGCCGCTCCATCATCTCTGCGGTCCTTCAAATTGCTTTTCTCCATCTAAGGTCAGGACAGCGCTCTCCCGGTCCGCTGTCCGCTCCCGTTTTGGTAATTCCATGGTGGGTCCTTTACTCCTGTTCTCCATAGCTGGCTTCGATATCGATGAAACGCACATACACGGCGCAGACCTCGTCCCTTGCGTCATAGCCGAAGTAGACGGGATAGTAACCGTCGCCCCAGCCGGAGGCAAAGATGGGCAGATTACAGTCCGTGTCCGGCACCGTCCAGTTGAGCCAGTCGCCGTAGCTGCTCTGATACTTGGGGTGGGCTTTAGCGTTTTCCTCCAGAAGATCGCAGAACAGGTCGTTGTAGGGGTCGATGTCCGGGTCTTCCTCCAGCCGCTTGGCCCAGTAAGTCTTGAAAGCCGCCTGGGTCTGGATGTCCGCAACGCAGCCCATCCCAGTGTCTACGCCAAAGCCAAAATAAGCGTCCTCGCCCAGTTCCTCGTCCAGATCCTCTTTGCCTGTTATGCCCAGCTCATAGCGGACAGACTTTTCCCGGCTGACCTCCACCTTGACGCAGGCGTAACGGTCGCCGTATTTTTCACTGGGCACCACGCAGACCTTCACGGGATAAGTCCCGGCGGGTATCGTCTGAATAAAGGGCGGTGTGTCCTCCAGCTCCACCAGCGGATCACAGGCAAAGATGGTTCCGGTAGGGAAATGGACGGACCCAATGTCCAGCACATCCACACCCATATTCCCAATCACTTTTTCTGTAAAATAGGCGTCCAGGTCCGTTTTGCAGGCCAGTTTGTCCTTGATGGATTCGTATTTGTTCAGCCACTCGGCAGTTGGCATAATGGTTCCCTCCTGTTGATTCAGTTTGAGCATTGGTCAGCTCTCTACAATGCGGACCGGTTTTCCTCCAATTTCAATTTCCAGCTTTACGCCGTAGTCCTCCGCCCATGCAGGGCACTTGCTGAGCAGGGCCAGGATGCGCTCATCCGGCTCCCGGTCAAGGGTCACACGCAAGATCACGGACCAATCCCCATATTCCTTTTGAAATTCCTCGCTCTGGGTGTGGTTCAGATAGCCCTCCATCTTATCCAGCAGGGCCTTCTGCGTTTCCGGGGAGCCGTCAATGAAACCGTTGCAGACGAGGACCATCAAAACTTCCTTTGTTTCGGGTTTTTCTGCCAGAATGTCGATCTTGTGCAGATCCCCAAACATATCCTCAATCGTCATCGTTATCACCAGTCCCGTTCCCGGATGGCCTCCTCCATATCAATGGGAATGCCAAACCATTTCAAAATGTAGTCCACGGTTACGCCGATACAGTCCCGAGCCACCGTTTCGATCTCGCTGTCGTTCTCGTAAAATTCGTCCTGGAGGTCATTGATGCCGCAGACCGCCTCGTCCAGTTTTTCCTGCACCGCTTCGGTGTCGGTTTCGCCGCTCTCCAGCAGGTCGATAACTTTCTGGAGTTCGTCCTTTACCTTGTCCACCAGAAAAGCAGGATAGTAATCGTCCTGATACATCTCGTCCAGCAGTTTGTAATTGGGGTCAAAGGCTTTCATGTGGGTGGCTCCTTTCATTTTCCCTGTATTGCTTGCAGCCTTTCCAGCCACAGCGGTTCTTCAATCATCTCATCGTTTTGGTAAAAATGATTCCTGTCTCGGGCCATATGATCGGCAAGAGGGGGTGCGTCCAGCGGGGTGCATACCGTAAAACTGTTCCGATCCGCCCCCTTAATCTCCCGGTTGAGGTAGTACACCCGCTTGGCATCGCGGGAATACCAGTGACGGAGCAATTCCCATGAGGGCAGATCCGCTTTGGGAAGCTGCTTACCGTAAGCATAGATTCGTTTCTCATCCCTGGCAAAATAGGTATCGCCTAACGAGCGGAAAGAGGCAACCTTCGCGCCCTTGATGATCTTCACCTTGCCGTACCCGTTGTGGAAGTAGACCTGCCGGCTGTCCTTTGCATATCCCTGGGGCGCAGCCGAATCGTTCTGGCCGTTGTCTAATACCTGGAAGGCCGCCAGCTCTGCATCTGGGATTCTCCCGCTGGTGGTGTAGACGGCTGTTTTGTCCATCGCATAGGCAAAATTCAGCACCCGAAACGATGCCGGGTCCGCCCCCCGCAGGCGGATGCCACCCATAAAACAGGCTGTGGAGGTTTTTCCCCAGTAGTGCCAGCAGGAGAAGTCGTCGGGCGGGACGCCTTTGAGCAGGCCGTTTTCATACAGGCCGGAGAAATAGACCGCTCCATCCCGGAGGAAGAACTCGTTGTCCACCGGCTCTGTGCTGGTGATGGGCCGCAGCAGTTCTTCGTGATGATCTGTTATGCTCAGCTCGATCTCATCGTCGCTATAGACTAAGGAGAGCCCATGAGGGGCCTTTCTATCGAAATGCAGTTCAATGTCCTGGTATTTGAGGATCAAAGGCTTCCCGCCGCTTCTCATGGTGGAAACAGCATCGGGCTTCCCGAAGATTTCTATGACCTCATCCTGCGATATCCCGAATTTCAGCGGTGAAATGTCCCGGGGATTCTGCAATATTTGATTGCGCCAAATAGTAAAGTCCTGTTTCATCATTTTCCATCCAGCGCCTCCACGGTTCTCATGGCGGCGGAATCGAATTTACACTGCCCCAGTTCACGCTCAATCAGGGCAAACACATCGGGAAAGCACTCGATTTCCTCCTGATACTCATATTTCGCGTACAGCTTCCCGTACTCGGAGATCCAGACCTCCGCCGGGTAGTAGTATCCGATGTGTCCAATGGGCTGGCACCGCTGGCCGGCCGCCTGCTCGATCTCCGCCAGCTCACAGCCGGACATATCCCGGAAATAGGCGTCCTCCAGGTGGTTCTTGATTCCGTTGATGAGGTATGGAAACAGCGCAAATTCAAAGTCGGCCGCCCAGTTCAGCTTTTTCTGCGCCAGATACCACTGACAGCACAGGCCGAAATATTTCCGGTAAAACCGCTGGGTGCTTTTCATCATCGGGACGCCTCGCTCGGCGTAGTATTGCAATGCAATGGAAATATCAACTTTTCGACCTTCCTGCCATCCGGCGTACTCCATCAGCTGCCTGACCTTGCTTTTGAGGTCGCCGGAGATGGGGATGCGCTCTTTGATCATGGGGTACCTCCTCAGCTCTCATGGGTAATGCAGAAAATCTCCTGGCTCAAATCAAAGTAGACCACCAGCAGCTCGTCGGTAATCTCCGGGTTGAAGGACAAATCCAGGATGAAGGCCTGCTGATTCGTCTCTCCATCCGCCCACATGACCTCCAGCTTTTCGCACTGATCCGGCCGGGGGCAGGACTGCTTGCCGCCATAGCGGTACATGATATTCACATAGCCGAAGTCCCTGCCGGTCCGGTCATGGCCGACGGCTTCCACTTGATAGGCGGTTATGGACATTGCAATTCCACCTCCTGAGCCAGAACAAATCCGCACAGCCCAAGGGAGGAGTCGATGACAAACACCCGGATGTGCTCCCGTTCCATGCGCTTCCGCAGTTCCTCGATACTGCAGCAGGCGGGAAAGCCGTAAGAGATAGTCCCGCCCAGCAGGTCTTTGTACTGTTCAAAAAATCCGTCCACGGTGATCTCATCCATGCCAAAGAGGATGTTGTCTTGGATCATATTTTCAAACCAGTGGGCCAGCAGGCCGGTAAAGTGGACGGATACGGTCTCTCCGGCCTCGGTCTGGGTATTCATGTGCAGTGTGTGGGCTTCAAAGTCAGCGCAGTAGCGAAGGACTCTGTTGTCGTGCAGGCCATCAAAAGAGCAAATCAGCGTACTCATAGGGATTCCTCCTCGTCCTCAAGCTGCTCCTGCACCTTTTTGGGCAGGTCGTTCCATAAAATGTCGTATGTAAAATCCCGAATCTCCGGGTAACACTCTCGTGCGGTCTTTTCCGCCGTATCCCGGTCCAGGTAATGCATCTCTTGGTGGAAAAACCAGTTGAGCTTTTCCATCAGCCGATAGAGGCGGATCTGTTCCTCTTGGGTCATGAGACACCTCCTCGGATTAGCAAGAGATAGAATAGCTGTCCTTACGCCAGTTCCGCGTCCAGGATCTGGACCTGTTTTCCTTGCTCATCCACATAGTAAAGGGCGATATAGTCGATGCCGTCCCGCTTGACCTGTTCCCAAGGCATACGCTCGCCGTTGATCAGTTCCACAGTATCCGCCTCATCCGGTTCGAAGTCTTCTTTTTCGTCCTCGTAGTCCACGCTGTACCCCAGCTCCAGCACCAGCTTGGAGGCGGGGATCTCATATCGCTTGAGGGGACGGTGTTCCAGCTCGGCTGGATCATGTTCATCGCAGAACATATTGTCGTAGCCATGCCGCCCGCCGTCAAAGATGACGAATTCCTCGCCGCTCTCCGGGTCGCGGGCCGCCACCAGTCCAGGGGCCTCGCCGCCATCCACAATATAGGGCTGCGGCTCTCCCTTCACCGTGCGCAGGTCTCCGTAGTACCACACCTCCAGCAGCTCATGGCCGGTGGAGGAGCACAGGGTCACGGTGGGTAGGCGCTTTTGCGCCCAGTCCTTCACATGGCCCTCCAGCCAGGTGGGATAATTTTCCTTCATCATATCAATATCCTCCTTACTTGATTGCTGGCACAAGGCTCCAGATGCTGGTCACAATCAGCACAAGCCCCAGCAGGAAGAAGATCACTCGCCGGGAGCCACGGCCATAGCGGTGAGAGTACGGCTTGCCGGTGGGGTCGCACATCCAGTTCCAATTCAGAATTGAGCCAGCCACGGACACAATGCCCATGATCAAAGTCACCCACTCCCAGTTGGCCTGTAAAAAAGCTGTGATCTGTTCGCCGTTCATTTAGGGTTCCTCCTCACCTTATCCCTGTATATCAGCGTCAACGGGGCCTTTTTTCAGTGTCCCATCCACAGTGATCACATGGCCCCAGAACATATCGTCATCCTCATACCAAGCGGTAAACCGGCCGCCGGGGGAGACGGAGAACTCGGTGAGCAGGATGCGCCGTGCGAACTCCTCCTCCGTGATGGGATCTTGTTCCGGGTCCCGGTCGATCTGGTCATTGTCCGCCAGCCACTCGTTGGCCTGAGTGGTGAGCTTCCGGGCGGCCAGCGCCCGCAGGGATTTGTCCCATGTTTCCTGCTCTGCCAGCAGCTTTTTCATGACATTCCGGGTGCGCGTCCAAGACGCCTGATTTTCAATCTCCACATCCAGCGAGATCTGGACCTCTTTTCCCATCCATTGGCAGGTCCCGCTGAAATAACTCATTTCACGGTCCAGCGTGAGGGTCCCCAGCACTTCGTCCTTCAGAAGGACAGGCTTTGTGTACTCCGCCCAGAGCTCCTCCAGGGCCGGGCAGGACACACCTTCCTCCAACACTTCCGTGACATACCACTGGGGTTCACTGAGGGCGTCGCCTTTCCAGGCACGAGCTTTGATTCGGTAGATCTGGCCCTTGGAAAACAGCTTGGAATAGTCTCCGTTTTCTCGTTCATTATCTGTAAGCGGCCAGCTCAGGTAGCAGCGGCCAGAGATTACCTGCCCGGTCTGGACAGCCGCCATGGCAAGAGCATGGGTATGGGCTGTCCAAAAGGTATCCAGAAAGGTTTTGCCTGCGCTGATACCGCTCTGGATCAATACCAGCTTTTCCTCATCTTCTGGGGCGTACAGGGCAACAAAGTCTTTGATTTTTCTTTTTTCATGGTGTCCTCCCGTAAGCACAGTTCAGAGAATTTTCAGGTCTGCTGGTGCTGCATAGATACGATCTGGCAGTCCGGGCAGAATTCGATATAAAGCGTGCCCTCCGCGCAGTCGAATACCGTATCCCACTGAATCTGGGCCAGGTATTTCATGGGCTTTCCGCAGTGGGGGCAGGTTGTATATTCTGCGTCCTGTACCCAGTTGCCAAAGCCGCCGACGGTGTTCGCATCCTCGCTGGCGCATCCATAAAACAGGGGCACAGGCACCCTGCCCAGCACAAAGGGATTTTCGGTGAGGGTCTTGTAGTCCTCGGGACTGACATAGCAATCCGTCTTCTCCGCCCCGTCAAAGAGCTCCGAGGGGAAGATCTCCATGCCGCCGTCCAAAGAAAAGCGGTTGAGGGCAGGGCCTTTCAGGAATCCCACGCAGTTGGGGCAGCAGGCGGCGGTCAGGATACCATCCAACCCCAGAAATTTCAGCCGCTCGTCCCGGCCATCCAGCACCAGTATATCCACCATACGCCCGCCGCAGTGAGGGCAGGTGTCCTCCCGTGCCCGGCCAATGCGAACAGGAGATTTCTCGCCAGTGGTTCCCTTGACCATAGGATAGCAGGTGTCGAAGTTGAGTTGGATTCTCTGGCCCTCCTTGTCGAAGGTCCAGCCGCCGATCTGCGCATAGCTGGATGGGTCTACATAGAGGCCCTTGCGCCAGGGCCGGGGATTTCGTTCCAGCTCCAATAGTGCCGCCAGTGCCTTGTCATCCCCCTGCATAGCAAGGCAACTCATCAGGTTGGAGGCTTCGCTGGAATTCTCCGTAGACAGTAACGCATGGATCAGGCCATCCCTTACATCGGCGGGAGCGTGATAATAGATCTCACAGGGCCAGAACACCTCTGCGGCCAGTGCCGCCCGCTGGATTTCCGTGGTGATGGCGTCCTGGTAGCTCAGCAGCTGCCAGAAGTCGGTGAGCTCCGGGTCCTCCATATCCGCCAGACGCTGGATATTCTGAATCAGGTTCCTTTGCTTCTCCGCGATCTGCTCCGGCGTCCAGGCCAGCGCCGCATTCCGATCCTGTTCGCACTTGCATTTCCAGCACAATCCGTCATAGCCCAAAGGGGTCCCACAGCCGGGGCAGGTGTATTTTAAATGCATCTTCATTGGCTCCTTTCAGGTAAAAGAAAAAGCCCTACATCCTCCTGCCGCATGGGCAGAAGGGCGCAGGGCAAAAAGACCGCACAAAACCAGGCCGCGCCCAGGACGGGGGCGCTGGCGCTCAGAGAAAGTGATCGCGGCGGGACCAGGAGAGAGGAAAAAGAATACAGTCCCATCCCATAGAGGTGCAGCTGTCATAACGGGTCTCGTTTCGCTTGGAGGCAAAAGCCGGACATCACAACATGGTTTGGCAGGTATTTATGGTGATTATATCATAAAATCCTGGAAAAGGGGAGGGGAATACTGTTATATACTACACGGGTAACCCCATGACGGCAGCACGCAGCCAAAAAATCGGGCGCAAAGGGGACGGCACGGCTTATGAGCGCATGGAATACATCCTGCCAAAACGCATAGCGCAGGGGCGGCTCACGCCACAGCAAAAAACCCCGCTTCCTTTCGGAAGCGAGGCGTTGCATTGGTGGAGATAAGCGGGATCGAACCGCTGACCTCTTGAATGCCATTCAAGCGCTCTCCCGCCCAATGCGGTCACGTACCCCTTCAACCGGGCAGAGAAAGCACGGAAGAAAACGTGAATACGCTATATTTTTGGATGCTGCATGAGTGCCTTGTTTCACACTGAACCAGGGAGCTCTTTTTCTTTGTCCGGACAAGGCAGAAAGGAAGTAGCCGCTTCAATCATGGCAGCCGGTAGGCCCAATATTTGCCGGAATGGACTTTCACCAGGCGTCCACTGGCAACCAAAGCGACAAGGATACGGTTGGCCGTCGCAGCCGACACGCCGCACAGCGCACGTACGTCGGCGTTTCGGATGCAGTCGTGGCTTTTGAGATACGTCTCGATTTGACGCCAACGGGCAGTCTCCTTGTCGGGTGCTTCATCGCTCATACCATCACCCGCGCTGATGGCCTCGGTGAGAGCTGCCTGAATGGCCGACAGCATGAACTCAATGAACGCGGTGGATTCCCCCGCGTTGTTGGAAGTGTTGATGGCATCATAATACCCCTGCTGGCGGTCATGGATGACGGATTCCACCGGAAGCCAGGCAAAGGCAGGATTCCACCGCGAGAGCAACAAGGTATGCCACAGTCGGCCCACCCGTCCGTTGCCATCGGCAAAGGGGTGGATCAGCTCAAACTCGTAATGAAAGACACAACTGCGGATCAGCATATGCAGATCACTATCCCGGGTCCAGTCCAGCAGGTCTGCAATCAGGCCAGGGACATATTGAGGCAGCGTCCCAAAATGAACCACCCGCCCCTGGCTGTCTACCACGCCCACTGGCCGGGAACGGAATACCCCGGCTTCTTCTATCAAACCGCGCATCATGATGCCGTGGGCCAGCAGAAGGTCGTCTGCCGAGTACGGGTCCAGCTCGTCCAG